>JAGRDU010000145.1 GCA_020446905.1 Paracoccaceae bacterium | reverse complement strand
GTCTCGATGGTCGTGAAGGTCTTGGAGGCGACGATCACAAGCGTCGTCTCGGGGTTCAGGGGGGCCAGCACGTCATGGACATGCGCGCCGTCCACGTTCGAGACGAAATGCGCGCGCGGGCCATCGGCATAGGGCGAAAGTGCTGTCGCCGCCATCGCCGGGCCGAGGTCGGACCCGCCGATGCCGATATTGACCACATCGGTGATGCGCCCGCCCTGCCCGGTGAACCGCCCGTCGCGCAAATCGCGGGCGAAGGCCTCGCAGCGGGCGCGGGTTGCCCGGACCTCCGGCATCACGTCGCGGCCGTCCACGGTCACTCGCCCTTCGGGACTGCGCAGCGCCGTATGGAGGACGGCACGGCCCTCCGTCTCGTTGATCTTCGCGCCCGAGAACATCGCCTCGCGCCGCTGGGCCACGCCCGCGCCTTCGGCGAGCCGGATCAGCAGGTCGCGGGCGTGGGCGTCGATCCCGGTCTTGGAGTAGTCGAAGAGAAGACCGTCGGCACGGATCGAGAAATGCCGCGCCCGGTCGGCCCCCTCGAAGAGCGAAAGGATCGGCCGGTCGGCATGGGCGGCATGATGATATCCGAGGTCGTCCCAGAGGCTCATTCCGAGGTGTCTCCTGTCCGGTTCATTCCGCCCAGTGGACGGTTGCGTTCGTCAGCACGGCATTTACCGGCGCATCTTCGGCCGGAAGTCCCCGCGCGCGGTCGAGGGCCGCACGCTTTTCCGCCCCGGTGATGAGGATGTGGCAGGCCATCGCATCGGCCAGGACACGCGCCGTCAGCGTCACCCGAGGCTCGCCCGCGCCCGGGGCCCTGAGCGCCATCAGGACCGGCGCGTCGGGTGCCAAAGCCTCGGCCAGCCGGTCGGCGCCGGGGAAAAGCGAAGCAGTGTGCAGGTCGGCCCCCATGCCGAGCAGCAGTACATCGATTGGCAGGTGGGGCGAAAGCGCCTCGGTCAGCGCGTCAAGCGCCTGTTCCGGCTCGGGCGTATCGGCATAAAGCGGCACGAAGGCCGCCGCGGCGGCGCGTCCGGTCAGAAGCCGTTGCCGCACCAGCCGTGCGTTCGACCGTTCATGACTTTCCGGCACCCAGCGTTCGTCGTTCAGGAACACCGTGACGCGGTCCCAGTCGATGCTGATGCCCGAAAGCGTGTCGAAGACCGGCCCCGGAGTGGTACCGCCCGGGACGCAGAAGCTCACGCTGCCCTTGCCCCGGACCGCCGTCGCAAGCTCGCTTGCCAGCCGGTCGGCCAGAGCGATCATCATCAGTTCGCGGTCGGGATACTCGACGATTTCCATGGGTCATCTCTCCCCTTCGGTGCGGGGCGCCGGGCCGACGCTCATTCCCGGATCTCGCGCCAGCGCCGGCCATCACGGTGCAGGAGCATCAGCGCATCCTCGGGCCCGGAGGAGCCGGGATCGTAGCCCTTCGGCCGGTCGCCCCGCGCCTCCCATCCGGCGATGATTGGATCGCTCCAGGCCCAGGCCGCCTCCACCTCGTCGCCGCGCATGAAGAGGGTCTGGTTGCCGCGGATCACGTCCATGATCAGCCGTTCGTAGGCGTCGGGAATGTCGGCGCCCTCCTCGCCGAGCGCCTCGGCGAAGGACATGTCCAGGGGCACCTCGGTCAGCCGCATCCCCCCCGGCCCCGGTTCCTTGATCATCACCGACAAGGTCATCCCCTCGTTCGGCTGGAGCCGGATGGAGAGCACGTTCTCGCGCCATCCCTCCTCCTCGCCGAAGATCGAATGCGGCACTTCCTTGAAGACCACTGCGATTTCCGAGGCGCGGGCGCGCAGCTTCTTGCCGGTGCGCAGGTAGAAGGGCGTGCCCTTCCAGCGCCAGTTGGCGATCTCCGCCTTCATCGCGATGTAGCTTTCGGTCCGCGACGCGGGGTTTTCGGCGTCCTCGACATAGGATGGCTCGCCCCCCGGTCCCTTCTTCGCGCTGCCGCGGTACTGGCCGCGGACGATGTCCTCGACAGGAACCGGTTGCAGCGCATGGATGACCTTCAGCTTCTCGTCGCGCACGGCGTCGGGATCGAAGCGGTAGGGCGGCTCCATGGCGATGAGGCAGAGAAGCTGCATCAGGTGGTTCTGCACCATGTCCCGCATGGCGCCGGACCTGTCGTAGTAGGCTCCGCGCCCGCCGACGCCCACGGTCTCGGCCACGGTGATCTGGACGTGATCGACATGGCGGGCGTTCCACAAGGGCTCGAACAGGATATTGGCGAAACGCACCGCCATCAGGTTCTGGACCGTCTCCTTCCCGAGGTAGTGGTCGATCCGGTAGATCTGGCCCTCGTCGAAATGCTCGGCGAGCGTCGCGTTCAGCGCGCGCGCGCTCTCCAGATCGCGGCCGAAGGGTTTTTCGACCACGATCCGCGCGTGCGGCGCCGCGATGCCGAAGCGGTGGAGCCGCTCGGCAAGATCGCCGAAGAGCGCCGGGGCAACAGAGAAGTAGAAGGCCTGCACGACGTCGCGGCGGACGAGGCGCGCGAGGTCGGCCCAACCGCCCTCGCCCCTCGCATCCACCGGGACGTAGTGGAGATGGCCGAGGAACTTGCCCACGGTCTCGCCATCGCGCTTCGCCTCGGGCAGGAATTCGCCCAGGGCGTCCGCGACGAAGGCGCGGAAACCTGCGTCATCCATCTCGCCGCGCGCGGCGCCGACGATCCGCGACGTTTCGGGAATCTGGCCGGCCAGGTAGCGACGGTAGAGGCCGGGCAGGATCTTGCGCCGGGCAAGGTCGCCGGTGCCGCCGAACACCACGAGGTCGAAGGGATCGACCGGAATGACCCTGGAGACCATGCGCGCTGCTCCTTCATGTTAGCGCTAACGCGCTGCGCTCATAGCGCCTTGCCGGAGCAAAGTCTAGCATCGCTTTCCGCGCCGATCCATCGCGCGCGCCGCATCCCCGGTGCCGCTCAGGCCCGCACGTCAACGACGATGCGGCCGCGGACCTTGCCTTTCAGGATTTCGGCCCCGAGCCGCGGCAGGTCGGCAAGTGTCGCGGGCACCACCATCGCCTCCAGCTTCTCCATCGGCAGGTCACGGACGATCCGCTGCCAGGCGCGGAGCCGGTTGGCGTAGGGCTGCATCACGCTGTCGATGCCGAGGAGGTTGACCCCGCGCAGGATGAAGGGCGTGACCATCGCGCCCTCGATCATCGCCCCGCCCGCAAGCCCCACCGCCGCGACCGAGGTGCCGTATTTCATCTGTTTCAGAACGCGGCCGAGCATTGCCCCGGCGACGGCATCGACGCACCCTGCCCAGCTTTCGCTTTCGAGCGGCTTGCGCGTCACCTCCGACAGATCCTCACGCGGTACGATCTGCGTCGCGCCGAGATCCCGCAGGTACTCCGCCTGCTCCGGCCGCCCGGTCACCGCCGCGACCTCGTGGCCGAGCCCCGCGAGGATCGCGGTCGCGACGGAGCCCACGCCGCCCGCCGCCCCGGTCACGAGCACCGGTCCGTGCCCGGGCTTCAGCCCGTGATCCTCCAGCGCCATCACCGCGAGCATCGCGGTCAGTCCGGCCGTCCCCACCGCCATCGCCGCGCGGGTGGTCAGCCCCGGAGGAAGCGGCACCAGCCAGTCGGCACGGACGGATGCCTTCTCGGCATAGCCTCCCCAATGCGCCTCGCCGACGCGCCATCCGGTCAGGACGACCTTGTCGCCGGCCTCGTAGCGCGGGTCCGAGGAATGTTCGACGGTGCCGGCGAAGTCGATGCCGGGAATGTGGGGGTAGCTGCGCACGAGCCCGCCGCCGGGTCCGATGCAGAGCCCGTCCTTGTAGTTCACCGTCGAGTATTCGACGGCGACGCGCACCTCGCTTTCGGGCAGGCGGCTTTCCGCGATCTCCCGCACGGCGGCGCGAGTGCCGCCGTCCTCGCCCTTCTCGACGATCAGTGCCCTCATGGCGACGCCCTCCCCGAAGTCGATGCCTGCCCCGACATTCGCGCATTCGGAACGCCGAGGCTACCCCGGATCGGCGTTGCTCAGCCCTGCCCGGCGCGCCTCGCGGCCCTGTCGGCCAGAAGCCGCGTGAGCCAGTCGGGGTCCATCTCCGGCACCGAGGAAAGGAGAAGTTCGGTATAGGGGTCGTGCGGAGGCTGGAACATCTCTTCCTTCGGCCCCTGCTCAACCACCCGGCCGTTCTGCATCACCACCACCTCGTCGGCGATGGCCTTCACGGTGGCGAGGTCGTGGGTGATGAACATGTAGGCGAGGTTGAACTCGGACTGGAGCCGGTCGAGGAGCTTCAGGATGCCTTCCGCGACGAGCTGGTCGAGCGCCGACGTGACCTCGTCGCAGATGATGAACTTCGGCTCGGCCGCCAGCGCGCGGGCAATCCCGATGCGCTGCTTCTGCCCGCCCGACAGTTCGGACGGCAGCCGGTCGATGTACTTTTCCGGCTCCAGTTCGATCAACGCCAGAAGGTCCCGGATGCGCTCGGTGAGCGCCTTGCCCTTCAGGCCGAGATACATCTCCGCCGGCCGCCCGATCAGCTCGCGCAGGCGCAATTTCGGGTTCAGCGCAGTGTCGGCCATCTGGTAGATCATCTGCGCCTGGCG
>JAGRDU010000144.1:8293-34837 GCA_020446905.1 Paracoccaceae bacterium | reverse complement strand
AGCTGTGTGCAGCGGTCTCGTGGCTAAACTGGATAGAGCAGCTGACTTCTAATCGGCAGGTTCGGGGTTCGAGTGCTCGCGGGATCGCCAGTTATTTCAAATGATTACTAGCGAAACACACTCGCGCCCGTTCACCAGGCAAGCGCTATGTGAGCGACTGCGTCGATTTTCCCGCTTGTTTGACGTTCCGGTTGTCCGCGCGTTCGGGGCACCGGAGAGGAGTCCAGGCCTTTGCCGGTCTCACCCGGGGTTCCATCGCGCGTGACAATCCGGTGCAGAATGCTTTCATCCTGTCGTTCAACGGCATCTTCCGCGATGAACTGCTGAACGAAACCCTATCCTCATCGCTGAAGGAGCCCGCGAGAAGATCGAAGCATGGAAGAATGAGCGTACCCGACACAACCCCCACTCATCCATTGGCGATCTCACGCCGCTGGAATTTGCAGAGGAATCGAGGCCGGAAACCAAGGCCACATGAGGCCAGAAATCGACTAACGGGTTCACCCGAGCGCCGGACCGAAGGCGGGTCTCAGGTCACCGGCTTTGCAGCGTCCATATCCGAGCTCCCGGAGAACGACATCGGCCTGCAAATGATCTGCGCAGAAACGCAGACATCAAATGAATGATTGCGGCGCCCCCGCTTCACAGGCACCGGGGCACCGCAAATTCTCGATTTCCTTTACTTGAGATTGCGCACCACGTGGTCGGCGAAGGCCGCGACCATCGCGTCATAGTACTCCTGGCTGTCGGTGGTGAGCGCCGAAAGATCCGTTCCCGCGACCAAGAAGGGGCCGGCCTCCTCGAAGGTCACGGTCAGCTCATAGGCATCGAACTTGGTGTTGTCGACGTCGTTCGTCACGGCGACATCGCCCACAAGGCGCGACTCGGCGGTTCCGGTGACCTCCTGAAGTGTATTCGAGAGCTCCACCTCGTCGATGTCGATCACGATCTTCGAGCCGGTTTCGCCCGTCTTCCCGACGAGGTCGGCCATGATGGCATTCTGGAGGTCGTCGGAAAGGTGAGCCCAGTGCTCGGCGGCCTTGGTGTTCTGGATTGCGCTCATGTCAGCGGTGACCTGAACCTCGCGCACCATGGTTTCGGCAAAGGCCGGGACCGCGGGCGCGGCGAGGAGGGCGGCGGCGAGGACGCCGCGGGCGGTTTTGTTCAGCATAGGTATGCTCCTTATCTGTTACCGGCGATCTGCTCGCCGTCCGTCACACAACGTCCAGCGCGCATTGCGGTTCCCCACCGACTCAGATCGCCTCTCGTCTCAGCGGGTCATAGCGGCCGCGGATGTCTGAGGTACCGAGGAAATTGCCGAGCCGCGAAAGCTGCGGGACATGGTCGCAGATGACCTTGAGACAGACGAGGAACGGCACCGCCGTCAGCGCGCCGGCGAAGCCCCACAGCCAGGCCCAGAAGACCACGGTCGAGAAGACCGCGACCGCGTTCATCTCAAGCCGGCGCCCAAGCACGACCGGCGTGACGAACTGGCCCTCGACCGACGTTGCCAAAAGGTAGAAGCCGGGGGCGAGAAGCGCGTGAGGGAGGCTGTCGAAACTGACGATGGAGACGGCGGCGCAGAGGGCGACCCCTGTGACCGCGCCAATATACGGAAGGAAGTTGAGGAGAAATGCGAGCGCACCCCAGACCGCCGGTTGCGGCATGCCGACGAGCCAAAGGCCGAGAGCGACGGTAACGCCAAGTCCGGCGTTGATGATGGTGATCGACAGAAGGTAGCTGGAGATGCTCTGCTCGACCCCGTAGGCGATCTTCAGTGCCCGCTTCTTGTCGGCAAATCGCGGAAAGCTCTCGACCAGCTTGACGTAGAACATGTCGCCCGAGGCGAGAATGAGAAGCGCAAGGACGAGGGCGACGAGCGAGGTCGTCGCGAAGGAGGCCATGTCCAGAAACGCCGAGGTGATGAAACCGGGCTGATCTATCGAGACCTTGACCACGCCGTCGCCAGATGCCGCTGCCAGTTCCTCGACCTGTTCCGACGCCTCTTTCACGGAGCGGATCGACTGCGCGATGTCGCGCAGGCGCAGTTCAAGTTCCTGGCGGATTTCCGGAGCCTGCGCGATCCACTCGGAAACGGGACCGCTGAGAAGATAGGTACCCGCCCCGATTGCGCCAGAAACGGTGGCTATGAGCACCAGAGCAGTCAAAAGAGGCGGAATGCCGTACCGAGAGAGCGCCCGCGTGACCGGGCTAAGCGTCAGCGCCAGCAGGATCGCGAGAATGAAGGGCAATACGACCTGCTTGGCGAAGTAAAGCGCCACTGCGACCGTCACAAAGGCGACGATCGCCACATACCGTCGGATCGCCGCAAGGTCGGAAGCGCCGATGATCGCACCTGCAGCAGCACCGTCCGGTGCCTCATCGTCGGCCATTTTCACCCCCCCGTTCGCGCACCTGGCTGACAGGCTAAACGCGCAGCGCGCGGGTTTGTTCCGTAGGGTTGGCAGACTTTGCGCCGCATGTCCGAAGCGGGACATGAGACGGCAATTTTCTCGGAACCGGCGTCCGACCGGCACGTTTGGATTGCAAGCGTCACGACGCTTTGAATATCCATTCCAAGAGGAGACTAACCTCATGAAGAATCTCATGATTTCGACCGCTATGGCGGCCCTTTTCGGCACGTCTGCACTTGCCCAGGATACCATGTTTCGTGCCAGCGCAGACCCGATGGAAATCCACGCCTCCGAGTTCATCGGCAAGAGGGTCTATGCGAGCGAAGCGGCAATCGAGGGAGATGCCTTCGATGGCCTTCAGGACGGCTGGGAAGACATTGGTGAGATCAATGACGTGATCGTGTCTCGCAACGGTACGGTCGATGCGGTTCTGGTCGACATCGGCGGTTTTCTCGGCATTGGCGAGCGTCAGGTGGCGGTCGACATGAAGTCGATCCGCTTCGTCGCCGACAGCGCGACGCCCGAGGACGAGTCGGACTACTTTCTAGTGATGAACGCCTCGCGCGCCGCCTTTGAAGAGGCCCCGGCCTATTCCTGGACTCATTCCGCGATGCAGGAGACCAAGGCAGCGGGTGAGGCTGTCGCCGAGGCGGCGGGCGACGCCGGCTCTTCTGTAAAAGAGGCGGCTTCCGATACGGCAGCCGCGGTTGCCGACACTGCCGAGGCGGCCGGTGACGCAATGACCCGCGAGCATACCGCGCGCGACGGGTACGAAACGCCGCCAGAGGCAGACATCACGACCGAGATGCTCACCGGCGCCTCGGCCTATGATGCCAACGACGAGCGGATCGGCGAGGTCTCGCGCCTCATCGTTGACGACAGCGGCAAGCTGACCCATGCCATCGTCGATGTGGGCGGCTTCCTCGGGATCGGCGAAAAGCCTGTGGAGCTTGCCATGAGTGACATCGACATTCTGCGCGAGACCGGGGGCGACGATCTGCGCGTCTATATCCCGATGACGAAAGAGCAGCTCGAGGCGCTGCCGACCTACGACAAGTAAGCTCGCATCTGAGGAGAGCTGCCGGGGTGGGTCGACCCTGCCCCGGCAGACCGCGTTTACGGCCCACCCTTCAGGGAGGGCCGTTCTGCATTGAAAGGTGGCGCGTGTGCGGGCGCTGGCCAACGTCGAACATAGCGACGGGCGCAGCTGCGCGAAGTCCCAGTGGAGGGAGACGATGTCGTGCTGCGCCATTTCCAGTGGCTCTGGATGCGGGAGCTTGCTGAGCGGCGCGGTGGTCATTGCGGCAACGCGGCGCGGGCGGGGCCCGGGCGCCGCGACCACAAGAAAGGGCCGGGACTTGCGTCCCGGCCCGTTTCCTCACTCGTAAAGCTTGAGATCAACAGTCGTAATTGAGTGCCGCGCGGGTCAGACCGGCGGCTTGCCACGCACGGCGCGGGCGATCATCGCCACGACGAACAGGACGAGGAAGACGACGAACAGGATCTGAGCGATCCCCGCAGACGTCCCGGCGATACCGCCGAAGCCGAGGGCAGCAGCGATCAGCGCGATCACCAGGAACGTGAGAGCCCAACCAAGCATTCTGAAACTCCTTCTTTGGCGTAAGCATGAATGATGCAGGGTCAACGCCGTTCATCCCTTTTGGTTCCGCAGCGCGATCGAGAGGCTGAACATTGTGCGTACGGAACCCGGCGGTAGGGCTCGGCGTTTGATCCAGGAACAGCAAGAAAGGACCTGTGCGATGGAAGCCAACATGCTCAATCTCGGCGGCGTCGGCGGGCTCATCCTTCTGGGGCTCGATATCTGGGCACTGATCTCGATCATGGGATCGGGCGCAAGCTCGGGGCGAAAGGCGCTCTGGGTGCTGCTCGTGTTCTTCCTGCCGCTGATCGGTTTCTTGATCTGGCTCGTTGCCGGCCCCCGGTCGGAAACGCGCCACGCCTGACGCACAAGCGCGCGACGCACAAACGCAGCGATCCCAGCGACGGACATGATCCTTGCGGCTGACCTGCCATTTCTGCGCCCGCACATCTCTCCATCTTTTCAACGGGAGCATCCACCATGACTGTCGAGACACTGACCGAAGACCTGAAGACGGCGACAGGCGCCGCGCGCGATCTCGGCGCGCAGGCGCTTGGTGCGGTGAAGGACGAAGCTGCATCGCTCGCCGCTTCCGCCGGCGAAGGGCTGCGAGCGGAAGCGAAAGGCCGGATCGAGTCCGGCAAAGAAGGGCTGGCGGACCGTGGGCAGCAGTTGACCCACGCCCTCCAGCGCCGCGCGGGCCATGCCGAGACCGAGCTGGAACGCCGGGTTCTGCGCGCGCTCGCCGCCGGTGTGGACCAGCTGTCGGGCGATCTGCAAGGCCGCAGCGTCGACAGCCTCTTGTCCGACGCAAGCCGTTTTGCCCGGTCCCACCCGGCAGCCTTCATTGCAGGTGCCGCCCTTGCCGGCTTTGCCGCGGCACGGTTCGCACGCGCCAGCGCCGATGCGGAAAGCGCGACGCACCGTGAAGTCCCTGGTTACAGCGTGCACCCTGACCGCGTCGCCGGCGCTGCGGGCGTGCCCGAGGGCCATGCATTCGCTTTCGCCACCCGCGCATCGGTGAATGAAGCTTCGGAGCGGAACCGGTGAACACCGAGCCGCGTTTCCGCCCGATCTCGTCGCTCCTTTCGGATGCACTGACCACGGCTTCCGAGCTTGCTCAAAGCGAAGCGAAGCTGGCGCGGGCCGAGATGATGGCCGGGCTGCGGCGCGCCGCGTTCGGACTCGCCCTCTGCGCGATCGCTGTAGCGCTGCTCGCTATCGCGCTCAATCTCATGGCGGGTTCGGCCGTTGCGGTGTTGGTAGAGGCGGACCTTGGGATCGGTCCTGCGGCCGCTGCAGCAATCGTCGCGGGAGGCGCCGCATTGCTCGCGGCTCTGCTCGCATTCGCAGGAAAGCGCGCCCTTTCGGACGCGACACTCACCCCGCGCAGAACAGCGGAAAATCTTCGCCGCGACGCGCGCATGCTTACGGAGGCACTGACAGATGACTGAACACGACACAGCCACCAACACGCTTGAGCAGACCGTCGCGCGCAAGCGCGCACATCTCGCCGATACCGTGGAAGAGCTGCGCGGCCGCATGTCCTCGGACGCGCTTGCCCGCGAAGCGCTCGGGATGATCCGCTCGAACGCGGCGAGCTATTCGCGCTCCATCGATCAGGCGGTGCGGGCCAATCCGCTCGCTCTCGCCGTCACCGGGGTCGGCCTTGCCTGGCTGATCTTCGGCGGCAGACGCCCCGCGGCCCAGCCCTCGGCGACGAGCGTCGCGCGCTGGGAGGACGAGGGCGGCGCGCCGTTGCCGGAAGATGCCCCCGCAGCCGACATGTCCGGGGCAGATAGCGTCTGGGTGGATCGGGTCGACGCGCTACGTTCGGTGGCTTCCTCCGCGCTGCGGCGGCTCGAGCGTGATGCCCGCGACGCTGTGGGAGGGGTCCGCGACCTTGCGGCGGAACGCGCGCAGATCCTTTCCTCCTTCACCGAGGACATGCGTGGGGCGCTTCGCGACGGGCTCGACGGGCTGTCTGAAGGCGCGAGCGACCGGATCGTTCAGCTGCGAGAGGCGGCCTATGGCGCGCGCCTGCGGATGCAGGACAAGGCGAACGCCAGTGCACGTGAGATCGGGCGGGCCGCGACCGACCATCCGATGATCGCGGGCGGCGTCGCACTCGCACTCGGTGCCGCGCTGGCCACCGCCCTGCCGCGCACGCGGATGGAGGACCGAACGTTCGGAGCAGAAAGCGACCGCATGATGCGCCGGGCGGCCGAACTGCTGGCGGAAGAACGCGCGCGCATCGCTACGGTGGCTGAAGGCGTGCGCACCGACGCGCAGGGCGCAATTCGAGACGTGGCCGCGACTGCCGCGCGCAAGGTCGGCGAGATCGGAGAGCGCGCTCTTGAACGCGCGGACGAAGGCACCGCGTCGGTGTAAGGCGGGCGCGCGGCCACGGGCCGGGAACGAGAAGGCCGGCAGGGAAACCTTGCCGGCCATTTGCGTCCTCGCGTGGCGCGATGGAAAAGGCGCCACCTTGCAGGGTGGCGCCTTTCTGACGTGCTCCGGATCGAAAAGGGACACTCAGTCGAGCCTGACGATGACGTGGTCCCCGAGGTCAGGCTTGTGGCCAGGCACGAGATTGGCGTGCACCATCTCAAGCCCGAAACCCAAGGCGCCGACTTTCGTCTCCCAAAGCGCGGCCTCATGCGGCAGAAACCGCAACAGGCACACGTCGGGATCGTCGATGCCACCTTCGAACCAGGCGGCGACGGGCGAAGACCAGAGTTCCTCAAGTTTGGCGCGGTCGTCCGATTGCGTGATCGCGCCTTCCAGGCTGGCATGGAAAGCGTGGTCCATGCCGATCACCGCATAGCGCGCCCGCCTGCCGATTCCGACGACACGGGCGAGGTCGGTCTTGACCGATGTGATGAACCAGAGGGTGCCACTTTCGGCGTCCGGGAAGTGAGTCATCGGCTGCATATGCTGCGCGGCGCCCTCGATCCCGAGCATGCCCGCGCGCACCGCGCCGAGCGCTTCGAAAAGCGCCCGGCGCGGGTCTTCACCGATGGGGGTACGATGCCCCGCCACCGGTCAGACGCCGTTCATCCAGTCGTCAACCTCGCGCTCGGCGGCCTCCTTGGCGTGGCCGTACTTCTCCTGAACGAGACCGACAAGCTGTTCGCGGCGTCCTTCGACGCTGTGCCATTCGTCGTCCGTGATATCGCCCCACTTGGCCTGGGCCTTGCCCTTGAGCTGCTTCCAGTTGCCAGCGATCTGATCCCAGTTCATGACGTTCTCCTTTGTTGGAAGGTTGTGCCTTCTCAACGTCCGGTCGACGGGCGGGTTCCGAAGTCAAAGTCGAAACGTCAGCCGCCGGCGGACTGGCGCCGTGGAACCATCTGCCTGCAATCGCCGCCTGTCTGGTGACATCCCGAAGGGAGGTCTTTGAATAAGACCGCATGGCTTTCGCAAGTCGGATCGTCGATTTCGCGCTCGATGCTGTCGACGCGTTTGGGACGATCTGTTTGCCGCAGGGCTGGCTTCGCGCGACGCCCGGATCCTTCAAAGACTCGCTGCAGATGTTCAATCGTCCGCGCGCCGGGCGCCCTAGCCTTGTTGCGTGCCGGACCCTCGGGCCGGCGTCCCGCGGCGCGCGCTGCGGGCGGAGGAACGGACGATCAGGGAGGATCAAATGAAACAGGAACTGGACGCGCTGGTCATCGGCGCGGGCGTCGCGGGGCTTTATGAATTGCACCAGCTTCGCGGGGACGGGCTGAAAGTGCTGGCGGTCGATACCGCGACCGGCGTCGGCGGCACCTGGTACTGGAACCGGTATCCGGGCGCGAAGTTCGACAGCGAAAGCTACATCTACCAGTATCTCTTCGACGAGAAGCTCTACAAGGACTGGACCTGGAGCGAACGCTTCCCGAGCCAACCTGAAATCGAGCGCTGGCTGAACTATGTCGCGGACCGGCTGGACCTGAAGAAAGACATTCGCTTTTCGACAACCGTCACCGAGGCAACCTATGACGAGGCGCGCGGCCGCTGGACGGTTCGCACCGACAAGGGAGACGAGTTCGACACCCAGTTCCTGATCGGCTGCACCGGAATGCTCTCGGCTCCGCTCGAGAACCGCTTTCCCGGTCAGGCGACGTTTACCGGGCGCATCGTGCACACGGGCAGGTATCCGAAGGGCGGCCTTGATCTTGAAGGCAAGCGCGTTGGCGTCATCGGCATCGGCGCGACCGGCATCCAGGTGATCCAGACCATCGCGCCGCTGGTCGGCGAAATGAAGGTCTTCGTGCGGACCCCGCAATACGTCCTGCCGATGAAGAACCCCAAGTATGGCCCCGATCAGGAGCACTGGTACAAGGACCGATTTGCCGAGTTGAAGCAGAACCTGCCCCGGTCATTCACCGGGTTCGAATACGACTTCGAACACAAGTGGGCGGACCTTACCCCCGCCCAGCGCCGCGAGGTGCTGGAAGATATCCATGCCGACGGCTCCCTCAAGCTCTGGCTCGCCTCCTTCGCCGAGATGTTCTTCGACGAGGCCGTGAGCGAGGAGATCTCCCAGTTCGTCCGCGAGAAGATGATCGCCCGCCTGAAGGATCCGAAGCTGATCGACATCCTCGTGCCGAAGAAGGGCGACTATGGCTTCGGAACGCACCGCGTGCCGCTCGAACTGAACTATCTCGAGGTCTACCTTCAGGACAATGTCGAGGCGGTGAACGTCCGCGACAACCCGATCAAGGAGATCGTGCCCGAGGGCGTGAAGCTTGAGGACGGAACGGTTCACAAGCTTGACGTCATCATCATGGCGGTCGGGTTCGACGCCGGTTCGGGTTCGATGTCGCGGATCGACATCACCGGGCGGGACGGCATGAAGCTGAAGGACGAGTGGGCAAAGGACATCCGCACCACGCTCGGAATGCAGAAATTCGGCTTCCCGAACCTCTTCATGACCGGAGCGCCACTGGCCCCGTCGGCCGCGCTTTGCAACATGACGACATGCCTTCAGCAACAGACCGAGTGGATTGCCGACTGCATCCGTCACCTGAACCGCGCTGGCCTGACGGTGATCGAACCGACTGCCGAGGGCGAGGATGCCTGGGTCAAGCATCACGACGAGACCGCGAACGCCACGCTGATTGCCAAGACAAACTCATGGTACACCGGCTCGAACGTGCCGGGCAAACCGCGCCGCGTCCTGTCGTACACCGGCGGCGTCGGCACCTACCGCGCCAAATGTGCCGAAATCGCGGATGCGGGCTATACCGGTTTCGCGATGAGCTGATCGGGGGGACTGGGGCCGGCCCGCTCCTGACCGCCCCTCGACCTCAGGATGCCTGCCGCCGGAAGGCGGCAGGCGTTTGGCCATAGGCGGCGGCGAAAAGCCGGGTGAGGTGGGCCTGATCGGAAAAGCCGCAGTCGGCGGCGACCGCCTTAATCGGCAATTCGCTCCGCGCGAGCAGCCATTTCGCCCGCTCCAGCCGGCGCCCCATCACATAAGAATAAGGCGGCTTGCCGATGCTTTTTCGGAACTGGCGGGCGAAGAGGCAGGGGGTCAGGCCAAGGACGGCCCCCATCGTCTTGAGATCGAGCGGCTCGGACAGATGCGCCTCGATAAAGTCGGTAATGCGCACTTTCTGCCGAGGCGAAAGGGAACCGCGAATAGTGACGTCGCGGCTGGTGATCTGGGCGTAGCGCCTGAGGAGATGGACGATCAGCGCTCTCGCCAGCGAGTCGACATAAAGCCCGCCTCCAATACCATTGACCCTTGCCTCGGCCGCGATTGCCTCCATCGTCGCGGTCATGACCGGATCGTCGGTGCGCAGGACATCTGCCAGCGTCACCTCGGTCACGCGACAATCCATCACCTCGCTCGCGACTTCGGCCACAAGCGCAGAAGACAGGTAGACATGCGTGACGTCGATCGGCTCGTGCCAGGACCAGTGTGCACGCTGCGCCCGCGTGAGGAGCGAGGCCGCGCCGGGGCTGAGGGTTTCGCGCTTCCATCGGCCGTCAAAGCGGCGCTGCATCGGCGTCGTGCCGGCGCGATAGCCCACCAGCATGAAATCCCGCATCGCCGGGACGATGACGTCCTGACCGTGGTAGTGGTAGGATCTCAGTGCAACGTGGTTCCAGCCCAGGCCGTCGCTGGCCAGCAGTATGCGGCCCGGTACCCAGTCCGGCAGTTCCTCATAGCCGATAAGTCCGGTCATGATCCTCCTCCCTCGCGCGCAGGCAGCGGGAAAGGTTATCCCTTCCCGCCGCGCAAGATCTCATCCGGGGTATCGGCCGTCGTCAGGCGGCTTTCGCGGCGCGCATCGACCGGTAGACGGCGGTTTCAAAGTCCATGTAGCCCGGGAACGAGACAGGATCGCCGAACGGCAGGATCTGCGTGGCCCAGTATCCGCCGAACCCGTTTTTCCGGTCGATCCAGTAGAAGCTGTTGGCCAGCCCCGCCCAGCCGATGGCCCCCGCCGGACGTCCGGTGGGTGCGTCCTCGGAATTGACCATGAAGGTGTAGGACCAGTCCTTCTTCAGCCCCGGGAAGAACTCGGCGTCGTTCGAAAGCGACGGGATCACGCCCGGCAGCATCGTGACCTTTTGCGGTGGCACCAGTGACCCTTTGACGGCCCAGTCCACCGTTTCGGGCTTCAGGACGCGTCCTTTCGGCCCGGCGCCGTCGTTCAGCCACATGCGGATGAACTTCATGTATTCCGGGACCGTCGCGTAAAGCCCGTGTCCGCCCATGTCGACCTCGGGGTTGTCGGGCAGGGCAAAGCCGTCCATCGGCGTCAGGCTGCCGTCGGCGCCACGCGCATGGATCGTCGCCGTGCGGGCCTTCATCGCGTCGGTGCGCGTAAAGGCGATCTCGTCCATGCCGAGCGGGTCGAAAATGCGCTCACGCATGACGGCTCCCAGCTTCTTGCCGCGGATGCCTTCGACAACCTGACCGACCCAGTCGATGTTGGTCCCGTATTCCCAGCGCTCGCCGGGATCGAAGAGAAGCGGCGTCTCGATCGCGCCGCGCGAACCTGTCACCACGGAGGGCTGCCCGTGCTCTTCGGCAAGGCGCCTGTAGGTCTCGGAGAAGAAGTCGTAGCCAAAGCCGCCGGTGTGCAGAAGCAGCATCCGTGTGGTGACGTCGCGCTTGGGCGCCCGCAGCTTCGGCTGCCCGTTCGCGTCGAATCCCTCGATGACCTGCAGCTTGCCGATGGCGGGCGCGTAGTCCTTGGCCGGGGCGTCGAGGTCGAGAAGCCCTTCCTCGACGCATTGCAGGGCCGCCGTGCCGGCGATGGCCTTGGTCGTCGAGAAGATCGCGAAGACGGTATCGGCCGTCATCGGCGTGCCGCCAAGAACGCGCTCTCCCGCTGCACCGGAATAGATGTCCTGGTTGCGATCAGTGACCATGGCGACTACGCCCGGCACGCGGGCTGTCCCGCTGGTGACGCCTTTCAGAACGGCGTCGCACACCGCTTTCAAAGTATTCATGATGTCCTCCCTCAGCTTTCGCTGACGGCATCATGGACCCCGCAGGTCCCGCGATCTGTCCCGGACCGGAAGCGCCTGTCCCGAAACGGAAGCCGAATTGTTGCTCAGTGGGTGCTGCGGCTCCGGGCACGGGTATGCGAGGGAAGTTCCCCGAAGCGGCGACGATACTGCCCTGCAAGCGCGCCGAAGTTCACGAAGCCCCAGTCCGCGGCGACCTCGGCAACGGTGCGGTCGGCGCCTGCGGCCATAAGGTCCGCGCGCAGCCCTTCGAGCCGGCGGGTGGCGAGAAAGTCGCGCGGGCTGTGTCCTCTAAATCGTTGGAACCCGCCAGAGAGGGTCCGCGCCGAGACGCCGACGCGCCGCGCGACCTCCCCCACCGTCGGCGCGTCTCGCGCCTCTGCCTCGAAGATCTCCTCGGCGGCGCGGACATAGTGTGGCGCGGCCGCGCGGGCGCCGTCCTCAAGCCGTATCCCGGCCGCCGCAGCCCATTCGCGCAAGAGCGCGAGGCAGAGCGTTTCCTCGAGGTGCCGCGCCAGCGGCCCCTCGGGCGGCACCGGCACCGGCCCGACCAGCGCGCGAGTGACATAGTCAAGGAGCGACAGCCAGGCCGAGCCAATCCCGCCGAACTTGACGCGCGCCGTCCAGAGCGCGTCGTCCGGCACGTAGCCGTACCAACGCAGCGCCGTTTCCTCCATCGCATCATGCGGCAACGTGAGGTTCAACTGCATGTGGTCGGGGTCGCCATCAAGCCAGTAGTCGGCGCGCGAACAATCGACGACAAAGCTTTCGCCCCGCCGCGTCGTTTCCGGATCTCCGGCAGTCTGGTGGCGCAGCGCTCCGCTGAGCGTGTTAAGGACAAGGATCCGCCCCGCTGCAGGGTCGAAGCGGTCGAGATGGATGCCCGTGCCATAGGAAAAGCGGGTGAGTGTCACGCGGTTCACCCGCGCCGAGATCAGCGTGGCATCGGGGCGCGAGAACCGTTCGAGAGGGCGCACACGGTAAGGCATGTAGACGCGTCGGCAGAAATCCTCGACTTCGTCCCAGTCGGCAGAGCGTGTCTGCCCATTCTGGCGAAGCGGGTGTCCGGCCGCATCGCAGATGAGTGCCTGTTCCAGCATCCCTGCCTCCATCCCCAAGGCCGAACCGATGAGCACACAGCACAAAGGCCAGTGTCGCTCCGTGGTGACGTCCGGTCTTTACGACTTTGGTCGAAGAGACTTTGTGCGCCTGCGCAATGGGAACAAGCGCAAGGGTCGGTCCCTGGCCGGGTGGGCCGGCTCTGGCATCCCGTCGCAGTGATCACGGATCCCCGCTGAACGATCAGACCATTTCGGCGGGAATGACGGGAACCTCTATCGCATCCGCTTCCGCGGCCTTGATGTCGTAGGGCAGCACGAAGCCTTCCCGTGCTTCCGGGGCACTGCGCATGTTTCTCAGTGCAAGCGCTCTCCAGGCCGAAAGCGCTCTCGCAGGATCGAAATAGGCGTCCTCCGCATCCTCCGGCAGCCAGTGGCCCATGACGCTGCGACGGACCCGGTCGACATGGCGCCGCTGTGTCAGAAGAAGACCGGCTTCGGTGTCCCAGTGCAGGCTTCGGCCATTGAGGTTGGCCGAAGAGACGATCGCAGCGGTTCCATCGAAAATCGAGACCTTGGAATGGATGTAGACGATCGGAGCCCCCAGCAGCCGCGCGCGCCCATTGCTGTCTGCCGCCCCAGCGCTTCGGGGCTGTGCCATCGCAGCGACGAAAAGACGGCGCCCGAACGCCTTTACGAGGATGCGCAGAGCGCGGGCCTGAAGGAACTCACCAAAGCGGGCATCAAGGTCGATACGCGGCTCAAAGGCGATCTCCTCAGGCGCGCCCGGCAAAACAACGATCATGGTGAGGGCCGGATTGGCGCGGGCAAGGCTGGCCAGGTAGCGCGCCAGCCTGAGATCCCTGAAATACTGGGTTTCCAGGTAGATAAGCCGCTGCGCCCGCCGCGCGTAGTGCTCGTGCGCGACAATAATCTCATCACAGACGGTCTCGGGCCCGAAATGCAGAAGGTTCCGGTCCCGTGGCCGCGACAGTGTTCTGAGAAGCTGACGCTGACGATTGGGTTCCCGTCGGCCCGCGGTAACTTCGTGGAACGTTTCCAGATGTGCTTGTGCTTCTTCGACCGCCGGTCCGGACAGCAGAAGCTGAACATCGTGCCAGGTTTCATCGGCAGCAACGTCGTGTTTCGGTGTGTCAAAGCGCCGCTCGTCGAGGTCGAGCCCGCCAAGATAGAGTCTTCGCCGGTCAATGACGGCGAGTTTCTGATGATGCGTCGCCGGATAGAGGCAGGGCAGAGGAAAGAACTTCGGCCGGACACGACCCTCGCTGCTGACGGAAAGCCGATCTTTCAAACCCGGCATTTCCCGCAGAGCGGTTTCCCGCTCGGCGGCAGCCATCGAATTTAGCTTCCGCGCTGTTCTCCATTGCCGCGACAAGATCACCGGCCAGAACAGCAGTCTAGGGATCAATCCGGTGCGCGCGGGATGCATACTTGCCACGACATCCAGATTTTCAGACGCTTGGACGGTCTCTGCAGCCGCCATAAGCTGCCGGACGGACCGCCAGGTCGCGCGATGCAAGGCCGGGCGAACAACCGGGTCGAAGTCGGCGATTGCAATATTAACCTTGACGCCGCGAGACAGGGTCTCGGCGATCAGATCGTACCAGGTCCGGCCTACCTGCATGCCTTCGCGAGAACGCAGTTTGGTCTCTGGGTCAAAGACCCGAAAACTGGCCCATATTTCGCTCTCGGCAGCCAGAAAAGCGCGCTCAAGCGCTGGATAGGCCTGCTCGGCCGTCAGGAGAACTTCGAGATCCGACACATCAAAGGTACCTGTTGTGCTCTTATCCTTGGGGTAGTTAACGACTGCAACGCTGGTCGACGACCCTTAACGCGCCATCCCAAGCTGTGGTTCCATGTTTGCCTGCCGTACCGGGGCATCCCCGTTTTCTCCCTCACTCAGGGGTCGCAGTTCGAACTCTATCGTCAACTCGTATTGGTCTTTCGCCTTGGCAGATACCGCCTGACCGCCAAGCTGCATCGCAAACGCAGATATGAGCTGAGAACCCAGTCCCGTCCGCTCGGTCGTTTCTGGCGGCTCGTTGTCTTCGGTGGAGACGGAATTGCGAACGCACAATTTCGCACGCAGACCGGGTTGGCGGGTGAGAAAGACGGCCAGCCGCGCGGGAGATCCCGCAGGTGCTGAAGCATATTTGATGGCGTTGGTGACCGCCTCTGCCGTCAAGAGCGCTAGAGGGACGGCCTGGTCCGGCGTCATCCGGATGTCAGCGAATTCGCTTTGAACGACAAGCCGGCGGTCAGGTCTGTCGGTCATTGCGGTAATCTGCCGAACGATCTTGCTCAAAAGTTCTGAAGCGTCGACATCCGAGAGGCCTGTTGTCTGATACAGCTCCCGATGGATCGTCGCCAGGCTCATGACACGGTCCTGAAGGTTACGAAGTGTCTGCTTCGCCTCGGCGGATTGGGTGCGCCGCATTTGCATGTTCATGATCGAGGCGATGAGCTGCAGGTTGTTCTTGACCCGATGGTGAACCTCGCGAAGCAGAACCTCCCGCTGATGCACGTTGTCCTCTAGTTCTGCTTCGTCGTGCAAGATCGTCTCGGTCATTTGCTCATAGGCTTCTGCAAGCTCCCGGATCTCGACCGCGGCGCCTGTCATGTCGATATTGCCCACAACCCTGCTTCCTCCTGCGAAGGAAATCGCGGAGCGGCGCAGCTTGCGGATATGGCGGATGACCAACCTCTCGACCGCAAACCAGGCGACGATCAGACTTGCCAGCCACATGAGCACCGGCAGGATCAAGGGTACGAAGGAGCGTTGCAGGCCTGCCGCGACCGGGCCTTCGACCGGCCAGGTCCCGAGCGCATAAAGCACATTTGGAACGAGCGGCACGACCGAGAAGCTCCGCATCTCGCCGTTTTCGGCTTCCGCCGTGAATGCCACCGGGTCGGGTCCCACAAGCGCTGTCAGGGAGCGCTCTGCGGGAAGCGCGCCTTCATAACCTGCCTCCCAATTTGTCGCCGTCATGACGACCCCGGCGGCATCGAAGGTGACGAGTTCAAGCGGTGGTGTAGACACGCCGTCGGTGCGCTCTGGAATGGTCATCGCATTGTGCGGGAGAGAGACGCTGACATAGCCCAGTTGCTTGCCACTCCTGTCCATCACCGGATGGGTGACGCCGAGGATCGAGGTGCCTGAAACGGGTCCGTCCCGATTGACGATGATCCTTGGTTCGGCTTTCGCGAGAATGTCCCGGGAAATGCTGCTCTGGGAAAAGTCATAGATCCTGTCTTTCGAAGAACAGCGCATGACGCCGTCAGGCGGCACAAACGCAACGAGGGTATATGCGTTCGAGACATCGGCGACCCTGTGCAGCGCGGCCGAACAAGCCTCGGGGTCATCGGCGACGGACGGGAGGATCGCAGCGAGGGTGGCTACAGTGCCTCGCGCGGCCTGGATGAGCTGCATCTCGTAGGATGCCGCGTGGAGCGTTTCGCCGATCACGGCGGCCTCTGATCGTGCCTGTGCCTCCCTGGACAAGGCCGCGGATCTGGCGACAGAAATCGCGGTCAGCGGCAGCAGTACGACCGCGAGGAGAAAGGCGACCTGAAAGCCAAGGCGACTTGTAAAACGCCCACGCGGCGGCGGTATCGTCATGCTGCCTGAATCCGGGAAGAGCTCATCACACCATTTGTCGCCGCATCGACGCCCGGCATCGGATTCTCGCCCTCGGCCAGACCCATGAGGTCACAGAGCCGCGCCCGCGCCCGATTGACGCGGCTTTTCACGGTGCCGATTGCGACACCGGTCATCTCCGCCACTTCCTCATAGGCGAACCCCGAGGCACCTGCGAGGATCAACACCTCGCGATGCTCAGGTGAAAGCTGCATGAAGGCGCGACGGAAGTCGGCAAAGGCGAGACGACCGTCATGCGCGGGCTTTTCGCTGATCGACCCGGCATGCACACCGTCAGGATCCGCAACCTCGCGCTTGCGCTTGCGGCGGATGGAGAAGAACGTATTGCGCAGGATCGTGAACAGCCAAGCCCGAAGGTTCGTGCCGACTGCAAACTTGTCGATATTCGTCCAAGCCTTCACGATCGTGTCCTGCACGAGGTCATCGGCCATCGTCACATCGCCGCAAAGGCTGATCGCGAAGGCGCGCAGGGCCGGCAGGTGATCCGGCAATTCGTCCCTGGGGTCTGCCCCGCCGCTCACTTACCGGCTTCCTTTTCGCGCAACTGCTGAAGGAGGTCCTGGAACCGGTCCGGAAGACGTTCGTCAAGCGCCTCCTGATAGACGCGCTTCAGGTTTTCGTCGATCCGCTCTTGCAGCTTCGACTTGTTATCGCCGTTTCTCATCATCCCGAACTTTATCTTTTGACCGAGCCAAATTTTCTGCCTTGCACACGGAACCTAACGCGGCAGGCGAGAGTTGGTTCCCAAGAAAATGTGGATGGGAGAAATAAATGCCGTCGAACGAAACAAGTGATTTCGCCTCCTCCGTCGCGGCGAATGTTCCGTTCCTGCGCCGCTACGCGCGCGCCTTGACGGGGAATCAGGACAGCGGAGACCGGTATGCCGCCGCCACGCTTGAGGCCATCCTCGCCGATGACAGCGCGGCGAAGGGTCCGGGAGGCGCCAAGGTCGGGCTCTTCCGCGCCTTTCACCTCGTCTGGGCGAGCGCCGGCGCACCGGTCGGCGAGGCGGACACTCATCTTGGCGCCCGCGCACAGGGCCATATGACTGTGCTGACGCCGAATACTCGCGAGGCGCTGCTTTTGCATGCCATCGAAGGCTTCACCACGTCCGAGATCGGGCAGATCATGGACGTGCCGGCGGATGAAGCCGCCGACCTGATCGACATCGCCCGGCGCGAGATGGAGAATGCCATCGCCGGCCGCGTCATGGTGATCGAGGACGAAGCGATCATCGCGATGGATATCGTGTCGATCGTCACCGAGATGGGCCACAAGGTCACCGGCGTCGCGCGGACGCGGACAGAAGCGGTGAAGCTCGCGGCTTCGGAGCGCCCTGACCTGATCCTCGCCGACATTCAGCTGGCTGACAACTCGTCGGGCATCGACGCTGTGAACGACATCCTTGGCCAGTTCGACGCCCTGCCGGTCATATTCATCACCGCCTTCCCCGAGCGCCTCCTGACCGGGTCGCGGCCGGAGCCCGCGTTCCTCATCACCAAGCCCTTCTCGGAGGATCAGGTGCGTTCTGCCGTAAGCCAGGCCATGTTCTTCTCCTCGACCGAGACGCTCGCCGCTTAGGGTCCCTCGTGCGTCAGGAGTGCTGCGGACCGGGTCATCCCCGGCCCGCTTTTTTTTCACAGGCAAGGCCTACTTCGCGGTCGCGCGCAGCATCCAGGCGGCCTGTTCATGGAAGGCCGAGCGGGCGGTGAGCATGTCTGCCGTCACCGGATCCTCGTGCTCGTCCGCAAGGCTGATCGCGTCGTGCAAGCGCTTGGCGACCTTTTCGTGATCGCTCGCCAGATCCTCGACCATCGCCTGCGTCGAGGGCAGCTTTTCAGCATCCTTGATGACCGAGGCCTCAATCACCTCGCTCAGCCGCGCGGGCGCGAGTTGCCCGAGCGCGCGAATACGTTCGGCGATCTCGTCCGTCGCCGCGAAAAGGTTTTCGTACTGCGCCTCGGTCAGCTTGTGGATCGGGTAGAAGAGCGGCCCCTCCACGTTCCAGTGATAGGCATGGGTCTTGAAGACCAGACGGTAGGTATCGGCCAGCGCTTCGGCCAGCGCCTTCGCCACCGGCTTGACCTTCTGGACTCCCGTCTGGACCGGTTCTGCGGCGGGAACAACTTTCATCGCGTCTTTCATGACATTTCCTTTCGCTGGGGACGTTGATCCGGGGCTCTGGCACAGTCGTCGCCGCGACGAGCCCTTCCGCCGCTTCAACGTGCGTCCGGCGAAAGGGTTCCGGGCGCCGGCCGCGAGAAGACAAGCGAATGCACGATGTCGGCGGTGAACGGCCTCAGCAAAGTCGGCCATGGTGCGGAGACGAGGCGGGCTGCCTCCCATGCCTCCTCTGCATCGTCCCCGAGCAGGATCAGTCGCCCGCCACGCGCCCGGACGGCCATATTGAGCAGCGTGCCACAGACCTCGGACGGGCCGGCCTCGATCAGGACGGCCGAGAGGTGCGCCTCTTGCTGCACGAGGTTCGGAACCTCTCCGGGATCGGCAGTGCTGAGCACTACCGCCCGCGGGTCAAGATCGCGAATGGTGTCGCAAAGGTCGGCGAGGACGACATAGTCGCGCACCGCAATTACGTATGTATCGCGCGACTGTCCGCGACGCATGCTCGTCGCCCCCTTGAAAAAGGAGCCAACCGTGGAACAAACCCCGGGCCCGCGCATTAAACTGCGACATATCTGCAGGAGAATTCACCATGCCGGGCGTCGCCTGTAAGAACTGCCCCCTTCGCAAGCGTACCCTCTTCACGCCCTTCACAGACGAGGAGCTTGCGTTCATGCAAACCTTCAAGACGGGTGAGCTGAACGTCGACCCCGGCACGACGATCCTTCTGGAAGGATCGAACAGTCCGCAGCTTTTCACCGTGCTCGACGGCATGGGCACGCGCTACAAGACGCTGGTGAACGGCAAGCGCCAGGTCATCAACTTTCTCTTCCCCGGCGACTTCACCGGCCTGCAGGCCGGTATCATGGGTGAGATGAAGCACTCGGTCGAGGCGACGACCCACATGACGCTCTGCGTCTTCCGGCGGACCGATCTCTGGCTCCTTTTCCGCCAGCACCCCGAGCGCGCCTATGATCTGACCTGGATCGCCGCGGTAGAGGAGCATTTCCTCGGCGAGACCATCGCCTCGCTCGGCCAGCGCGACGCGACGCAGCGCATCGCCTGGGCGCTCGTGCGCATGTACGAACGCCTGAAGGCGGCCGGGCTCGGCCGCGACAAGGGTGTGCCGCTGCCCTTCCGGCAGCAGGACCTCGCCGACGCTCTGGGCCTTTCGCTCGTGCACACCAACAAGACCTTGCAGAACCTCCGGGCAACCGGCCTTGCGCGCTGGCATGACGGCTACCTCAATCTGCCGAAGCTCGAGGCGCTGGCGAAAGTTGCCATGATCGATCTCGAACGCCCCCAGGTGCGACCGCTCATGTAGCCGTAGGCAATCCCGGTCACAAAACCGTGGGCTGTGCAGTCCGCCCCGAGGCGGGGCTTGCCGCGTCCCCATTGAGAACATAATGTGAACATTCGCTCGGAGGCGAATGATGGCGAAGCGCACACTTCAGCAAAAGCTGGCGATCCTGGCAGATGCCGCGAAATACGACGCCTCCTGCGCGTCTTCAGGCGGCACGCGCCGGGATTCGCGCGACGGCAAGGGCCTCGGATCGTCCGGCGGCAGCGGCATCTGCCACGCCTATGCGCCCGACGGGCGGTGCATTTCGCTCCTGAAAATCCTTATGACGAACTTCTGCATCTACGACTGCGTCTATTGCGTGAACCGCGCCTCGAGCAGGGTCGAAAGGGCACGCTTCACGGTGGAGGAGGTCGTCCACCTCACGATCGAATTCTACCGGCGCAACTATATCGAGGGTCTGTTCCTGTCCTCGGGCATCATCCGCTCCCCCGACGACACGATGGCGGACATGGTGCGCATCGCACGCACCCTGAGAGAGCAGGAGAACTTTCGCGGTTACATCCATCTCAAGACGATCCCCGACGCGGCGCCGGAGCTGATCGAGGAGGCGGGCAAATGGGCCGATCGTCTGTCGATCAACGTCGAACTGCCGACCGAAACCGCATTGAAGGCGCTCGCGCCCGAGAAATCGCTGCAGTCCATCCGCCGCGCAATGGCCGACGTGCGAGCACGGCGCGAAGTGGCGCGGGAGACTAGTCACACGGGCAAGCGGCCCGGCCGCTTCGCGCCCGCTGGCCAGTCCACCCAGATGATCGTGGGCGCCGATCCCGCGCCGGACGGACTTATCCTCGCGAATGCCGCGCAGCTTTATGCGTCCTATCGGCTGGGTCGCGTCTATTACTCGGCCTTCTCGCCGATTCCCGATGCCTCGGCCGCGCTGCCGCTGATCCGCCCGCCGCTCCTGCGCGAGCACCGGCTTTATCAGGCCGATTGGCTCATGCGGTTCTACGGCTTCGACGCGGCCGAGATCGCGCCGCCTTCCGGCATGCTCGATCTTGAGGTCGACCCCAAGCTTGCCTGGGCGCTCGCCCACCGCGAAAGCTTTCCGGTCGATGTGAACCGGGCGGACCGAGAACTGCTGCTGCGGGTTCCGGGGTTCGGCACCCGCACGGTGCAGCGGGTGATCGCGGCCCGGCAGCATCGCACGGTGCGCTACGACGACCTGATCCGGTTCGGCTGCGCACTGAAACTGGCGCAGCCCTTCATCTCGCTGCCCGGCTGGTCTCCGCGCGCGCTGCCTGACGATGCCAACCTCAGGGCGAGGTTCGCGCCGCAGGCCGAACAGCTTCGCCTTCTCTGATGCGGCGCATCGTTCTGCCGCGGATCGGAACTGTCGCGGCATGGCGGGCGGAGGCGCGGCGCCTTGCGTCCGCCGGCGTGCCGGCAGAGGCCGTTCTCTGGCAGGTCGGCGATGGCGCGCGAGACCTCTTCGAGGAGGGCGGCGGGGAAGATGCAGGCGCGGGAACGGCGGTGCGGCTTTCAAGGACCGCGCTCGCCTCCATCGAAACCGCGCTTTGCCACCGCGATCCGGAGCGGTTCGCGCGGGCCTACGCGCTGGTGCTGGGACTGTCGCGCGGCGAGCTCGTATGGGGCGACCGGGCGGACCCGGCGATGAACCGCGTGCTCGCCCAGGAAAAGGCCGTACGGCGGGACATTCACAAGATGCACGCCTTCGTCCGGTTTCGCGAGATCGGCGACCGCGACGCCCTCCGCCGCACTTTCGCGGCCTGGTTCGAGCCGGAGCACCTTATCACCGAGGCGGCGGCGCCGTTCTTCGCCCGGCGCTTCGGCGACATGGACTGGATCATCGCCACACCCGACCTTACGGCGCGCTTCACAAACCGCGCGGTGGCCTTTTCGGTGACCGACGGGGCCACGCGCCCGCCCCCTGACGCCAGCGAGGAGCTCTGGCGCACCTATTTCGCACATATCTTCAATCCCGCCCGCCTGATGGTGTCCGCGATGACGTCAGAGATGCCCAGGAAATACTGGAAAAACCTGCCCGAGGCCGAGCTGATCCCCGAGATGATCCGCTCCGCCCCGGCGCGCGCCCGTACGATGCAGGAGGCGGCGGCAACCATGCCGGACACGAGGGCCGCGCGCCTTGCGGCCCGGCGCGTCGGCCCGGCTGGGACCAGCGAGGGTGATATGACACTGCCCGGCCTGAAGGCGCGTCTCGACGCCTGCCGTCGCTGCCCGATCGGCGCCTGCGCGACACAAGCGGCGGCCGGCGAGGGGCCGGAGAATGCCCGCCTCATGATCGTGGGCGAACAGCCGGGAGACGAAGAAGACCTGGCGGGGCGGCCCTTTCTTGGGCCGGCAGGGCGCGTCTTTGACGACTGCGCGCGGGCCGCCGGGCTGGACCGATCGGAAGCCTACATCACCAACGCGGTGAAACATTTCAAGTTCGCGCCGCGCGGCAAGAAACGGCTCCACCAGCGCCCGAGCCCTGCGGAGGTGGAGCAATGTCGCTGGTGGCTCGATCTCGAGCGGGCGCTTGTCCGCCCCCGGGCCATTCTCGCGCTCGGGTCGACCGCAGCCCTGGCGCTTACTGGAGACGGACGTGACCTGTCGCACCGGCGAGGGCAGATCGAGCGAGATCGGAACGGCACGCCGATGATCTTGTCATGGCACCCGGCCTTCCTCTTGCGCGCGCCCGAAAAGTCGACGCGCGACGCGGTGAGGGAGGAGCTGATCGCCCACATGCGACTGGCAATGAACCTGGCCGGAGCGACCTGACGATAGCCTGCACCACCCGCCCAGGCCATCGCGCCAAGGGCCGTCAAGCACCAAGACGAAACCGGACCGCTCGATCGGGGCAGGCCAGACGCCCTCTTCGCGCAGATCGAAGCCCGTTGGGGCGTCTCGACATCCCGCTGCACTCCATCGCCTTCGCCCCGCGCGAGGATCTTCACGGCCGCGTCGTCGACAGCTCCGCCGAGGGATTCGCGACGGCGATGGTCATCTCGGTCCACTCTTTCCTGCGCCTGATCCGCCGCGCGGAGCCGCTCATGGCCGCGGGAGGCACCTGCATGTCGGTCTCCTTCTTCGGATCCTCCCGCGTCGTCGAACACTACAACCTCATGGGGCCGGTCAAAGCCGCGCTTGAAAGTGCCGTGCGCTACTCCGCCGCGGAACTTGGTGACAAGAATATCCGTGTCCACGCCCTGTCTCCCGGGCCGCTCGCGACCCGCGCCGCGAGTGGCATCGACCATTTCGACGAGCTGATGGCAGCGGCGGCCCGGCGCGCGCCGACACACCAGCTTGCCACCATCGCGGATATCGGTGCCATGGCGGCCTTCCTGGCCTCACCCGAGGCACGGAACCTGACCGGCGGGATTCACGCAATCGACGGCGGCTATTCCATCACCGCCTGAGGTAAGAGATCGGCCAACTGCGTCAGGCAGAGACAATGGCCGCAATTATGCCGGCATTCTCGGCGACACTGCGCACGGCAATCGAAGGACGACGCGCATGTTTGAAACCGAGGTCTGCGAAAAGACCGTCAGCCTGCCTCGGGCGATCCTTTTCGGGGCGGACGGCGCCTGCGTCGATATCGGGACGGGATCGCTGATCGGTTTCGTCGCGCTTTTCATCGCGGCGGTGGTCGCGCTGAAACTCTTCGGCCGGGCTCTCTTCGATCGTTTCGTCGTGCGCCCCGCCGGGGACAAGCTCGCCGCGCGGCGCTCTGGCAGCGCCGAACCGTCGACCCCGCCCCGCTAGACCCGGCGCCGTCAGAACGATTCCATCACCTCGTACATCACCGGCTCGAACCGCGAGCAAAGCTCGGCGATATGGCGGTTGCGCTTGCGCATCTCCTCCGTCCGCAGCATCGCCTGAAAATCCCGCCTGTCGCGCCACTGCGAATAGTTCGCGATGCGGGTCTGGGCGTCGTTCATGTGCAGGCCGGCGGCGATGAACCCCGGCTGATGGCGGATGAAGTTGTCGTAGGCGTCGCGCAGCGCTTCCATCAGGTCCGCCGCGGTTCCCGGCGTCATCTCGAAGGTCGTGATGACGGTCTGGCCGTCGAAATCCTTGGAAATCCTGGGCATGGTCTTCCTCCGCGATGCACCCTTGCGGTGACTATCGCGCCGGGACCGGCCGCTTGTAAACCGCCTAGACGGCGAGGAGCGCCAGCACCTCGTCCGCCAGCGCCCGCACCTCGTCCCGGGCCGCGCGATGGCCCGCCTCGACGACGCCGAGCCCCTGCCCCAGGGTCTCGGCATAGATGACGCGGTTTGCAAGCTGGCTCTGCGTGACCCCGGCAGTCAGCTCGCCTGCCGCGCGCATCACATCCTCGCCGAGCCGCGTGCCGACGCGCATCCGGTTCATCACGATCCAGGCACGCTTGCCCTCGCGCGCGGCAAGGTCGAGAACCCCCTCGGTTGCCCAGAGATCGACATGGCTTGTCGCCACCGGGACCAGCACGAGGTCGGCCTCCCGCATCGCGGGCCTGAGGTCGGCATCGACCTTGGGCGGCGTGTCGACAATCACGAGGTCAGCCAGTTTCTTCAGCTTCTCGCATTCGTACGAGACGCCCCAGGCGGATGAGGTCGAGAATTCCAGCCCCTCCTCGGCCCCCTTCGCCTCGCGCCGGGTCATGAACCAGCGGCCGAGCGACCCCTGCGGATCGGTATCGAGAATCGCGACACTCATACCCCGCCGCACACACTCTGCGGCGATGTTGACGGCAAGCGTTGTCTTGCCCGATCCGCCCTTCTGCTGGGCGATCGTGACCACTTTCCCCGGCATCGTTCCCACCTTTGGCCTGAGGGTTTCTGCGCTGCAGCATAGCGCAGGCCGAGGGCGGATGCACGGGCCATCGACGCGCATGACGCACCAAAGGCTTGCGGTGGCCGCGTGCGGAGCGGGGAATCGTTTCAGAACGAAGGCTTGGCACGGGCCCTCGGAAGGAAGGTCGTTTTGCCGCAGGCGTGTGTTAGCGCCCTAGCCGGCGACCTTCAGCACGATCTTGCCGATATGGCCGGGGCTTTCGATTCGCCGGTGCGCCTCGGCCGCCTCGGCCAGCGGGAACTCCGAATCCATCACCGGCGCGAGCTTTCCCGCCGCGATCATCGGCCAGACCTCGATCTTCAGCGCTTCGGCGATCCGCGCCTTTGCAAGATCGGAT
The DNA here is from genome assembly GCA_020446905.1 of Paracoccaceae bacterium. GTDB lineage: Bacteria > Pseudomonadota > Alphaproteobacteria > Rhodobacterales > Rhodobacteraceae > Albidovulum. Next base: position 9,998 of record JAGRDU010000144.1, on the reverse strand, counting down.
TGCGGACGCAGGGTCGATCCCGTGATCGTCTGGCGCCGCATCATCAGCGGGGCAAAGTTGATCTCGGCCTTCGGACCCTGCAGGAAGGCGATCTGCACCAGACGCCCGTCATCTGCCAGCGCGCGCAGGTTCCGCGCGATGTAGTCGCCCCCGACCATGTCGAGGATCACGTCCGCCCCACCTGCCGCTTTCATGACCTCGACGAAATCCTCGCTGCGGTAATTGATCTCCCGCGCTGAACCAAGCCGAGCGCAGACTGCGCATTTCTCGTCAGATCCGGCGGTCGCGAAGACCCGCGCGCCAAGCGCTGCGGCGATCTGGATCGCGGTGGTGCCGATCCCCGAGGTGCCGCCATGGACCAGAAACCGCTCTCCGGCCCGTAGCCCGCCGCGCATGACGACGTTCGACCAGACCGTGAAACAGGTCTCGGGCAGGCAGGCGGCCTCGCGCAGCGCCATGCCGTCCGGCACCGGCAGGGCATGGGCTGCGGGCGTAACGACATAATCCGCATAGCCGCCGCCGGGCAAGAGGGCGGTCACCGCGTCACCAATCGACCATCCCGTGACACCGGGACCCAGAGCGGCGACCTCGCCGGCCGCCTCGAGCCCCGGAAGGGGCGAGGCGGAGGGCGGCGGCGCATAGGCACCCGCCCGCTGCAAGGCGTCCGGCCGGTTCACCCCGGCATAGGCGACCTTGATGAGGATCTGGCCCGCGCCCGGCACCGGTACCGGCACCTTGGTCAGGCGCAGCACCTCCGGTCCGCCGGGTGCGCTGATCTCGACCGCGCGCATGATCTTCGGCAAAGTCACGCCTCGTCCCCGGTGCCAACGCGGCCGGGCAGGTCCTGCGGCGCCCCCGCGGGTGGCCTCAACCGCGACAGTACGTCGAGCGGCCCTTTCAGAAGCCGCGACAGGCCCGGGTTTTCGCGAATCCGCGCCTTGGTCTTCTCGAACCGCATTACGTCCTCGATCCGCCGGTCAAGGAAGGACCAGCTCGCCTCCTGCCCGGGACTGTCGTCGCCCAGCCAGTAGAGCACCGTCGCCGAATAGACCGCCGACAGCGTCGCGCGCTTGGAATACCAGTTGAAATCGTCAGACCGGTCCCCCAGCGCCCGCCAGATCGCATCCGCCGTGCCCCAGACCAGCGACGCCCCGGTCGCGGCATTCTGCGGCAGCGCGAACAGCGCCGCCCCGCGCCGGATCACTTCACGGTCGGCGCCGTCTAGCCGCAGGCGCACCACCCGTGCGATCCGGTCCCGGAACCGCAACTGGGACAGGTCCCCGGCCGCAAGACCCGCCACCATGGCCGCGTCGCCGCGCCGGTGGTAAAGGACCGCCAGATCGACCGCCCCGCGCGGACAGAGCGCGCGTGCAAGCTCGGTCGAGAGACCCGCATCGGAGGCGGCCGCGCGGAACGCGGTCTCGGACCAGCCGTCGAAAGCGACATGCGGGATCGCCGCATCAAGCAGTCGGTCCGCAGCGCTTGCAACCCCGGTCGTCATGTCTTTTCCCTTCCCGCGCAGGCCCGTAGACAGGCGCCCCCTGCTTTGCTATAGGGGCGCCTCCTGCAAGGCAATGCAACTCTAACTTAGGAAGGTGGTGACAACCACTGCAGGTCAGCGTTCGCGACAACAACGTCGAACAGGCGCTTCGTGCTCTGAAGAAGAAGCTTCAGCGCGAAGGGGTTTTCCGTGAAATGAAGCTCA
>JAGRDU010000144.1:0-8215 GCA_020446905.1 Paracoccaceae bacterium | reverse complement strand
GCAAGAAGGCCCAGCGCGAAGGCGCGCTTTAAGGCGACTGTCAACGCTGGCGGGGTTTTCGGACCCCGCGCACTACGGAAGCCCCCGCGGTAAGGCCACGGGGGTTTTTCTTTTGCCGGCGCGGGAATTGCGGGCGCGGGCGATCGGCGGGTTTCCGCCCGCGGGCGGTCGGCGGCGACCGGCGCGCCTAGGCCGTTAACCCTTCCCCCGCTATCACGAAAGGAAAATGGCGGTTCGAGGGACGATCATGATGGCGCTTGCCCGGCGGTTTGGAATTGTCGTGGGGGTTTGCCTCCTCGCGGCCTGCGGCACGAAGGAAGAGGTGCAGCGCGCGCCCGTGACGGCAGGGGGCCCGGCCGAGGTGAACCGGCTGATCTCGGTCTACGCGGCCGCGTACGACGTGCCCCCGGCGCTCGTCCACCGCGTCGTGCAGCGGGAAAGCAGCTACAACCCCGGCGCCCGCAACGGCCCCTACTTCGGCCTCATGCAGATCCTGCCGCAAACCGCCCAGACCATGGGTTATACCGGCGCCCCCGAGGGCCTGCTCGATGCAGAAACCAACCTCAAGTACGCGGTGAAATACCTGCGCGGCGCCTGGCTTGTCTCGGACGGAAACCAGGACACCGCAGTCAAGTGGTACTCGCAGGGCTACTATTACGAAGCCAAGCGTCGCGGTCTGCTGCAGGAAACCGGCCTGCGCCAGTGACCGCGCCCGCCTTCGCCGCGGCCTGGCTTCTTGCCATCAATCTTCTGACCTATGCGGCCTTCGCACTCGACAAGCACCGGGCGCGGAACGCCGGCTGGCGTATCCGGGAAAGCGCGCTCCTCTGGCTTTCGTTCCTTGGCGGCAGCGCCGGCGCACTCCTCGCCCGCAAGCATCTGCGCCACAAGACGGTGAAGGAGCCTTTCCGCACCCGTCTCTATCTTATCGTGGCGGTTCAGGGGGTTGCCATCCTGCTGGCCATGTCCTCGCCGCTGCGACGGTCCCTGGCGGGCCCCGCCGCGGATCTTGTCGAAGCGGCTGGCACGGCGCTTCTTGGTCCCGCCACGCCCGAGGCACCGGCCCTGCCCCGACGGTTCGGCCCCGGCAGCTGAGGGGCGGATCAGAGCGGTATCGCCGTTGTCTGGCGCACCGTTCGAAGCGCGAAGGATGAATGCATCTGCGCCACGCCGGGCAGCCGCGCGAGATGCTGGCGGTGGATGCGCGCGAAATCCTCGGTGTCCTCCGCCACGACCTTGAGAAGGTAATCCGCCGAGCCCGCCATGAGGTGGCATTCGAGGATGTCGGGAACCAGCCGCACCGCCTTCTCGAAGGCCTCGAGCACCTCGTCCGCCTGCCCTGACAGCGTGATCTCGACAAAGACCGTGGTCGTCCGCCCAAGCTTGCGCGCGTTCAGAAGGGCGACGAAGCCGTTGACATAGCCCTCGGCCTCAAGCCGCTGCACGCGCCGGTGACAGGCCGAGGGAGAGAGGTTCACGCGCTCCGAAAGCTCGGCATTCGTGATCCTGCCGTCCTTCTGCAATGCAGCGAGGATACGCCTGTCTGTCGCGTCTATGTCCATATCTGCGCAACATCCTTCGAAAATCTTGGGCCTTCTTCGAAGATATGGCCAACTCAGCCCCGCATGACCAGCGAAATCTCAAAGCAATTTCATGGGCCCTGCGGCACCATCGGGGACAGACACCTAACGGGAGGAACCCATGAAGATCGGATGCCCCAAGGAAATCAAGCCGCAGGAATTCCGCGTCGGCATGACCCCGGCCGCGGCGCAGGAAGCTGTGGCGAACGGCCACGAGGTGGTCATCGAAACCGGCGCAGGGATGGGCGCAGGCTTTGCCGATGCCGACTACAAGGCCGTCGGCGCCACGATCCTCGGGTCTGCCAAGGAGGTCTTTGCGGCCGCCGACATGATCGTGAAGGTGAAGGAACCCCAGGCTGTCGAGCGCAAGATGCTGCGCGAGGGGCAGATCCTCTTCACCTACCTCCACCTCGCCCCCGATCCCGAACAGACGAAGGACCTCCTTGCCTCTGGCGCGACCTGCATCGCGTATGAGACGGTGACCGACCGCATGGGCGGTCTGCCGCTGCTGGCCCCGATGTCCGAAGTTGCCGGGCGGCTCGCGCCGCAGGTCGGCGCCTGGACGCTCCAGAAGGCCAATGGCGGGCGCGGCGTCCTTCTTGGCGGCGTGCCGGGCGTCGGCCCGGCAAAGGTCGTCGTGATCGGCGGCGGTGTCGTCGGTACCCATGCGGCCAGGATCGCCGCCGGCATGGGCGCGGACGTGACCGTGCTCGACCGCTCGATCCCGCGCCTGCGCTACCTCGACGATGTCTTCGGCGGCCAGTTCAAGACCTCCTACGCTTCGGCCGGCAACACGATCGACCTCTCCCGGCAGGCCGACATGATCATCGGCGCCGTCCTGATCCCCGGCGCCGCCGCGCCGAAGTTGATCTCCAAGGCGCAGCTGAAGGAGCTGAAACCGGGCGCGGCCCTTGTCGATGTCGCCATCGACCAGGGCGGCTGCTTCGAGACCTCGCGCGCGACGACACACCAGGATCCGATCTATGAGGTCGACGGGATCATGCACTACTGCGTCGCCAACATGCCGGGTGCCGTTGCCCGGACCTCGACCATCGCGCTTGGCAACGCGACGATGCCGTTCATGATCGCGCTCGCCAACAAGGGCTGGAAGAAGGCCTGCGCGGACGATGTGCACCTTCTCAACGGCCTCAATGTCCATGCCGGAAAGCTGACCTATGCTGCAGTTGGCGAGGCGCTTGGCCTGCCGTCGATCACGGGCACCGAGGCGCTGAAACTCTGAGCGCCGGGGCGTTCCCCGACTAGGAATAAGCGCCGCGCCGGGTTCCCCGGCGCGGCGCTGCGCTTGACTGTCGGACGGGTGTGGCGCCGTCCGTCAGCCCTGGCATTCCGCATGTTCGGCGATATCGCCAGCATCGTCGCAGCCGGACCCACCCGGGATACGCGGCTTCGAGCGTCCGCTGCCGCTTGCGTCGTCAGAGCCGCTGCCGTTGTCATCGGTCGAATTGCCGCCCCGGCTACCGCCGTTGTCGTCGGACGAATCGTCGTCGTCCCGGCCGCCGCCGCCGCTGCCGCCGCGACCGCTGTTGTCGTCGCCCGGGCCATCGTCGCCGCCACGACCCTGACGGGCGTACAGCGCGACATGGTCGTCCAGCACGAACAGGCCAAGATCGCTGACCGAGGCGAAGCTCGGGACCGGCGCGTTCAGCGCGAAAAGCGCCACAACTGCTGCCATCGTCGTTTTCATCTGAAGTCTCCTCTGAACTTCCCCATAGTTGCAGACTACCCTGCATGGGCCACCGCGCCCACGGGCAGAGGTCCGGGAAACCCATCCGACTGATGGGCGATGAGACTGGCCCCGGCGTCGGACCAAGGTCCAATTCCAGAGCCGAATGCAAAAGGCCCGCCTCGTCGGCGGGCCTCAATTGGCAGTGTCCGGCAGTTCAGCGCTTCAGCGAATCGCGGATTTCCTTGAGAAGATCGATCTCGGTCGGACCCGCCGGCACGGCGGCAGCCTCTTCCTTCTTCACTGCGGCGTCCTTCACGCGGTTCACCATCTTCACCAGCAGGAAGACAACGAAGGCGATGATGAGGAAGTTGATTACCGCAGTGATGAACGAACCATAGGCGAAGACCGGCGCACCGGCATCCCGCGCCGCCGCAAGCGAGGCATAGTCGCCGTCGCCGAGGTTCACGAAGAGGTTCGAAAAGTCGATGCCGCCCGTGACGACCCCGATGATCGGGTTGATGAGATCGGCGACAAGCGAGGTCACGATGGCCGTGAACGCCGCGCCGATGATGATGCCAACGGCCATGTCCATGACATTGCCCTTGGCGATGAAGTCCTTGAACTCTTTGATCATTTCTGTGTCCCTACAGTACCGGTATTGGGGCGCTGCCCTTCGGTCTGCGCCCGGTACCGGTAACATATCACTATTTTTCATGGCCAAAGCGATTTTCGGCCAGCGTTTGTACGCCTACCTATCGCTCGTGTCCATTTTGCCGCAAAGGGGGAAAAATCGTGAAGCTTGCCGCATTTCCGATCACCACGAAATGGCCGCCGCGCACACCCGGAGCGATCCAGCTCTATTCGCTGCCCACCCCCAACGGCCAGAAGGCTTCGATCATGCTCGAGGAGACAGGCCTTCCCTACGACGCGCATCTTGTGGATTTCGCCACGAACGACCAGCTCAGCCCCGAATTCCTGTCGCTCAACCNNCCGAACAACAAGATCCCCGCGATCATTGATCCGGACGGGCCGGGAGGGGCACCGCTCGCCCTCTTCGAAAGCGGTGCGATCCTGCTCTACCTCGCAGAGAAATCGGGCAAGCTCCTTCCCGCCGGCCCCGAACGCTGGCAGGTGATCCAGTGGCTCATGTTCCAGATGGGCGGCGTCGGTCCGATGTTCGGGCAAGTCGGTTTCTTCCACAAGTTCGCCGGGAAAGAGATCGAGGACCCCCGCCCGCGCGACCGCTACTACGGCGAGGCGCATCGCCTACTCGGCGTGATGGACCGACAATTGCAAGGCAAGGACTGGATCGCCGGCGACTATTCCATCGCCGACATCGCCCTCTGCCCCTGGATCCGAACGCTCCGCGACTTCTATGGCGCACGCGAGGAGACGGGGTTCGACGGCTTCGCGAACGTCGGCGCCTGGCTGGGCCGGTTTCTGGAACGCCCCGCCGTGCAGCGCGGCCTGACGATCCCGGCGCGGGGCTGAGGGGTCAGCCCCTCAGCACCCCGCCCGTCGCCTTCGCGACCTTCTCGACGATCTTCGCGCTGACCGCTTCGATCTCCTCGTCGGTCAGCGTCTTGTCCCGGGGTTGCAGCCGCACGGTGATGGCGAGCGATTTCTTCCCCGCCCCCATCTGCGCCTCGGCCTTCTCGCCGGTGAACTGGTCGAAGACCGCGACGCTCTCGATCAGCGCCTTGTCGGCGCCCTGCGCGGCATTCACCACCGTGAGCGCCTCGACCCCCTTGTCGAGGACGAAGGCGAAATCGCGGTCCACCGCCTGCAGGTCGGAGAGGCCCAGCGCCGGCCGCGTTGCCGTCTTCGCCTTCGGGAAAGGCACCGCCTCGATCCGGATCGTGAAGGCGACCGCCGGCCCCTTCACATCCATCGCGCGCAGCACCTTCGGGTGCACCTCGCCGAAGGTCGCGATCGCGTTCGGGCCGAGCCCCATCACGCCGGAACGGCCCGGATGCCACCAGCTCTCCGCCTTGCGGCTGATCTGCACCTTCGCGGGGGCGCCGATCGCGGCCAGCACCGCTTCGGCATCGGCCTTGGCGTCGAAGGCATCGACCGGACGGCGGGACCCGTAGGGATCGCGCGGCGCCGAGGCGCCGATCAGAAGACCGGTCGCCATGAGGGCCTGTTCCCCCGGCTCGCCACCCGCGAAGGCCGGGCCGACCTCGAAGAGGGCGAGGTCCATGAAGCCCCGCGCCTGATTGCGCGCGGCAGCCTGCAGAAGGCCGGGGAGCAGGTCCGGCCGCATATGCGTCATCTCCGACGAAATCGGGTTCTCGATCCTGACCGCCTCGGAGCCGCCGCCGAACAGCGCCGCCGAGGCGCCGTCGATGAACGAATAGGTCACGCATTCGTTGTAGCCGAGCGCCGCCATCGTCCGCCGCGCCGCCTTCTCGCGCACTTGCAGCGGCGTCAGGATCGGCTTCGGCACGCCGGGTTGGGCGCGCCGCATCGGCTTGCCTTCCAGCTTGGTCAGCGACGCAATCCGCGCAACTTCCTCGACAAGGTCAGCCTCGCCGAGGATGTCCGGCCGCCACGACGGCGGGCTCGCCATGTCGCCCTTCAGCGTGAAGCCCAAGGCCTCCAGCGTCTTCCGCTGGTCACCCTCGGCAATGTCCATGCCGACGAGGCTGACCACCTTCTTGGGGTCGTAGCGATAGGCGCGGGCCGTATCGATGGGGGCACCGGCCTCGACAATCTCCGACGCCTCGCCGCCACAGAGGTCGAGGATCAGCTTCGTCGCCAGCTCCATCCCGTCGCGGGTGAAGGCGGGGTCGATGCCCCGCTCGAACCGGTACCGCGCGTCGGAGTTGATCTTCAGCGCCCGGCCAGCGGTCGCGGTGGTGATCGGGTCAAAGTAAGCCGCTTCCACGAAAACGTTTTTCGTATCTTCGGAACAACCCGAAAGTTCGCCGCCCATGACCCCGCCGAGCGATTCCACCCCCGCCTCATCCGCGATCACGGTGATACCGGGACGAAGCGCATAGGTCTTGCCGTCGAGCGCCAGAAGCTCCTCGCCCTCACGCGCCTGCCGGACGGTCAGCCCGCCCTTCACCTTGTCCGCGTCGAAGACGTGGAGCGGGCGGTTGAGGTCGAAGGTGAATAAGTTCGTGATATCCACCAGCACCGAAATCGGGCGGAGGCCGATCGCCTTCAGCCGTTCCTGCAGCCAGACCGGCGACGGGCCGTTCTTCACGCCCCGGATCACCCGGCCGACGAAATGCGGGCAGGCCTTGTCCTTCACGTCCTCCGCCAGCTTCACAGAGATCGGGCTTTGGAACGCGCCCTTCACCGGCTCCACCTTCAAGGGCTTCAACGTCCCGAGGCCCCGCGCCGCAAGGTCGCGCGCCAAACCGCGCACGCCGAGCGCATCGGGGCGGTTCGGGGTGATCTTGATATAGATCATCGGATCGACCGCGCCGGGCCGGTTCCGCGCCAGCCAGTCTGTGAACTTTTCGCCGACCTCGCCCGACGGCAGCTCGATGATCCCGTCATGCTCGTCGGAAAGCTCCAGCTCGCGCTCGGAGGCCATCATCCCGTGGCTCTCGACGCCCCGGATCTTGCCGACGCCCAAAGTCACGTCGATGCCGGGCACATAGTCGCCCGGCTTGCAGAGGACGACGGTGATCCCCGCCCGCGCGTTCGGCGCACCGCAGACGATCTGCTTTTCGCCCTCGTCGGTCAGCACCCGGCAAACCCGCAGCTTGTCGGCATCGGGATGCTGAGAGGCCTCCAGCACCTTGGCGAGCGTGAAGGGCCTCAGCCGCGCCGCGCGGTCCGTGACCTCCTCGACCTCAAGGCCAAGGTCGGTCAGCGCATAGAGGATCTCGTCGAGGGAGGCCTCGGTCTCGAGATGGTCTTTCAGCCAGGAGAGGGTGAATTTCATGTCGTCGTCATCCCATTCGTAGGGTGGGCTTCAGCCCACCATTCCGGCGTGGCGGGCTGAAGCCCGCCCTACGGCTATTTACTTGTTATGCCTTGAATGAAGTCACTCATGCGGCCAACCCACTCAAGCGACAGCTCTGGGTTGGTAAGTTGGACGTAGGTGAACGGCGCAAGCAGGCAAACCTAGACTAGCCACATGTAGTTTTTGACGAGGAACCAAGTCACTACCAATCCCACAGACGCCACCGCCGCAAAAGGCAATCCAAAGTTGAGCACGATGAACCAAATGAATGTCATCGCGATCGACATCACGAGGGATGGCAGCCCACTCATTAGCTAGTTCTCGCCCCAAAATCGCTGATTAGGTCTCACCTGCTCAGCCCCCCGGCCACCGTCGGCATGTCGAGCGCGGCGAAGCCGTAGTGCCTCAGCCACCGCAGGTCGCTCTCGAAGAACGCGCGCAGGTCCGGGATCCCGTATTTCAGCATCGCGATCCGGTCGATGCCCATCCCGAACGCAAAGCCCTGCCAGTCGTCGGGGTTCACGCCCGCCGCAGCCAAGACCTTCGGATGCACCATGCCCGACCCGAGGATTTCCATCCACTTGTCGCCCTCGCCGATCTTCAGCGCGCCGCCGACGTTGGAATAGCGGATGTCGACCTCGGCCGAGGGTTCGGTGAAGGGGAAGTGCGAGGCGCGGAAGCGCAGCTCGACATGGTCGACCTCGAAGAAGGTGCGGCAGAACTCCTCCAGCACCCATTTGAGGTTGGCCATGGAGATGTCGCGGTCGATCGCCAGCCCCTCGATCTGGTGGAACATCGGCGCGTGGGTCTGGTCCATGTCCATGCGGTAGACGCGGCCCGGCGCGATGACGCGAATGGGCGCGCCATGGGTCTGCATCGCGCGGATCTGGACGGGCGAGGTATGGGTGCGCAGGACATGCGGCGGACGGTTGTCGCCCTCCGCGCGGGCCATGAAGAACGTGTCATGCTCCTGCCGTGCGGGGTGCTCGGGCGGGATGTTGAGCGCGTCGAAATTGTACCAGT
>JAGRDU010000143.1 GCA_020446905.1 Paracoccaceae bacterium | reverse complement strand
TGGCGAGTTCGACGCAGGCGCGCATGAGCTGACCCGGCGCGGCCTCAAGCTTCTTCTCCAGCCGCTCGAGCAGCGTGAAGGCATCCGCCGTGGATCCGGCAAAGCCGACGACCACGTCCCGCCCGCCGGGGGAAAGCCGACGCACCTTCCGCGCGGTGCCCTTGATGACTGTCTGGCCAAGGCTCACCTGCCCGTCGCCGGCCACCACCACCTCGCCGCCACGTCGCACGCCGATGATCGTCGTGCCGTGCCAGCCCGGGAACCTGTCCTCGGCCATCTTCACCTCCGTTTGCGACAGAGATATGTGCGGGCTGGCGGCCGGGTGCAACCCTTGCCGCGCGGCGCGGCGCCCCCTAGCCTGCCGGCATGACCGGGTCCGAGCGGCTGACCATCTACCTGCCTCGCGAACCGCTGGCCCGCGTCCGGGCCGGCACCCACAACTTCTTCCTGCGCCTCAGCCGCGCGGTCGAAGAACGCGGCTGGCAAGTCCAGTTCGAGGAAAGCACGCTTGAAGCGAGACTTGCCGCACCCTTGGACGATGGCCATGCGCTCTATCTGATGGAAGAGCCGACACACCCGCGCGCCCTGACGTGCCGGCGCTGCTACATCGGCGGATTCTGGGCGATCGAGGCTTCGCCCCGGCGTTGGGAGTGGCCGGTTGCGCGGGCTGACTTTCACCCCGCTGAAGTCGATCGCACCGCTGCGGTAACCTTCCTTCACGCCTGGAAAAAAAGGCTCTATCCCGGCGGAATCGACGTCAGGGACGATGGTTTCGTGTTCATCCCCCTGCAGGGGCGACTGACCGAGCGCCGGAGTTTCCAGGCGGCGAGCCCGATCGACATGATCAGGGAAACCCTCGCCCGGATCGACCGCCCCGTCATCGCGACACTGCATCCGAACGAGGCCTACGGGCCAGACGACCTCGCGGCGCTGGACCGGCTTTCTGCCGCACATGCGCGATTCTCGGTCCACAAGGGGGGGTCGGACGAGGCGCTGGCCCGCTGCCATGTCGTGGTGACCGAGAACAGCTCGATGGCATTGAAGGGCTATTTTCTGGAGAAGCCGGCAATTCTCTTCGCCGGAATCGATTTCCACCACATCGCGGCCAGCGTACCGCGCGACGGGATTGAGGCCGCTTTCCAACCTCGGCCCGCCCCTGATTTCGCCCGCTATCTTCACTGGTTTTTCCGCGAGCATACCATTGCCGCTGGGGGGCCGGACTGCGGGGCACAGATCCTTGCAACGCTTCGTCGTCACGGCTGGCCGATATGAAAAAGGCGCCCCGGAGGGCGCCCATGTCATTCCTGCGCGCGGGCGATCAGATCGCCGATTCGATCCAGCTTTGCAGCGAGGCCTTGGGGGCAGCGCCAACCTTGTTCGATATCACCTCGCCGCCCTTGAACATGAAGAGCGCCGGAATGCCGCGCACGCCGAACTGCATCGGCAGGTCCGGGTTCTCGTCGACGTTCACCTTCGCGATCTTCACCTTGCCGGCATAGGCCTCGGACAGCTCCTCGAGCGCGGGGCCGATCTGCTTGCAGGNNGGGCCGCACCATTCGGCCCAGAAGTCGACGACGACCGGGATCGAGGAATTGCGGACTTCGGTGTCAAAGGTGGCGTCGGTGACGGCGACGGTGGCCATGGTCTTTCTCCAATGCGGGAAATCTTGCCCAGAACCTAGGAAGAGCCGGCTGGAACGTCAAGGGATGGTGGTCGATGCAAGCGCCTGACGCACGATTTCGGCATCGAGCGGCATGATCTGGCCGGTCCGGGTCCAGAGGATCGCCGTCTCGATCTGCCGGCCCGGATAGGTCTGCGCCAGCATCGCAGCATAGGCGCCCATTTGGCGCAGGATGCCGTCCGGAACCTTGCCGCTATCCTGCGGAACGACCGCGTTAGACTTGTAGTCGAGCGCCAGAACGCCGCCCCCCGAGAGGATCAGCCGGTCAATTGTCCCCTGGACGAGACGACCGCCGAGCTCGGGCAGACGGGCCGTCACCTCCACCTCGACAAGGGTTTCGGGGCCGAGATATCCGGCGGCGGCCAAGGCGTCGATCACGGTGGCAGCCTCGGCAAGGACATCATCACGATCCGCCGAAAGCCCGGGCGTATCGGACAGCAGCATCCCCGCGACCTCGGGCCAGTCGGCGCGGGGCCAGGCGGGCAGGTGCTCGACAAGTCGGTGGATTGCCGTGCCTCGCCGCTTTGCCACATCCTCGTCCAGCCCCGCCTCACCCGGAAGCGCCTTTGCGCCACCAAGGGCGGAGGGCGAAAGGGGCCGTTCCGCCTCGGGCGCCGGCGCGGGTCGCGAGAGAGCCCAGGACGGCAGGGGCGGAGCGGCGGTTCGGGTTTCCTGCGCCGCCTCCGTCGCCACGACGGGCCAGACGCCGTTCTCGTGGCGCCGCCCAGCCCCGCCCGGCGTGACAAGATCGACAGCGCCGGCCATTTCGATCCCTTCTGCGACAAGGCCGTACCAACTCTCGGCGCCCGACCCGACCTCACCTGCCGCGCAGACGATCAACCAGGACTCGGCCCGCGTCATCGCGACATAGAGAAGCCGCATCCGCTCCTCCTCCTGCCGCGCGCTCAGCGCATCCTTCGCGGCGGACACGAGGCGCGGGCTGGCCGCCGCCTTCGTCTTCCAGAGGGCGGTTCCGTTGTGGGGCAGGACCTCGTCCTTCAGATCGGCCTTGCGCTTGGTGGTATCCGGCAGGATCACCAGCGGCGCCTCAAGCCCCTTGGCCCCGTGCACCGTCATCACGCGAATCGCCTTCGACCCGGCATCGAGCTGCCGCTTGATCTCGACATCGTCCGTCGCGAGCCATGTCAGAAAGCCCGTCAGGCTTGGCACCTCGGCGACCTCGTAGCTCAGCGCCTCGGAGAGGAGCGCGTCAATCCCGTCCTCCGCCTCCGGCCCCAGACGCGCGATGAGCCGCGCCCGCCCGCCGTGCCGCGTCAGCATCCGTTCAAGGATTTCGAACGGGCGCAAGAAATCGGCCTGCCGGCGCAGATCGCCGAATATCGCCATCGTGTCGGGGTACCTCCCCGCCGCCTCGCGCAGCGCCGCCCAGAGGAACTGATCCTTCGGACGCGGCTGCGCAAGCCGGTAAAGCGCCGCCTCGCTCCACCCGAAAAGCGGCGAGCGCAAGAGCGCGGCAAGCGCGAGGTCGTCCTCGGGCGTCGCCAGAACCTGCAAGAGCGCGGTCAGGTCCTTGACCGCGAGCTCGCCGCCGATCTTCAGCCGGTCGGCCCCGGCCACCTGGAGGCCTGCCTGCTTGCAGGCGCGGATGATCTCGTGAAAGATTTCGGACCGGCGCTGGACGAGGATGAGCACATCCCCTTCATCGAGAAGCTTCGGCCCCTTCCTGTGCGGGACGACCGTGCCGGCATCAATCATCTGCCGGATGGCGTCGGCGATCTGCCGCGCCAGAATGACCGTATGATGCTGGTCGGGCAAGAGATCGACCGGGTCATACCAGTTTTCGGGCTCGGGGTCCGACGCCCTGGGCACAGCCGGCCAAAGGTCGACCCGGCCCGGCAGATCCTGCTTGAAGGCGACATGTTTCGCCGCCCCGCCGAGGCCGCGATTCACCCGCTCGTCAAACGTCAGGTCGACGACGCGCAGGATCGCATCGGCCGAACGGAACGAATGTTCAAGCTCGAGCGGCACCAAAGGCGCGCCGATCTGCCCGAACTTGGCGGCGAAATGCGCCCGCATCCGGTCGAAGGCATCGAGGTCGGCGCCCTGGAAGGAATAGATCGACTGTTTCTTGTCACCGACGAAAAAGAGCGTCCGACGCTCGCTTCGCGCGCTCTGTCCGCTGGTGAATTCGTCGGTCAGGCGCTCGATGACGGTCCACTGGCCGGGGCTCGTATCCTGCGCCTCGTCCACGAGGATATGGTCGATGCCGCCATCGAGGCGGAACAGCACCCAGCCCGCGACATCCCGGTCCGAGAGGAGTTTCGCGGACCGAAGGATGAGGTCGTCGAAGTCGAGCACCCCTGCCGCGGCCTTCCGCGCCGCGTAGCGCGGCAGGAAGGCGCGGGCGAACCGCGAGAGGGCGAGAACGTGCTCGGCCGAAGCAAGTGCAAGGCGTCGCTCCCGCCCTGCCTCGACGCGCCGCATTAAGGGTTCGATCCGAACCATGAGATGCTCTGCGGCGCCTTCCCGAAGCGCTTTGGTTGGAAAGTCGCCAACTTTCGCGCTGTAGGGTCCGGTCCTGGCCTTTTCCTTGTAGAGGAGGACCGACTCGAGCGCCTCCTGGGACTTCGCGGGGTCCGGCTCGCCGAGCGCGGCCTGAAGGCCGGCGCCGGCGCCGCTGTCGCTCTTTCCGCTTGCCAGAAGAAGCGGCACGAGGTCCCGAAGCGCATCCTGGTCGCCCGGAAGGACTGTCTCGCCGCGGAGCGTCGCGGCAGCATATCCCGATGGAAGCGAGAAGAGCGCCAGCGCATCGTCGCGACTCAGCGCCTTCTCAAAACAGTCTCTGTTCCGGCTCAAGGCGGACAGGAACTTTGCCAGATCCTCGCCCGTCACCAATGGCGCGACGGCGTCGAACGCGTCCATCTCGGCGCCCCCCGCCATCTCCTCGGCGATCTCGATCTGCAGAAGCTTGGCCGATCGGTCGTCAAGCTCCCTGAAATTGGGCGAGACGCCGGCCTCGATCGGAAAGCGCCTGAGAAGGCCTGCGCAGAAGGCATGGATCGTCTGGATCTTGAGCCCGCCCGGCGTTTCGATGGCGCGGGCGAAGAGACGCCGCGCGCGGGCCAGCGTATCGGGTCCGATCCCTTCCTCGACGCCAAGGGCAACCAGGGCTTCGCGCAGATCGGACTCGGGCAGCATCGCCCATTCGCCGAGCCGCCGGAAAAGCCGGTTCTGCATCTCGCTGGCGGCGGCCTTGGTGTAGGTCAGGCAAAGGATGCGTTGCGGCTCGGTTCCGCCCAGCAGCAGCCGCGCCACCCGGTCGGTCAGGACCTTGGTCTTGCCCGAACCCGCGTTGGCCGCGAGCCAGACCGAATGCTCCGGCTCGGACGCCTGTACCTGTCGCTCGCTTGCCGCGTCGCGCATCATGCCACGTCCTCCGGCGTGGAGGGATCGGCGATATCCCATTCGCCGAACCTCGACAGATGGTCGTAGTCGCTCTTGTCCTTCTTCCCGAAAAGCGCGCGCCGCGCGGCATAGCCGGTGCGGGCGTCGGCAAAACGTTCGGCGAGCTTCAGAACGCCATCCCAGGTCTCCGCGAAAAGCGCCGCATCCGCCGCGGTCTCCTGCTCCTCTCCCTCGCCACCGAGCCGGATATAGGTCACCCCCGCGACGGGTCGCGCCCCAAGGGCCGAAAAGCCGCCGCGTTCGACCATACCGGCCTCAAGCAGCAGCTGCTTGTCAAAGCTCCGTTGCTGGGATTTCGACGGCAACGACCCCGACTTGTAGTCATAGACATGCGCCCGCCCGTCATCGAGCAGATCAATGCGGTCGGGCTTTGCCGTAAGTGTCAGAAGCCCGTTTTCCAGCGGAACAGACCCTTCACTCTCAAGGACGGCCGGTCTTCCAACAAGCGCGCGCCGCGTCTCGGCTGCGACAAAATTCGGCGCGAGCCGCGCCATGCGGGCCCGCCACAAGCGCTGGGCGGCGGGCCAGGGCACGTCCTCGGCGAGCACCGCTTCAGTGATTTGGGTCAGCCGCGCCGCCCCCGCCTCGGCGGCCTCGCCGTCGGGCCTTTCGCGCACGAACCGCTCCACGATCCTGTGCAAAGTTTCGCCCCTCACGCGCGCGTCGGCCTCCCCTTGAAGCGGATCGAGCGGGAAGAGGCGCAGGATGTTGCGTGCGTAGATCGCATAGGGATCGCGGATCAGCCGCGAGACCCCTGTGACTGAAAGCCCGCGTGGCCGCACTTCGACGGGCGGGCGCGGTGCCGGGCGGTGCGCGGCGGCGACGCGTGCCTCGGGCTCCTCGATCCCCGCGACGATGTCCAAGAGCACCCGTCCGCGCGCCCGCATTCCGGCCAGCGCTTCCTTGCCGCCCTGTGCAGGCAATCCGTCGAGAAGATTGGTGATCCGTGCCAGCCAGCGCGACGGCACTGTCTGCGCCTCGTCGTTGCGGATGGCGCGCGACAGGACCGCCTCGGGCGCCGCGACGGCTTGCTGGAAATCATGCGCTGAAAGCCCGATCTGTCGCTCCGGCAAAAGAAGCCCGACCTTCGCGCGCATCTGTCGCGACAGCCAGGGATCGGGCGCGGGCATCGCCGGCCAGGTCCCGTCATTGAGGCCGCCAAGAAGGACGAGGTCCGCATCGCCGACCCGCGCCTCGAGCGTTCCGCGAATCGAGATCAGCGGATGGGTTGCGGCGGTCTCGCGGGTGTTCAGCGCGGAAAGCTGCGCCGACAGAAGATCGGCATAGTCCCCGGCGCCAAGATCCGGCCCGCTTGCCGCCACGGTGGCCAGCTCGTCCATCATCGCGCGTGTCAGCTTGCCGGCCTCTTCTTGCCAAAGCTCGCTCGCGCCCACAGTGCCGCCGGGGCCGGCGGCCAGCGCCTCGGCCAGCGCGAGATGGGTCGCAACCATATCCGGGAGCGCCCCCCCGACAGTCGCTTCGGCCCCCGCGAGGCTGGCGCAAAGCCAGTCCACCCAGGGCAGGCGCGCCTCCCGGTCGTGGCGGCCGGCCCAGGTGCCAAGCGATGCCGGTGTCGGAAACGGCGGACCGTTGCGCCTGAGGTGGAGTTCGAGGTCACGCGTCAGGCGAAGATGCGTGCCGCGATCGACCCCGCCTGTCGCAGTCAGCGGATGCTTGAGAAGCGTCAACAGGGACACCGAGGTCAGCCGGCGCCCCATCAGCGCAGCGATATGCCTGAGAAACCGCCCCGGGGGCGACTGGAGGAGCGGGCGCCCCGCGCTGTCGTCCGGTACGATCCCCCAGCGATCCAGCGCGGCGGTGACGCGCCGCGCCAGAGTGCGGTCTGGCGTCACAAGCGCCGCGCGCTGTCCATCCTCGGCCGCCTGACGAAGCCGGACCGCGAGCGCGAGCGCCTCCGTCCTGGGATCGGGCGCTTCGATCAGCGTCAGCCCGGCAGACATCGGCACGAGGGTGCCCAGATCTGCGCCGTCGGTCATCCACTGATCGGTCACGGGGGCCGGGCGAAGGGCGAGGGAGACCAGCCGATTGCGGCCCGGATCCGGGGGGGTCGAGGCACCCCATGCGCGGATCGAAGAGGGTGCAACGCCAAGGGCGCCGGCAAGCGCGAGGAAGCGGAACTGCGGATGGTCCTCGTTCGCCATCGGGCCGGAAGAGAGACTGTTCCAGGCCGGATCTGGCATGTCGAAGTCAAAGCCAGGAAGCACGACCGCGCCATTCGCGAGCCGGGCCACCGAGCGCATCAGAAGCTGCGTCGCGCCCCGCGACCCTGTGGAGCCGGCGACAATCACCGGATTGGCCGGCGGCTCCCTCTCCCACGATTCTGCCAGCGTCTCGACGACCCGCCGCTGGCGGGCGTCCGGATCGGGCGGGCTCTCCTCGTCGAAAAACCGCGCGACGATGCGGATGAACTCGAGGCTGCGCTCCCAGTGTGCGGCGTGGTTCTCGGTCAGGCCGGGGGCAGAGAGCGCCTCGGGCGCGACGCCCTCGTGATGCATCTCGGCCATGAGCGCGGCGAGGCTGCCGGCAAGATCGAAGACGGCGGCGCCGGGTGCAAAATCCGGCTGAAGCCGGACGACCTGCCGGACCAGCGTTGCCAGCTCCAGGCGACGGCGCAGCGGCCGCACCGCCGGGGCAAGGCCGGGCCAGGGGTCCGCGCCAAGATCGCTGACCAGCCGCAGGCGGGGCAGAAGACGCGCCTCTCCGGTCCCGAAGGCGGTGCGCACAGCGGCAAGCATACGCGCCGAATTTAGAAAGACAGTGACGCGGGCGAGGGCCTCGGGCGGCCCTTCCCCACGGCGCTCAAGAAGTCCGTTGACGAATTCCCGTGCGAAATCGGCGCCGGGCGGAACCGCAAAGAGATTGGGCACGCCCTCAGCCATGCGATGCCTCCGCCAGAAGCGCCTCGGCCAGGGGAATCGCCTCCGGACGTCCGACATCGCACCAGCCGCCGTGATGGACACAGCCGTAAAGACCGCCGCGCGAGATCATCCGGTCCCAGAGCCGGTTGAGCGAAAAGACCTTTTCCTCGATCCGCTCCAGATCCTCGGTCCGCAGGATCGCTGCGCCGGTGTAGACAAGGGCACGCCCACGCCCGATCCGTCCGGTCCCGTCGATATCGAAGTCACCGGGGCCGGTATGCGCCGTCGCCGCCGCGCGCGGGATCAACAGGAGGAGCCCCTCCATCTTCGCCGCCCAATGATCGCGCAACGTGACCAGCGGGCTTGGACCGGTCCAGATCGCATCGGTGTTCAACGTGAAGACCGGACCCGAGCCGAAGAGGGGTACCGCAGCCTTCAGGCCGCCGCCGGTCTCGAGAATCGTCTCTGTTTCGTCCGAAAAGCGCAGCCCGGGCACGGCCTCCAGATGCCGGCGCATCTGATCGGGACGGTAGTGCAGGTTGGCGACGATCCGGTTCGGCGCGACGGCGGCAACCTGATCCAGCGCGTGATCGACAAGCGCGCGGCCGGCCACCTCGATCAGCGGCTTCGGCCGCTCGCGCGTCAGGTCGCCCATGCGCGTGCCGAGGCCGGCAGTGAAGAGCATCACGGCATCAGGCATTCAGCTGCTCCGCATTTGCTGCGACGATCGAGATATCCGGCACCGGCAGGGCGCCATCGACTGCCTCCTTCAGGTCGGCAAGTACGGGATGGCAAAGATCGCGCTGAAGCGTGCCCCAGACGCGCGGCACGAAACGCAGATAGCCGAGCCGCCCGTCGCGCGACGCGAGCCGCATGAAGACGCCGATGATGCGCAGCGCCCGCTGCGCGCCGAGAAGCGCATAGATCGCGCCAAACGTATCCGGATCAAGGCCCCGCACGTGCGCATAGCGTGCGATCATCGCGGCCTCGGTTTCGGGCGTGACATCCCTGCGCGCATCCTGCAGCAGCGAGACGAGGTCATAGGCGGGATGGGTCGCGACGGCATCCTGGAAATCGAGGAGCCCGAGCGCGGCCAGCCCCGGTCGCTCGGGCAGCCAGAGGAGATTTTCGGCGTGGAAGTCGCGCAGCGAAAGAACGACCTGACCGTCCGATAGCGCCTCGAAGAGGCGGGCAATCAACACGGGGATCTCAGAGGCCTCCGGGTTCGGCGCCTGACCCATCGCCCGTGGTAACCAGTCGATGACCTGCGCGATCAGATCCGCCAGCCCCCGGGCAAGAAGCGGCGGGGCAAAAGCCGGCACCGTGTGGGCATGAAGATCGACAAGGAAGTCGGTCGCGAGGGTATAAAACCGCGATTCTTCCCTCGGCCGCTCCTCAAGCTCGCGGGCGAAAAGTGCATCGCCAAGGTCTTCGAGGAGGAGAAGGCCCCGCGTGTGGTCTTCGGCCAGAATTTGCGGCGGGGAATAGCCGGCGCCAAGAAGCCAGCGGTCCATGCGCGCGAAGCGTTCGGTGCTTTCACCCGCGGCAGGCGGAGCGTCCATGAGGATCGCGCGGCCGGGACCGAGGCTCAGCCGCTCGTACCGCCGGGCCGAGGCATCGCCCGCGAGGGCCTGGCGGGCGGCGTCGCCCCAGCCAGCCTCGGCAAGAAATGTCGAGATCAGGGTTTCACGGTCGATCATGCGATCCCCGGGATGCCGTTTGCGAGGGCCTTCAGGACGGGCGCCCAGCGCGGCGCGGCAGAGGTAAGCCTGACCTGCCGACCGCCCGACGGGTCATCGGGCAAAAGACCGATGCGAAGCGCACCGGTCGGGGCTTGGGCACCGAGCCGGTCCGGCCATTCGACAAGGCAGACAGCGTGGTCAAAAGCCTCGTCCAGGCCAAGCTCCACCGCCTCCGCGCTGCCGGTCAGGCGATAGAGGTCGGCGTGCCAGAGGTCGAACGCGCCGAATTCGTAGACCTGCACCAGCGTGAATGTCGGCGAGGGCACGTCCTCGATCCGCCCCGAGGCCTCCATCAGCCTCTGGATCAGGGCGCGGGCAAGGTGCGATTTCCCGGCACCGATGGGACCTTCCAGAAGGATTGCATCGCCCGGACGCAGCTGCGGCGCCAGCCAGGCGCCCAGCGCCGCCGTCTCTTCCGGCTCGGCAAGGATCAGCGTCACGGCGGGCGCGGCGGTCTGGGGTTCCGTCATGCCCCGACTTTTACCCCGCCCTTCGCGGGCCGCAAGCGGGCTCGGTCAGAGCGGCAGGGTTTCGGGGATTTCGGTCCGCAGGTCACGCGGTTGCCGGCGCAGGCGCCGGAGCGGCGATTTGGCTACACGCGTGCGGCAGAACCCCACCAGTGTCGCCCCGCCCGAGAGAGGCACGACACGGCAGCCGATCATCTCGCCGCTTTGAAGCGCCAGGTCGGCAGTCCATTCGGCGCGCTCGTCGAAGGCGCCTACGAAATCGCGGATATCGCCGAAAGCCGGGTTGGGCAGCGCAAGTTCCTGCCAGCGCCGAACCGAGTCGAGGACCGTGACGGTGCCGAGCGTGCGCCCGGGTTCCACGCCCCAGAGCGAGTCATAGGCCGAGTTGGTGAGCATCAACTCCCCGCTGGCGGCGAAGACCGCGATCGCCTCTTCCATCGTGTCCACCACGGCCTGACCAAGCTCGATCTCGGAGCGGAAGCGGCGCGTCAGCGTCACCTCGGCGGTGATGTCCTCGATCAGGAAGGCCACCGCGCCGTCGGGATGGGGGCGGCCGATCACCTGATAGGTCTGGCCCGACGGCAGCGTCCAGGTCTCTTCATAGGCGCCGCGCTCGGCCGCCTTTTCAAGCTCGAGGATCTGCTGGCGCCAAGCCGAATAGTCCTTCGGCTCTGGAATCACGCGACGCTCGCGCAGCCGGTCGAGGAAGGCATAGAGTGTCGGCCGCGCCGACAGGAATTCGGTCCCGGCATCGGTGAGGTCGACAAGGGCAGGGTTGAAGAGTGCGAGCTGGCGCTGGCGGTCAAAGATCGCAAGGCCGATCGGCAAATGGGCAAAGGTCTTGGTCAGCGTCTGGATGAATTCGCGCAGCGAGGATTCCGCCTGCACCGCGACATCCGCGGGAAGGGCATAGTGCAGCGCCTCGTCGCCGACCGGGAAGGAATGCGCGTCGAACCAGCGCGGCGCACGGGCTCCGGCGGACGAGAACTTGAGCCGGCGAGGTGTTGTGTCGCCCGTCCCGGGGTCCTCGAAAAGTACCGGAATCGGCCACGTCAGAGCCTCATCCGGGTCGTGGCCGAGCCGTTCCGCCGCGCAGTCGAGATAGGCGTGGTTCGCCCAGACCACCGCACCCGTGGCGTTGCTTCGCCAGATCAGCACCGGCGCGCTGGCCACGGTTTCGCGCAGCTCTCGCAACTCGGCCTCCTGCGCGCGCTGGCTGAGGGCGTCGACCAGAACATTCTGTCCCTCGGCCGTCAGGTCCGTGACCGTCAACCGTGAGAGCTCGCCAAGCCATTCCGCACGCAGCCGAAGCTCTCCGCGCGGGTCCTGCATCTGCACCTCGCCGAGGCGCGGCAGCGCGCCCATTTCGCTCTCGAAACCGCCGAGTCGTTGCGAGAGATAGCCCCTCAGCCGCGCCCACTCCGAGCCCTGACCGGGGATGGCGCTCAGCAGGGCGTGTCCGGCGCCGGTGGCATCGACAAGTTCGTCCCGATCGAAGAGGAAGACCGCCTGTTCAAGCGGTGCGGCAAGTTCGCCAAGTGCCGGGCGCGGGCGACGCCTCTGCGTGACCCCCGAAAGGATGAGGAGGGCGATCAGAGCGGCGGCGATGGAGGTGGCGACAATCGCGGAACCGAACATGAGCGGAGAATACATCAAAACGTTCTTCCCTATCGGGGCACGAGGCCCAATTCCCCACACGCTTCTGCCACTGGGTTAATGACTGATTAAGCGCGCAACCTTAGGGCGAAATGATGGCAAGCCTCAGGAAACAATGGGGATGTTTTCACCGAGGCCTTCGCGCGGCGCGACTTCAATCGCCGCTCGCGGCCAGCTTACCTCGACGATGGCGCCCGAGCGTTCGGGCCTCTCCTCCGCAGTCAGGAACGGATCCGAACCATTGTAGAAACGCAGCGACGCGCCCGTCCGCTCCAGCAGGGTCTTGGCGATGAACAGGCCGAGGCCCATGCCGTCATATTCCGGGCGCTGCTCGACCGCGTCGTCGCGCCGGCGCGGCATGAAGGGATCGCCGATCCGCCCGATCAGATGCGGCGGATAGCCGGGACCGTCGTCGGCGATCCTCAGGGTGATCTCGCGGTCGGTGCATCCGGCGTCGATCCAGACGCCGCGCACCGAAAAGTCGACCGCATTCTGGATCAGGTTGCGCAACCCGTGGATGATCTCGGGCTTGCGCAGGATGACCGGCTGGGGGCCCGGAGCCGCCGTGTCGTCGCCGATGTCGAAATGCAGCGCGCGCCCACGCGCCGCATGGGGCTCAGCCGCCTCGCGCACCACAGTGGAAAGCGGCGCGCGGCGGAGGTGAAGGTCGTCCTTGCCGGCGCGGCCCATCGACCTGAGGATGTCCCGGCACCGGTCGGCCTGGTCGCGGATCAACTCGGCATCGGCCTTCAGATCCGGGGAGCCGGCAAGCTCGCGTGCAAGCTCGGCACTTGCGAGCTTGATCGTCGCAAGCGGGGTGCCAAGCTCATGCGCGGCCGCCGCGACGACGCCGCCAAGATCGGTCAGCTTCTGCTCGCGCGCGAGCGCCATCTGCGTGGCGAGGAGCGCATCGCGCATCACGCGGATCTCGCTGGCGATGCGCCGCGCGTAGAGGCCGAGGAACACGACGCCGACGCTGATGGCGATCCAGAAGCCGAATTCGAAGATTGCCGGCACGGCCACCAATGCACCAGAGGCCGTTCGAAGCGGTACATGAACGAAGAGCAGGGCCGTGGCGAGTACAATGGTCAGCAGGCCAATGGCAAGCGCCCCGCGCCCCGGCAGGACCGTGGCCGCGATCGTTCCCGGCACGAGGAGCAGGAGCGCGAAGGGGTTGTTGAGCCCGCCAGTGAGGGAGAGCAGTAGCGCCAGCTGCACGGTGTCGAAGGCCAGCGTCGCGACCGTCCCGCGTTCGGACAGGCGCATGGTTTCGGGATAACGGGAAATGGCGACAAGGTTCGAGGCGACCGAAAGTCCGATCACCGACAGGCACAGCCCGAGGTTCAGTGCGATGTCGAAATGGCCCCGCGCGACAAGGATCGCGGCGACCTGTCCGACCACCGCGGCCCAGCGCAGCATGATGAGTGTGCGCAGCCGCACCCAGTCGCCGGTACTCACTGGATCGAAGGTCGGTTCGTCGGTCTGCAAAGGGTTCATCCGGGTCCCGTTGTCACACTTGCACGGTTCGGAATTGATAGTCGCCCGTCGATAGGCGATCAATGCGCCGTCCGGAGGTGAAGTCACATGCCCGTCTCGACCAGAAGTTACGCCATCGCCGCAGCCTCGGTGGCCGCAATTGCCCTTGTCTCGATCTGGGCCTACACAAGGAACGGCGGCGCCGATCCATTCGCGCCCTGCCGGCAAGGCGTTGTTTCCGGCGGCGCGACCATCGGCGGACCATTTTCGCTCACCGATGAGGAGGGCCGGGAAGTGACCGACAAGGACGTCCTGAAAGGGCCGAGCCTTGTCTATTTCGGATATACTTTCTGCCCGGATATCTGCCCCGCCGATACCGCCCGCAATGCCGAGGCGATCGACGCGCTGGAGGAACGCGGATACGAGGTGACACCTGTCTTCATTTCGGTCGACCCCAATCGGGACACTCCCGAAGTCCTGAAGGAATGGACGGACTATATTCATCCCCGCATGATCGGCCTGACCGGGACGCCGGCTGAAATTGCCTCGGTCGCCAAGGCCTACCGGTCGTATTACAAGGTCCCCGAGGACACCACCGACCCCTATTACATTGTCGATCATACGACCCAGACGTATCTCATGCTTCCGGACTACGGTTTCGCGGAGTTCTTCACGCGCGAGGCGACGCCGGAAGAAATTGCGGATCGCGCGGCCTGCTTCCTCGATGCCGCGGCCAAGCGAAATTGACCCGTGTCCCGCAAGGGCCTAGAACCGGATCAATCGCGTAGACAGGGAATGCCCATGGCCGATACCGACATGCCCGATCTCGGGCCGGACCGGAGCCTCCTTCTGGTCGATGACGACGCGCCTTTCCTGAACCGGCTCGCCAGGGCGATGGAAAAGCGCGGGTTCCTGCCCGAGACGGCAGACAGCGTCGCCGCCGGCAGGGCCATCGCGCTCTCGCGGCCCCCTGCCTATGCGGTGGTCGACCTCAGGCTGGGTGACGGCAACGGCCTTGACGTCGTCGAGGCCCTGCGCGAGCGCCGCCCCGACAGTCGCGTGGTGATCCTGACCGGCTATGGTGCCATCGCGACGGCGGTTGCCGCCGTGAAGATCGGCGCGGTGGACTACCTGTCAAAGCCCACGGATGCCGATGACGTGGTGAACGCGCTTCTGTCGCGCGGCGAGACACTTCCGCCGCCGCCGGAAAATCCCATGTCGGCCGACCGCGTCCGCTGGGAACATATCCAGCGCGTTTATGAGCAATGCGACCGGAATATCTCGGAAACCGCCCGCAGGCTTTCGATGCACAGGCGGACGCTGCAGCGCATTCTCGCGAAACGCAGCCCGAGATAGACGCTCGCCGATCCTCGCGACGCGACCTGCTTGCAATTCCCGGTTTTACGCCGTTAATTTGCCGCACCATTCGCAATCCAATTGAGGACGCAGCTGTGAAAATCGATCTCGACTCCCTGTCTTTGAAGGATCTTAAAAGCCTTCAGACGCAAGTCGCACAGAAGATCTCAGATTTCGAAATCCGCAAGAAAAAAGAAGCGCTTGCTGCCGTGGAAGAAAAGGCCAAAGCCCTTGGATTCTCCTTGAGCGAACTCATGGGAACAAACGGGACGAGAAAAAGAAAACCTGCCGCCGCCAAATATGCGAATCCGGCCGACAAATCCCAGACCTGGACCGGCCGTGGCCGCAAGCCCCGCTGGGTCGAGGCGGCACTGAAAGCCGGCAAGTCGATGGACGATCTGTCGCTTTGAGACCGAATGCGGCGATGCGGACAGATCGCGTCGCCGCTGATCCGCCCGTCATTTTGGCAAACCTCGGGCCACCGAATAGTCGAACCCGTGCCCCGGTGAGGGGAGTATTGCGGAAGCTTGCATTTGCCTTTCCCCAGATATCTTGCAAGGTTCAGAGTTCATCATCCGTCGATATGATCTTGCGATATCATAGCGCGAGACAGGTTCGGCCCTGATCCAATAACCTTCGGTTTGGAGGCTGCCGCTCGCCTGTTTTCACGCGCCCGGCGCAGTCCGGGCGCGACGATCATCACGGCATACAGCGTCCAACCGCGCGGGCGAGACCGGCGTTGTCGTCAATCTCGATGTTGGGCGCGAGATCGCGAGCCTGCCGCTGCCCGGAATGCCCCACCTCGGCTCGGGCATCAGTTGGCATCGGGACGGCCGCATTTGAACGAAGGTCGGATCAGCGTTGTCGATATGACCGACTGGAGCCTCGTCGCCACGATCGAAACCTCCGGCCCCGGCTTCCGCATCTGCTTCCAAGATCTCGACGAAGCTTTGCGTGTTCTTCGAGCGCGGCAACGTCCCGAGCCGGATATGGCCCATGAACTCCTCCCTCTTGCACCGAAGGTTCGGACCGCCAGAACGGGAAATCAACGGGAAAATCGACGAAGCCGCCTACCTAGCGCTTCCCTCGCGTAAAGGCGCGACGACACTCTGAGCGCGAAGGAAATGAAAGCAGTGGTGAGCCCGACAGGATTCGAACCTGTGACCCACTGATTAAAAGTCAGTTGCTCTACCAACTGAGCTACGGGCCCATCACAGGGCGCCTCTTTATGAACCCGGCCCATGGCGGTCAAGCCCAAAAGCTGGCGCCACTGGCAAAATTCGGAGCGAACGCGTATATGCCCGCGGATGGCAGACGCGGCGAACTCCGGCGGCCTCCCGTTCATGAAGATGCACGGCGCGGGCAATGACTTCGTGATCTTCGATTCACGGGGGCGGCCGCCTGTGACCACCGCCGCGCTCGCCGCCGCGCTGGGCGACCGGCATCGCGGGGTGGGTTTCGATCAGCTTGCCGAGATCCGCGACGCGGAAGGCGCGGCCTATGCGCTCGATTTCTGGAATTCCGACGGCAGCAGGGCAGGGGCATGCGGCAATGCCTCGCGCTGCGTCGCGGCCCACGTCATGACCGCCCTTGGCCGCGACAGCGTGACCTTCACGACGGAACGCGGCACGCTCGCCGCGATGCGGCGGCCCGACGGGCTGGTGACGGTGAACATGGGCGATCCGATCCTTGACTGGCGGGGCGTTCCACTGGCCGAGGAAGCCCAGCTTTTGCACCTGCCGATCGCCGGCGATCCCGCGGCGGTCGGCATGGGCAATCCGCATTGCGTCTTCTTCGTCGCGAACGCCGAGGCGGTCGACCTGCCGCGCGAGGGGGCAGCGATGGAGCGCCACCCCCTGTTCCCGAACGCCACCAATGTTGAATATGCCAGCGTCACGGGTCCCGACCGCCTGAGGATGCGGGTCTGGGAACGCGGCGCCGGGATCACGCTTGCCTGCGGCTCTGGGGCCTGCGCAACGGCGGTCGCGGCGCACCTGCGGGGCCTGACCGGGCGCCGCGTGACCCTCGACCTTGACGGCGGCACGCTTGAGGTCGACTGGCGCGAGGACGGGGTCTGGATGGCCGGCCCGACCGCGCATGTCTTCGATGGCGTCCTGACGCCGGACTTCCTCGCGCGGCACAGATGACGGCCCCGGTATTCTCCACACTCGGCTGCCGTCTCAACGCCTACGAGACGGAAACCATGAAGGAACTTGCGGCCGCCGCCGGGCTTGAGGGCGCGGTGGTCGTCAACACCTGCGCCGTGACCGCCGAGGCGGTGCGCAAGGCCAAGCAGGAAATCCGGCGCCTCCGCCGCGACCACCCCGGGGCGCCGCTGATCGTTACCGGTTGCGCGGCGCAGATCGAACCCGAGACCTTCGCGGCGATGCCCGAGGTCACCCGCGTCATCGGCAATACCGAGAAGATGCAAGCCCGGACTTGGGCGTCGCTGAAGGCGCCCGACATGATTGGCGCGACCGAGAAAGTAATGGTCGACGACATCATGTCCGTCAGGGAAACCGCCGGCCACCTGATCGACGGGTTCGGCCGGCACCGGGCTTATGTTCAGGTCCAGAACGGCTGCGACCACCGCTGCACCTTTTGCATCATTCCCTATGGTCGGGGCAATTCGCGGTCGGTTCCTGCGGGCGTGGTCGTCGACCAGATCAAGCGGCTGGTGGACAAGGGGTTCCTTGAAGTCGTCCTGACCGGTGTCGACCTCACCTCCTGGGGCGCCGACCTGCCGGGGGCGCCGCGTCTTGGCGATCTGGTCATGCGGATCCTCAAGCTCGTGCCCGATCTTGCGCGGCTGCGTATCTCGTCGATCGACTCGATCGAGGCGGACGAGAACCTGATGCGGGCCATCGCGACCGAGCCGCGCCTCATGCCCCACCTGCACCTATCGCTCCAGCATGGCGACGACATGATCCTGAAGCGCATGAAGCGGCGTCACCTGCGGGAAGATGCGATCCGGTTCTGCGAGGACGCGCGGCGGCTTCGGCCCGATGTCGTCTTTGGCGCCGACATTATCGCGGGCTTTCCGACCGAGACGGAGGAGATGTTCGAAAACTCCCTCCGACTCGTCACCGATTGCGACCTGACCTTCCTCCACGTCTTCCCGTTCAGCCCGCGCAAGGGCACGCCCGCCGCGCGGATGCCGCAACTGCGCGGCCCCGAGATCCGCGACCGCGCGGCGCGCCTGCGCGCCGAGGGGCAAGCGGCCCTCCAGCGCCATCTCGCCGCGCAGTTCGGCCGTGCGCATCAGATCCTGATGGAGAGCCCGATCCTTGGCCGGACCGAGCAGTTCACCGAGGTCAGTTTCGTCGCCGAACAGCCCGAGGGCACGATCGTCGCCGCGCCGATCACCGGTCACGACGGCACAAGACTGACCGCCTGATCTCTCTCTGTCCGGAAATATTCCCGGGGGTCCGGGGGCAGGCAGCCCCCGGCGCCTGGTCTCAGGCGGCGCGCGCGGGCCTCAGTGTCAGGATGGCCTTGGCCGCCTCTGCCGCCTCACGCCCCTTCGTCACGAAGTGCTCGCGGAAGAACGCCGTCATCACCTCCGTTTCCTGATAATTGTGCGGGGTCAGCACGACCGACAGAACCGGCACATCGGTATCCATCTGTGCGCGCATCAACCCCTCCACGACCGTCCCGGCGACGAAATCGTGCCGGTAGATGCCGCCATCCACGACGAAGGCAGCGCCGATCACCGCTTGAAAGCGCCCCGTCCGCGCCAGATCGCGCGCCAGAAGCGGGATTTCGAAGGCGCCGGGGACATCGAAAACCTCGACCTCGGCATTGCTGATCCCCTCGCGGAACCCCTCTAACGCGCGCGTGACGATATCGGCATGCCAGTTCGCCTTGATGAAGGCATAGCGGGTGTGTGTCATCATGATCTCCTTTTCCAAAGTGACACGTCACCCAAGGCGATCACGGACAACGGCCCGCCCGGGGGCGGCTCCGCTGCACGTTCTCTTCCATCCGGACTGTGACCGTCGGCCCCGGCCTCTCACCGGGTCTGCTGACCCCCCGCGAACGGGGGCGCTCGCGGGCTCGGGGTTTCCCCCATACCGCCGGTGGGGAATTTCGCCCCGCCCTGAGAACGGACCGAGGCTCGCACCTTGCACAGCCAATTTCAAGCAGAGCATGACCAATCTTGATTGGACAGGGCGGCGCACGCTTTCTAGCATTCCCCTGCTGTCAAAGGAGACCGCCATGCCGCTGCCGCTTGTCCCGATCGCCGGGGTCGCCCTTCGCTACGGGGCCGTCGCGCTTGTCGCCTATGGGGTGAAACGCGCGCTGAGACCGGGCCGCACCGACCAGCAGGCCGAGGATGCACTTGACGGCATGGACGAAGGGCTTGCCTTCCACCGCCCCGCCGACCGGGGCCAGACCAATGCGGCCGCCCGCGTAAGGCGCGTCATCCGCATCGGGGGCGCAGCGTTCGAGTTTGACGCCGCCGCACTCGGCCGCTTCCGTCTCCGCCGGGTCTGAGGCCGCAATGCGTCTCTTTCATTCCCCGACGACCCCCTATGGCCGCAAGGTCATGATGCTTCTTATCGAGACAGGCCAGGATGGCGATGTCGAAGTGGTGAACGTCGCCGGCACGCCGCTCGACCCCGGCACTCAGCCGCTGGGGCTCAACCCGCTCGGCAAGATCCCGGCACTGGAACTGGACGACGGCAGCGCGCTGTACGACAGCCGTGTGATCTGCCGCTACCTCGACGACCGCGCGGGGGCGGGTCTCTATCCCGCCGGAGCTTCGGTCTGGCGCGTGCTTACGCTCGAGGCGACCGCGGACGGCATCCTCGAGGCGGCGCTTCTCATGGTCTATGAGGGGCGGCTGCGCCCCGAGCCGCTGCACTTCGCGCCCTGGGTCGAGGGGCAATGGGCGAAGATCGCCCGCGCCCTCGACACGCTCGAGGCGCGCTGGATCGACCACCTCGCCGGCCCGCTCGACGGGGGTCAGATCGCGCTGGCCTGCGCGCTCTCCTATCTCGATTTCCGCCACGATGCCCGGGGGTGGCGCGCGGGCCATCCGCGGCTTTCGGCCTGGCACGCCGACATGGCATCTCGGCCCAGCATGACCGTGACCGAACCCAGGCCCTGAGGTGACCCTCCCGATCCAGCCCTTCCTTTCGGTGTGGACGGTGCTTGCGGTGAACGTTCTCTCTCCGGGTCCGAATGTTCTCAACACGATGATGAGCGCGATGGGATCGGGACGGGCGGCCGGCCTTGCCTCCGCCCTCGGTGTTGCCCTTGGCGTCGGCCTCTGGTGCCTTGCCATGACGCTGGGCATGGCGGCTCTTTTTGAGGCCGTGCCAGCGGCGCGGCAGGGCCTCACGGGTCTTGCGGTGGCACTGCTGGCATGGTTTGCCGCCCGCTATCTTCGGGCGGCCTGGAACGGGTTCAGAGGCGGGCAGGGACGAATCGCGGCACATGCCGGGCTTGGTCCGCGCGCCTCTTTCCTGCGCTCGCTCTCAGTCAACGCGACCAATCCCAAGGCCCTGACGACCTGGGTCGTGATTCTCTCGATCTTTCCCGTTGCCCACGCCGCGCCGGCCGACATCGCGGTTCTCTGCCTCGGCGCCTCGCTTATCGCCTTCGGCATCCACGCAGGATACGCGCTCGCCTTCTCAACCGGTCCGGCGCTGGGCCTGTGGCGCCGGATTGCCCCCGCGATCAGCGCGGCGGTGGGCCTCTTCTTCCTCGGCTTCGCAGCGAGACTGGCGATTGGCCTGCTGCACTCCGGGGGCTAAGCGCGGACGATAGCGATACCATGACACCGGGCGGACACAGAGCGACCACTGCGCCCGATTGTCTGCTGGACGGGCCAGTGAATGGCGGCTAATAACCGCCGGTGAAGGCTGCGGGAAACTGCGGCCCCGTAGTCGCAGGCCGGGCCGCGGCCCGAGGAAGGGAGAAAGCACGTGTCCCACGCAGAAGACCACGCAGGCAGCCGGAGGGATTTCCTCTACTACGCCACGGCCGGGGCCGGCACCGTCGCGACGGGAGCTGCGGTCTGGACCCTTGTCGACCAGATGAACCCCTCGGCCGACGTGCAGGCGCTGTCCTCGATCTTCGTCGACGTCTCGGGCGTCGAGGTGGGCACCCAGCTGACCGTGAAATGGCGCGGCAAGCCGGTCTTCATCCGCCGCCGCAGCCAGGAAGAGATCGACGCGGCGCGCGCCGTCGCGCTGACCGACCTCGTCGACCCGACCTCGGAAAACGCCAACAAGCCGGGCACCGATGCCTCGGACCAGAACCGCACCATGGACGAGGCCGGCGAATGGCTCGTCATGATGGGCGTCTGCACCCACCTCGGCTGTGTGCCGCTGGGCGATGGCGCGGGCGATTTCGGCGGCTGGTTCTGCCCCTGCCACGGCTCGCACTACGACACCGCCGGCCGCATCCGCAAAGGCCCCGCGCCGCGCAACCTCGACATTCCGATCGTCGCCTTCACCGACGACACCACGATCAAACTCGGCTGAGGGGGCTGATCCATGTCCGGTATTCCGCACGACCACTATGAGCCGAAGACAGGGTTCGAGCAGTGGCTTCACCGCCGCCTGCCGATCGTCGCGCTGGCTTATGACACGCTGATGATCCCCACGCCGAAGAACCTGAACTGGTGGTGGATCTGGGGCATCGTCCTCGCGTTCTGCCTGGTTCTCCAGATCGCGACGGGGATCGTCCTCGCGATGCACTACACGCCGCATGTCGACAAGGCCTTCGCCTCGGTCGAGCACATCATGCGCGACGTGAACGGCGGGTTCCTTCTCCGCTACATCCACGCCAACGGCGCCTCGCTCTTCTTCCTCGCCGTCTACATCCACATCTTCCGCGGTCTCTTCTACGGCTCATACAAGGCGCCGCGCGAAGTCACCTGGCTGATCGGGATCGTGATCTTTGTCGCGATGATGGGCACCGCGTTCATGGGCTACGTCCTTCCCTGGGGTCAAATGTCGTTCTGGGGCGCCACGGTCATCACCGGCCTCTTCGGCGCCATCCCGGGCGTCGGGCCGACGATCCAGACCTGGCTTCTGGGCGGGCCGGCCGTCGACAACGCGACGCTGAACCGCTTCTTCTCGCTCCACTACCTCCTGCCCTTCGTGATCGCGGCCCTCGTCGCCGTCCACATCTGGGCGTTCCACAACACCGGCAACAACAACCCGACCGGCGTGGACGTACGCAAGGGCTCGAAGGCCGAGGCCGAGAAGGACACCCTCCCGTTCTGGCCCTACTTCGTCATCAAGGACCTCTTCGCTCTCGCGCTTGTGCTGGTGTTCTTCTTCGCGGTTGTCGGCTTCATGCCGAACTTCCTCGGCCACCCGGACAACTACATTGAGGCAAACCCGCTGGCGACGCCCGCGCATATCGTGCCCGAATGGTATTTCCTGCCGTTCTACGCGATCCTGCGGGCTTTCACCTCGGACGTCTGGATCGTGATCGCAGCCAACTGGCTTTCCTTCGGCATCATTGACGCGAAGTTCTTCGGCGTCATCGCGATGTTCGGCGCGATCATCGTCATGGCCCTGGTGCCCTGGCTCGACACCTCGAGCGTGCGCTCGGGCAAGTACCGCCCGATGTTCCGCTGGTGGTTCTACCTCCTCATCATCGACTTCGTCGTCCTGATGTGGTGCGGCGCCATGCCGGCCGAGCCGCCCTATTCGATTATCTCGCTGATCGGCGCGGCCTACTGGTTCGCCTACTTCCTCGTGATCCTGCCGGTGCTCGGCCTGATCGAGAAGCCGACGACCCCGCCGGCGACGATCGAGGACGACTTCAACGCGCATTACGGCGCCAACACCCATCCGGCCGAGTAACGGAAAGGACCGATTGAGATGCTGAAGAAAATCGCAATCACGGCCGCTTCCGTCCTCGCCCTGTCGGGCGGCGCCGTCCATGCGGCCGAGACGGCTCATATCGAGGACATTGCTTTCTCGTTCGAGGGTCCGTTCGGGACCTACGACGAGCATCAGCTCCAGCGCGGGCTGCAGGTCTTCACCGAAGTCTGCGCCGCCTGTCACGGGATGAAGCTGGTGCCGATCCGGTCGCTGTCGGACGAAGGCGGACCGCACCTGCCGGAAGATCAGGTGCGCGCCTATGCCAAGAACTTCTCGGTCATCGACAAGGAGACCGGGGAAGAGCGCGAGGCGATCGCCACTGACAACTTCCCGCCGAACACCGGCGCCGGCGCTCCTGACCTGTCGCTGATGGCGAAGGCGCGGGCAGGCTTCCACGGACCCTACGGCCTTGGCATCAACCAGTTCTTCCGTGGCATCGGCGGGCCGGAGTACATCCACGCGATCCTCGCCGGCTATTCCGGCGAGGAAAAGGAAGAGGCGGGGTCGACCTTCTACGAAAACCACGCCTTCTCGACCGGCTGGATCAAGATGCCGGCCCCCTTGTCGGACGATCTGGTGACCTATGCTGACGGCACGCCGGCGACGGTCGACCAGATGGCGAAGGACGTCTCCGCCTTCCTGATGTGGGCCGCCGAGCCGAAGATGATGGACCGCAAGCGCGCAGGCTTTGTCGCGGTGCTGTTCCTCGGCCTGCTGACGGTGCTTCTGTACCTCACCAACAAGCGGCTCTGGGCACCCTACAAGGGCAAGCACTGAAGCCCCGCACGGCTGAAAAACAAAGAACGCGCGCCCCCACGGCGCGCGTTTTGCATTTGCGACCCTGGATCGCCTCAGGCCCCGAGACCAGCCTCTTTCGCGATCTCCGCCCGGCTCTTGCGGGCGCGTTCCGTCGCGGATTTCAGCTGGCCGCAGGCCGCCATGATATCCTCACCCCTCGGCGTGCGGATCGGTGAAGCATAGCCAGCCTTGTAGACGATGTCGGCAAAGGCCTCGATCCGTTCCCAGTCCGACCGCTGGTAAGGCGCGCCCGGCCATTCATTGAAGGGGATCAGGTTGATCTTGGCCGGGATGCCGCGGATCAGCTTTACCAGCCGTTTCGCGTCCTCGTCGCTGTCGTTCACATCCTTCAGCATCACGTATTCAAAGGTGATGCGTTCGGAGTTCGACAGGCGCGGGTAGTCGCGGAGCGCGTTCAGCAGCGTCTCGATGTTCCACTTCTTGTTCACCGGCACGAGGCGGTCGCGCACCTCGTCCGTCGTCGCGTGGAACGAAACCGCCAGAAGGCAGCCGATCTCTTCGGCGGTCTTGGCAATCTCGGGCACGATGCCCGAGGTCGACAATGTGATCCGGCGCCGAGACAGGGTCAGCCCTTCGCCATCCATCACCACCCTCATCGCGTCGCGGACGTTGTCGAAGTTGTAGAGCGGCTCGCCCATGCCCATGAGAACGACGTTCGAGACAAGCCGAGTCTCGTCCTTCGGCGCGCCTTGCGCGGGCCATTCGCCAAGATCATCACGCGCGACCATCACCTGGCCGACGATTTCCCCCGCCGTCAGGTTGCGCACCAGCTTCTGCGTCCCGGTATGACAGAACGAACAGGTCAGCGTGCAGCCGACCTGCGACGAGATACAGAGTGTGCCGCGGTTCTCCTCGGGGATGTAGACCGTCTCGACCTCATGCCCGCCAGCGATTCGCAAAAGGTACTTGCGGGTGCCGTCGGCCGAGACCTGCCGGGTGACGACCTCGGGCAGAGAGATTTCGAACCGCTCGGACAAAAGCGTCCGATAGTCCTTTGCGAGATTGGTCATCGCGGAAAAGTCGCGCACGCCCCAGTGATAGATCCATTGCCAGATCTGACCGACCCGCATCTTCGCCTGCTTGTCGGGCGTGCCGGCGGCAATCAGCGCGTCGCGCAACTGCTCGCGCGTAAGGCCGACAAGGTTCAGCCGCCCGCTGTCGGGAACCTTGCGCGGGATCGTATGTACATCCTGCGTGATCGGCGCGGAGGGAAGGTCGGCGGTCATCTTACGGGGTCCGGCTATCTGGGCGAGAGAGGTGATATAAGCCATCACCGCATAAAACGGAACGGCTCGTTTCACGCTGCCCGGACAATCCTGCGACTCCCCTCTACGTGGGCGTTCAAGGCGTTGCGGCGGGGGACCTAGACCGTATTGAGGTAAAGGTCGTAGTCCACCTCGGTTACCGTACGTGCGACGCGGGCGTATTCGGCGGCCTTCACGGCGGTGAAGGTGCGGTGCATGTCCTCACCAAGCGCCGATTTCAGGAAGGCCGAGCCCGTCGCCGCCTCGATCGCCGCGCGCCAGTCGCGCGGGATCGCGGGGCCGTTCTCGTCCTCTTCATAGGCGTTGCCCCTGGTCTCCGGCCCTGGATCGATGCGCTTGTCGATGCCGTGGAGAATTCCGGCAAGGACGGTCGCCGCGACGAGGTAAGGGTTAGCATCGACCCCCGAGGGTCGATGCTCGATCCGCCGCGCCTTTACCGGGCCTTCGGGCACCCGAAGGGCGACGGAGCGGTTGTTGACACCCCAGGAAGTCGAGACCGGTGCATAGCTCTGGTTCGCGAAACGCCGCCAGGAATTGAGATGGGGCGCGAAGACCAGCATCGCTTCCCCCATCGTCGCCCGAAGGCCCCCGAGCGCGTGCAATAGCGGCTCTGTCCAGCCTGAATCCGGCGATTCCGCGAATATGTTCCGCCCCGCCTCGTCCATCATCGAGACGTGTAAATGCATCCCCGAACCGGCATAATCCTCGACCGGCTTGGCCATGAAGCAGGCGGTCACGCCATGTGCGCGCGCCTGCTGGCGGACGATCCGCTTCAGCCGGACGATATCGTCGGCCGCCTGCATCACATCCTCGCGGTAGTGCAGCGTCAGCTCATACTGACCCGGGGCGTATTCCGAGATCAGTGTCTCGGCCTTGATGCCCGCCTTCTCGGCGCCGGCGTAGATGTCCGAGAAAAGCGGCAGCATCCCGTGCAGATGGTCGACCGAATAGACCTCGGTCTTGTGGCTGGGCCGCCCGTCCAGCACGTCGCGGGCCGGGCGCACCTTGCCGTCGGGGCCGCGGTCATTGGCCAGAAGGAAGAACTCAAGCTCGAAAGCGCCCGCCGGTTTCAGCCCGCGTTTGGCGTATTCCGCGACCTGCCGCGCCAGCGCATGGCGCGGGTCCGAGCCCATCGGCCGCCCGTCCAGCTCATAAAGCGACAGGAAGACCTCGGCCCGCGCCGGCTTCGTCCCGTGCAGCGCCTTCAGCGTCCCCGGCACAGGCCAGGCGCGCAGGTCGCCGTCGCCCTGGTCCCAGATGAGGCCGGTCTCGTGCACATCCTCGCCGCAGATGTCGAGGCCGAGGATCGAGATCGGCATGTGCCGCCCGCCGCTGTAGAGCGAGGCAAGTTCGTGCCGGCGGATGATCTTGCCACGGCCGATCCCGTTCGAATCGTGCAGGACGATGTCGATCGCCTCGATCTCTGGGTGATCGGCAAGGAAGGCTTCGGCTTCGGCAAGCGTCGCGCCGGAAGGGCAGGTCTGGGTCATGGCGGTCTCAGTCAAAAAGCTCTGTCAGGATCTCGTCGAAGGCGACGATGAGGCGGTCGATCTGGCGTTTCTTGGTCACGGGGCTGACGAGCATCATGTTGTGGAACGGCGCGATCAGGCAACCGCGGTTGAGAAGCGCAGTGTGGAGCGCCGCTTCGACCTCGGGGACATGGGCAAGCGCCGCCTCGGCACCGTTCTTCAGCGGGCCGGGGGCGCAGATGAACTCCACCCGCGCACCGACGCGCACCACATGCCAGGGCGCGCCATGCGCCTCGATCACTCTTTTCAGGCCGGAATAGAGCCTTTCCGCGCCTTTCTCCATCTTCGCATAAGCCTTCGCGGTCATGACCCCGGCGAGGTTCGCCTTGAGGCAGGCGAACTGCATCGGGTTCGCTGAAAGGGTGGTTCCCATTCCCGAGTGCCCCGGCGCACGGGTCGCATCATAGCGCGCGTAATCCGCCGCAAGTTTCGGGCGCAGGCCCCAGACCGCGGTCGGCATCCCGCCCGCGACGCATTTGCCGACGACAAAGATATCGGGATCGAGGCCATGCACGCCGGTATAGCCGCCAAGGCCCGAAGAAATGGTGTGCGTCTCGTCGATGATGAGGAGTGCATCGTACTTCGTCGCCAGCATCCGTAGCCCGTCGTGAAAGCCAAGATCCGGCAACACCATGCAGGAATTGGTCAGCACCGGCTCGGTCAGGATCGCCGCGATCTCGCCGGTCTGCAACGCAGCCTCGACGCTGGCCAGATCGTTGAACTCGGCGCAGGCGGCGACCTCGGTCAGATCCTCGACCTGCCCGACAAGACCGCTGCGCGCCACCGTCTGACCGTTCCGCAGCTCCACCATCGTGTCATCGACGGTGCCGTGATAGCAGCCGTTGAACACGAGCACCTTGGGCTTGCCGGTCACGGCGCGGGCGACCCGAAGGGCGAAGCGGTTGGCATCCGTCGCCGTCGTCGCGATTTGCCATTTGAACTCGCCGAAGCGCTTGGTCAGCAGCGCGCCAGCCTCTAGCGCCGCCTCGGTTGGCAGCATGTAAGTCAATCCCTTCTTCGCCTGCTTGCGGATCGCTTTCGCGACCGGCTTCGGCGAATGGCCGAACATCGAACCGGTATCCCCAAGGCAGAAATCGTCGATTCCGTAGCCGTCGAGGTCGGTCAGACGAGCTTTTTCGGCGTGATCGACCAGCATCGGGAAGGGCATCGGCCAGTCCGTCATCCAGTGCATCGGCACACCGGAGAGATATGCCCCGGCGCCAGCCTTCAGCGCGGCCGTGGTCTTTGGACGCGAGCCGGCAAACCGTCGTGTCTCGCGCTCGGCCAGGGTTTTCAGGCGGGTGCGGTCCACCCCGGCGATCATGTCTATGGCGGCAGGCATCGGAGACTCCTTCACGATGGCGCGGTTATCCGTGATTTTTGATCAAATTGGAAGATGGGAAGAGGGGCCGTTTGGTTCGGCATGACGTTTGGTAGGGTAGAATTTGATCAAATCATGTCAGAAGGATCAAGGCCGCCCAACCCGCACATTCGCCGAGCATCTGCATGGCGCCCAGAACGTCTCCGGTCTGTCCCCCGATTTGCCGCATCGCCAGAAGGGCGACGCCGCCCGCGCCGAGAGCGACGGCGAGGGCGGCACCGGCGCCGGCGACTGGCCCAAGCGGGATCAGGGCGCATAGCCCGAGGGCCAGCGCGACAGTGGCGGGGGCAAGACTTGCCCCCCGTGCTGCATGGCCCAGCCCGTCCGCGCGGGCCGCCGGCATGAGCACCATGGCCGCCGGCTGCACCGCACGCGTCATCGCGGCAAGGCCGAGGAACGCCAGACCCTGTGCGCCGGACCCGGCAACGGCGGCGATCCCGAAGGTGCGGAACAGGAGGGCGAGGCAAAGGGCGGTGACACCATAGGCGCCGATCCGGCTGTCGCGCATGATCTCAAGCTTGCGCGCCCGATCGCGACCGCCGCCGAACCCGTCGGCAAGGTCGGCCAGTGCGTCCTCGTGCATCGCACCGGTCACAAGGGCGGAACTCGCAAGCGCGAGGATGGCCGACATCGTATCAGGCAGGCCCAGCCGCTGCCCCGCGAGAAAGGCGAGGGCGGAAATCGCGCCGACGAAGACGCCGACGATCGGCCAGGACCACGACGAGGCCGCCATCGTCGGCACGTCGCCCCGGATCTGGCCGACGGGCACGCGGGTCAGAAGAAGGAAGGCAAGCCTGAGCTCCTCGACCCGCCGCATCGTCATGCCTCGCTGACGCCCGCCTCGCCGAAGGTTGCCATGCCGTTGTGGCAGGCCAGGGCGGACCGGACGATGCCCAGCGCCAGCGCAGCGCCGGAGCCTTCTCCAAGCCGCATGTCGAATTCAAGCACCGGGCGCTTGTGGATCGCCGCAAGAAGCTTGCGGTGTCCCGGCTCGGCCGAGGCATGGCCGACGAGGCAATGATCGAGAAGGCGCTTGTCGGCGGCATAGAGGACCGCCGCCGCAGCGGTGCAGATGAAGCCGTCGAGGATCACCGGGATACGCGCCGCCCGCGCGGCCAGCACCGCGCCGCAGATCGCGGCCTGTTCGCGCCCGCCGAGGGCCGCGAGGATCACGGGGGCATCGCCCCGAACCGCTTCATGGCGCCTCAGCCCGCGTTCGATCACCTCGACCTTTCGCGCTATTCCGGCCTTGTCAGAGCCTGTTCCCGGGCCAACCCACTCGGCAACAGGGCCGCCGAAACAAGCGGCGGCGAGCGCCGCGGCAACCGTCGAATTGCCAATGCCCATCTCGCCAAGGATCAGGATATCGGCGCCCTCATCCACCGCCGAAGCCCCCTGCCAGAAGGCATCGAGGCAGTCCGTCTCGCTCATTGCCGGGCCTTCGGTGAAATCTCCGGTGGGCCGGTCGAGATCGAGCGCGATCACCGACAGATCGGCCCCGTTCACCGCGCAAAGCTGGTTGATCGCCGCGCCGCCGGCCTCGAAATTGGCGACCATCTGGGCGGTCACTTCCTGCGGATAGGGGTTTACGCCCTGTGCGCAGATGCCGTGATTGCCGGCAAAGACTAGCGCCTGCGCGCGCCAGATCTCGGGACGCGCGGTGCCGCGCCAGGTTGCCATGAACTCGGCGATCTGCTCGAGGCGCCCGAGTGATCCCGGCGGCTTGGTGAGCGAATTCTGCCGGGCGCGCGCGGCCTCGGCGGCCGCTTCATCGGCGACGGGCAGGCGCTCGGCCAGGGTGGCGATCTGCGAGAGGGAGGTCAGGCGCGGCAGGCTCATGTCAGTCGTCTTTCATTTCACTTTCAGGGGCAGGCCGCAGATGGCAAGATGAACCTCGTCCACCGCGGCAGCGACCCATTGGTTGAGAAGCCCGGCCGCATCGCGGAACTCCCGCGCGAGGGCGTTTTCGGGCACGATACCGCTGCCGACCTCGTTGGTGACGAAGACGACCGGCGAGGTCAGTCGCGGCAGCGCATCGAGCATCGCCCGCGCCTCGGCCTGCCAGTCGCGCCCTGCGAACATCAGGTTGCTCAGCCACAGCGTCAGACAATCGACAAGGCGCGGACCGGCACCATCCGTCTGACGCAGCGCGGACAGAAGATCGAGCGGCGCGGCGCAGGTTTGCCATTCGGTCCCGCGTCGTGCCCGATGTGCCGCGATGCGCGCGGCCATCTCGTCGTCATGTGGCTCGGCCGTCGCGATATAGAACGCCGGGCGGCCGAGCCCCAGCGTCATCGTCTCGGCGATGCCGCTTTTGCCCGACCGGGCACCGCCGGTGATCAGTATCGTCTTGCTCATGTTCCGGTCTCAAAGCAGAAACGGGCGGCCCGGGGAAGGGAGAATACGACGGTGAACCTCCGCGCCGCGACAGAGCTGATCCTGATCCGTCATGCGCCTGCGCTGGCGGACGGCCGACTGTGCGGCCGCACGGACGTCGCGGCCGATTGCTCGGACCTCGGGCGGCTTGCGGCAGTGCGCGCCCATGTCGGTCGCTGGGACAGGCTGCTGTGCAGTCCTGCCCTGCGCTGCCGGCAGACCGCCGCCGCCCTGTGGGACCAGCCGCCCGAGATCGCGCCGGCGCTTGCGGAACAGGACTTCGGGCTCTGGGACGGGCGCCCCTGGGCGGACCTTCCCGATCTCGGCCCGCTTTCTGCGGACGAACTGGCCCGCCACAGACCGCCCGAGGGGGAGAGCTTCGCCGAGCTTTGCGATCGGGCGGGCATCGCCCTTGCGCAGCTTGCCACCGGCGGATGTGTCGTCGCGGTCGCACATGCCGGAACCGTGCGCGCCGCGCTTGCCAAGGCGCTCGGGCGGCCGGCGCCCGCGCTGGCCTTCGAGGTCGCCCCCCTGTCCGTGACGCGCATCAGGATCGCCGCGCCCGAGGCTCCCTGGTCGGTTATCTCGGTCAACTGGACCGCAGCATGAGGAACCACACGCGGGTGGCCGGGCATTTCGGCGAACTGATGCAGGGACGGATCGGGCCGGATGGCCCTGTCGCGCTTATCTCGCTGCCCTGCCCGATACTGACGGTCGAGGCATGGCACAGGCCGGGGCGCGGCCTTTCCATCCACGGCTCGGGCCAGCGCCTTGTCGATCCCGGGCGGGCGCGGCGCTTCCTGCGCCTGCTTGGCGCCGATCTCTCCGGCTCGGTCCGCCTGCGTGCCACAATGCCGGCGGGCGGCGGCGCCGGCGCGTCAACCGCAAGCCTTGTGGCGCTGGCGCGCCTCGCCGCGCCGGACACATCGCCCATGCGCCTCGCCGCGGCCTGCCTGTCCTGCGAAGGGGCGAGCGATCCCTTGATGTTCGGCGCGCCAGAACGGATCCTCTGGGCCTCGCGCGAGGGGCGCATCCTGCGCCGCCTGCCGGCGCTGCCAAGGCTGGACGTCCTTGGCGGATTTCTGGGCCCGCACCGGCGCACTGACCCGGCAGACAGTGCATTTCCGGATATCTCGGACCTCATCGTGCCGTGGGAAAATGCGGCGGAGGGCGGAAATCTCGCAAAACTGGCAGAACTCGCCACTGTTTCGGCGCGCCGCACAATGACACTCAGAAGCGGGGGCAGCGGCGCCGAAGATGCCCTTATGAAGGACCTCGGCGCGCTTGGATTCGTCATCGCCCACACGGGTTCGCTAAGGGGGTATCTGTTCGCCCCCGGGCGAATCCCCACGGGCGCACGCGCCGTCCTGCGCGAGGCAGGCTATCGCGGGGTTCTGAAATTCGGCGTTGGAGGCAGGGGTTGTCCTACGCGCTCGTTCTGATGATCGCGATCGGGCTCGATGCGCTCTTTGGCTGGCCGAAGACGCTCTTCCGCGCGATCGGGCATCCGGTCGTGTGGATCGGTACGCTCATCCACAGCTTCGACCGCTTCCTGAACGTCGAGGGGGCTGACAACCCGCGCCGGCGCTGGGCCGGCGTCGTCACCGCCTTCGCGGTGGTCGGCCTTTCGGCCGAACTTGCCTGGATCGCGGTCTGGCTTCTGCCCGAAGGCTGGCCGGGCGTGCTTCTGACCGGTGTCCTCGCATGGCCCTTCCTCGCGATCCGCTCGCTCCATGACCACGTCGCCGCCGTCGGCTCCCCGCTCTCCGCAGGCGACACGCCTGCCGCCCGCAGGGCCGTCGCGCAGATTGTCGGGCGCGACCCGAGCGCGCTCGACCGGGCCGGAATAGCCCGCGCCGCGCTTGAAAGCCTCGCCGAGAACACGTCGGACGGCATTACCGCGCCCGTCTTTTGGGGCCTGCTCTTCGGTCTGCCGGGGATCGCCGGCTACAAGGCGCTCAACACGCTCGATTCAATGATTGGTCACCGGAGCGAGAAGTACGAGGCCTTCGGCTGGGCCTCGGCCCGGGCCGACGACCTCGCCAACCTCATCCCCGCCCGCCTCACGGGCGTCCTCTATGCGCTCGTCTCGACCCGTCCGCGCGAGGCGTTGCGCCTCATGTGGCGCGATGCGCGCCGTCACCGCTCGCCGAACGCCGGCTGGCCCGAGGCGGCACTTGCCGGTGCGCTCGACATCCGTCTGTCCGGGCCGCGCGTCTATCGCGACCGGATCGCGGACGAGCCCTGGATCAACGGCGACGCCCCCGATCCGCTGCCCGTGGACATCGCACGGGGGCTGAAGCTCTTCCGGCTTGCGATGCTGGGGATGTCTCTCGTTGTCGTGGTGCTCGTCCTCGTGTAACCCCGCATCCGCGATGCGCGATCACGGCGGAAACATGGACGAGGCGATCAGGCGCCACGGCGGCAGGCCGGGCGACTGGATCGACCTGTCCACCGGCATCAATCGCCGCCCCTATCCATTGCCGCCGCTTTCCCGGGGCACCTGGACGGCGCTGCCGACACGGGCCGACATGGCGTCACTTTCTAAGAGCGCCGCGATGGCCTACGGCACCGCAGCCTCTGTGCTCCCAGTCGCGGGGGCTCAGGCGGTAATCCAGATGATCCCCCGCCTCACGGCGCCGGGGCATGCGCGGGTCCTCGGCCCGACCTACAACGAGCACGCCGCCGCGCTCTGCGCCGCCGGCTGGACCGTCGAGGAGGTGTCCAGCCCGGTCGCTCTCGCGGGGGCAGACCTTGCGGTGATCGTCAACCCGAACAACCCGGACGGGCGCACCCTTACGCCGGACGCGTTGCTATCGCTGTCATCCGCCGTCGGCCGCCTTGTGGTCGACGAAAGCTTCGCCGACCCCTATCCCGAATGCTCCGTCGCGCGCCAGGCGGGCACGAACGGCATGATCGTGCTCCGGTCCTTCGGCAAGTTCTACGGGCTGGCGGGTATCCGCCTCGGCTTCGTGTTGGGCGCGCCCGGCGACATCGAGCGGCTGGCGGCCATGGCCGGCCCCTGGCCCGTCTCGGGCGCGGCGATCGAGATCGGGCGCCGCGCTTTGCGCGACAGGCGTTGGGCGGCGGACACGGTGCAGAGACTGCATGACGACGCAGACCGGATGGACAGCATGGCCGCAACGACAGGTTGGACCCTCGTCGGCGGCACCCTTCTCTTCAGGCTTTACGCCACGCCGGATGCGGTCCGGGCGCAGGACGATCTCGCGAAGGCCGCGATCTGGAGCAGGGCCTTTCCCTATTCGCACACCTGGCTGCGCCTCGGACTGCCCGGGGATGAGACCGAATGGGAGCGCCTCGCAAGGGCCCTGCGCGGCTAGCGCGCGAGGGCAAGCAGCCCGTCGATGTCGAGATGGCGTTCCATGTGCTCGGCGAGTGCATCG
This sequence comes from Paracoccaceae bacterium, assembly GCA_020446905.1. GTDB lineage: Bacteria > Pseudomonadota > Alphaproteobacteria > Rhodobacterales > Rhodobacteraceae > Albidovulum. The sequence goes on along the minus strand of JAGRDU010000143.1, from coordinate 1,538 downwards.
AGGGCGGTCTCGACACCCGCACCATACCCTGCAGAGGAACTGACTCCGATCCGGGCGAGGTACGCTGCGCGGAACCCGTCCTCGGCGAACATTCCGTGCAGGTAGCTCCCCTCGATCCGTCCGTCCGGCGACACCGCCCCCTCGGGCACCCCGCCGACGCGCGCGAAGGGACGTGCGCGGTCCGGTCCGTCGCTGCACCCGATATGTATCTCGTATCCGCGAAGCGCCGACCCGCTCGCCGCGTGGATCGCATCGACACGGGTCAACGTCTTCTTCGGCGTCATGACCGTCTCGACATCGAGAAACCCGAGCCCCTCGGTCACGCCGGCTTCGCCCTCGATCCCCTCGGGATCGGCGATGCGGCGGCCGAGCATCTGGTAGCCCCCGCAGATTCCAAGCACGTGCCCGCCCCGCCGCACATGCGCGGCAAGGTCGATGTCCCAGCCCTGCGCCCGCAGGAACGCCAGATCGCCCCGCGTCGACTTCGACCCCGGCAGAATCACCAGCGCGGCATCCCCCGGAATCGGCTCGCCGGGCCGCACCATCGTCAGGGTCACGCCCGGCTCCTGCGCGAGCGGGTCCAGATCGTCGAAATTCGCGATCCGGCTCAGCGCGAGACAGGCGATCCGCACCGGCCCGCCAGAGGATTCCCGGCCAAGATCAAGGGCATCCTCGGCAGGCAGCTTCGCCGCGTCGGGAAAATGGGGCAGCACGCCAAATCCGGGCCAGCCGGTCCGCGCCTCGATCAGCCGGTAGCCCTCGTCAAAGAGCGACGGGTCGCCCCGGAACTTGTTGACGATGAACCCCGCGACCAGCGCTTCGTCCGCCGGGTCGAGGACTGCCCGCGTCCCGACGATCTGCGCGATCACGCCGCCCCGGTCGATGTCGCCCGCAAGGATCACCGGCACATCGGCTGCCCGCGCGAAGCCCATGTTGGCGATGTCGCCCCGGCGAAGGTTCACCTCGGCGGGACTGCCCGCCCCCTCGACGACGACAAGGTCGTGACGCGCCTTGAGCCTCTGAAAGCTTTCCAGAACGGCCGCAAGCAACTGTGGCTTGAGGGCCAAATAGTCGCGCGCGCGTACCGTCGTCAGCCGCTTTCCCTGCACGATGACCTGCGCCCCGGTATCGGTCTCCGGCTTCAGGAGCACCGGATTCATGTCGCACTGCGGATCGAGCCCGCAGGCCAGCGCCTGCAAGGCCTGCGCCCGTCCGATTTCGCCGCCGTCGGCCGTCACGGCCGCATTGTTCGACATGTTCTGTGGTTTGAAGGGCGCAACTGACAGCCCCCGTCGCCGCGCCGCGCGGCAGAGTCCCGCGACCAGAAGCGATTTTCCGACATTCGAGCCTGTGCCCTGAATCATCAGCGCGGTCATGGCGCAATCCCGGCGTTTGCGATGCGGATGGCGCGGGAGCCTCCGGCGGGAGTATTTTTCGCCACAATGAAATGAGGAAGGGTTGTCAGGTTCAATCGACCCCCCGCCTCGGGCGGAAACGTCCGGGGAGGCGGAGGGCTTTCACTGTGGACGGTCATCGGC
>JAGRDU010000142.1 GCA_020446905.1 Paracoccaceae bacterium | reverse complement strand
GAGGACAGCTATCAGACCACCAACGGCTGGTGGCTGATCCCGACTTCTGAGGTGACGCTGACCAACACCGTCGCGGGCGACATCCTTGAGGAAAGCGCCCTGCCGATCCGCATGACCGCGCATACCCAGTGCTTCCGCTCGGAAGCCGGCAGCGCCGGCAAGGACACCGCCGGGATGCTCCGCCAGCACCAGTTCGAGAAGGTCGAGATGGTGTCGATCACGACGCCCGACACCTCGCTGGCCGAGCACGAGCGCATGACGAAATGCGCCGAGGCGGTGCTGGAGCGGCTGGGGCTGCCCTACCGCACCATCGTCCTGTGCACCGGCGACATGGGGTTCGGCGCCCGCAAGACGCATGACCTCGAGGTCTGGCTGCCCGGCCAGAATACGTATCGGGAGATTTCTTCGGTCTCCGTCTGCGGCGACTTCCAGGCCCGGCGGATGAACGCGCGCTTCCGCCCGGCGGGCGGCAAGCCGGAGTTTGTGCACACGCTGAACGGCTCGGGCCTTGCGGTCGGCCGCGCCCTGATCGCGGTGCTGGAAAACGGCCAGACCGCCGACGGCGGCGTGACCCTGCCCGAGGCGCTGCACCCCTGGCTCGGCGGCAAGACGCGGCTGACGCCCGAGGGCACGCTCGTCTGACGCGCCCTGTCCCGCGCTTGACCCGCCCGGGTCCGGCGGCGATACTTCCCGCGTCGCAAGACGGCGAAGAAGAAGCGCCGGCCCAAGCCGGCCCGAGGCAGTGTGTTGATGGTCGAGCCGGTCACGATCCGCTACGCGGTTCACCCGACCCTTCGGGGCGAGCGGGAGCTTCTTGCCGATCTCTACCTGCCCGCCACCGGCAGGCCGGCCGACCTTCTGACCTGGATGCACTCGGGGGGCTTTCGCACCGGCAGCCGCCAGCACCGCAACCATGCCCGCATCGCCGCCGAATTTGCGCGGCATGGCTATGCGACCGCCTTCATCGACTATCGACTTGCCCGGCCGCCAGCGGTCCTGCGGCCGCAGACCGAATCCGCGCTGCCGGCGCTTGAGGCCGATGCCATCGCCGCGGGCGAGGAGATGCACCCGACCTTCTACGGCCGCCGCGCGCTTGCAGTGGTCGAGGATTGCTGCGCCTTTCTCACCCATGCGGCGGGGGCGGCAGAGTCGTATGGCCTCTCTGGCCGGATGCTGCTTGGCGGCAGTTCCGCCGGCGCGATCTCGGCGCTCAACACGGCTTATCTGCCGCCCGTCCTCGGGCTTTCGCGTCCCGCCATCGCCACCGTCTTCGCCTTTTCGGGCGGCTTTGCCTATCCCGGCCACCTGGCCCCGAGCGGCGCCCGCATCCTCGCCCAGCACGCCCCCGGTGATGTGCGCGTCCCCGTCTCCTCGATCCGCCGCCTCGCCGCGATCTCCCCCGACCCGCTGATCCTCATCGAGGATGAGGCGCAGGGGCATGGCGAGCCGCAACGAAACCCCGGCGAGACGCTCGCCGCCGCCGTGGACCGGCTCGTCGACTTCGACCGCGCCGCCGCCCCGCCCCGCGCCGCAAGGGATCTCCGCCATGCTGGACTATGACGAGGTGATCGAGACGCAGGGGATCCGCGTGCCCTTCGTTCCCGCGATCATCACCCCGAAGATCGAGCGCCCGATGCGCAACAGCCGCTACGAGGGCGGCGAATGCGCCACGCTCCGCCGCGTCTTGCGGCCCGGCGACCGGGTGCTGGAACTCGGCGCCGGGGTCGGCCTCATCTCGACCGTCGCGGCGCAGGTCCCGGGCGTCGAGCGCGTCGTCTCGGTCGAGGCAAACCCCGACCTCCTGCCGCTGATCGCCGAGACGCACCGCCTGAATGGCGTCACGACGGTCGACCTGCGCAACGGCGTGATCGCGCCCGAGGACGGCGGCACCAGCGCCTTCTATCTCCGGGCGGATTTCTGGGCCTCCTCGATGGAACCGGCCTCGCGGCCCTATGCGCGCGTGGTCGAGGTCGCGCGGATCGGGCTTTCACCGCTTCTGGCCGAGGTCCACCCGACGGTGATCGTCTGCGACATCGAAGGGGGCGAGCTTGGCCTCTTCGATGCGGCCGACCTTTCGGGCGTCCGGCAAATCGTCCTGGAGCTGCATCCCAAGGTCTACGGCGAGGAGGGACTCGCGCGGATCGCGGGCGTTCTTGCGGCCAAGGGCCTTGTTCTTGCCAAGGACAATCCCCCCGGCAGCAGCGTCCAGCTGTTCGAGCGGCAGAACGCGGCTGCACAGGGCTTGCTTCATGCCCGTGCCGCCCACGACTGGCCGATCGCTGCGCCGCGTGTCCTTGTCGCGACCTGCATGAAGGACGAGGGGCCGTTCATCCTCGAATGGCTCGCCTGGCATCGCGCGGTCGGCGTGACCGACGTCGTCGTCTTCAGCAACGATTGCACGGACGGCACCGACCGGCTGCTCGACCGGCTGCACGCGATGGGCGAACTCGTCCACCTGCCCAACCCGGCCACCGTCACCGGAGGGACCGCGTTCCAGCCGATCGCGCTCGCCTTCGCCGAACGGATGGCCGAGGTGCGCGCGGCGGACTTCTTCCTCTCGATGGACGTGGACGAGTTCCTCAACATCGGCGCCGGCGACGGCACCCTTGAGGACCTCTTCGCCGCGACCGGCCCCTTCGACGTCCTGTCGGTCAGCGAGGTGAACCACGGCGCCAACCGGCAGGAGCATTTTGTCCGGGGTTGGCTCAAGGACCTTTTTCCGGCGCACCAGACGACCAGGCCCGGGCCGCACAGGGCGCGCCGCGGCGTCAAGAGCATCGTCCGGCTGTCCGACCGTGTCACGAAGCTCCGCAATCACCGGCCCGACATGGCCAAGGGGCCGTTCCTGCCGCTCTGGCTCGACGGATCGGGACGGTTCCTGCCGAGCCTCGCCGCGGACCCCGCGGAGAACGGCCTCGACTGCCGCGGCACCTATGACCTGGTCCGGCTGGAACACTTCTCGCTCCGCTCGCTGGCCTCCTACCTCGTCAAGATGCACCGCGGCGACGTCGTCGTCGCCGGCAAGCGGGTGACGCAGACCTACTGGCGCCAGCGCAACCGCAATGAAGAGGCAAGCGCCGACTACAGCCGCCGCGATGCCGCCGCCCGCGCCTACTACCGCGAGAGATTCGAGGCAGATGCCGCCCTGATGGCGCTGCACGATGCGGCCTGCACCGCGCACGAGGCCCGCATCACCACGCTTCTCGCCGATCCGGTCTTCACCGAGCGTCGCGACTGGGCGCTGCGCGAGGTCTGGTAGGGCTCAGTTGCGCCGGCGCAGCCCGCCCGCGCCGCGCAGCCGCGCCATCCCGAGGTGCAGGCGGAAAGAGGGGATGAAGAAGAGAATCCAGCCGATGCTGAGATAAAGCACCATCATCGCCGGGATCCAGACAACGCAGACCGCCAGCCCGACGATCCCCGCGATACGGGTCGCCCGCTGCGGGTCGAGGACCCGGATCAGGGCCAGCTGAAAAAGCTTGCCCCCGTCGAGCGGCTGCACCGGGATCAGGTTGAAGAGCGCGAGGAAAAGGTTGAGATTCGCGGCCGTGGAAAGCAGCCAGGTCACCCGCATGACTTCCTCGCCGGGGTAACTGTCCCAGGACTGCGCCCTGAACCACAGCGCCTCGACGACGAGCGAGATGACCGCCCAGAGGAAAAGGTTCACGATCGGACCCATCGCGACGATCAGCTCCTGCTGGCGATTCGAGGCGGTGGTCGCCCGTTCGCAGAACCCGCCGGCGCCATGCAGCACGATCCGCCGCACCGGCACGTCCTGAACACGGCAGCCCCAGGCATGGCCAAGCTCGTGCAGGAAGATCGACGCGGCGAGCACCGCAAAGAGGCCAAGCGACCAGATCATCTGCTCCGCGCTCGTCACCCTGAGGCCCACGATCAGAAAGGCGAGGAGGAAGAAGGACCCGGCGATCTCGACCCGGATGCCGAAGGGGCCGCGAAAGGCGAAAACCGGGCTCTCGTTACCGAACATCACGCATACTCCGTCTGTCGCAGCAGCGACTAGCAACGGAATCCGGCGCGATTTGGGCGGACCTGGCCTTTCAGTCCTTCTTGACCGGCCTGCCGGTATGTTTGCGCAGCCGCGACGGCGTGTGGAACTTGCGATCCTTGTAGGGGTTCTTGTCCCCCTGGTCACGGAAGGTCAGCCGGACGGGCGTGCCGGGCATGTCAAAGTCGGCGCGCAAGCCGTTGACAAGATACCGCGAATAGCTGTCCGGCAGCTTGTCGGCGTGATTGCACATGACGACGAATGCGGGCGGCCGCGTCTTCACCTGCGTCATGTAGCGCAGCTTGATCCGCTTGCCGCCGGGCGCGGGCGGCGGATGCGCCTCGGTCATCGCGCCCAGCCACTGGTTCAGCTTGGCGGTGGTGATACGCCGGTTCCAGACGTCATAGGCCTTCAGGATCGCGGCATGAAGACGGTCAAGCCCCTTGCCGGTCTTGGCCGAGACGGTCACCAGGGGGGCGCCCTTCAGCTGCGGCAGAAGCCGCTCGAAGGCCTCGCGCAGTTCCTTCAGCTTCTCGGTCTTCTCCTCTTCGAGGTCCCACTTGTTCGCAGCCAGCACCACCGCGCGCCCCTCGGTCTCGGCGAAATCGGCGATGCGCAGGTCCTGCTGCTCGAACGGGATGCCGACGTCGATCAACACCACCACGACCTCGGCGAAGCGGACCGCGCGAAGCCCGTCCGAGACGGACAATTTCTCAAGCTTGTCAACGACCTTGGCGCGCTTCCTCATGCCGGCGGTATCGAAGATCCGCATCGGCGTGCCCATGAACTCGGCGCTGACGGAAATCGCGTCGCGGGTGATCCCGGCTTCGGGGCCGGTCAGAAGCCGCTCTTCGCCGATGATCTTGTTGATAAGGGTCGACTTGCCCGCGTTCGGTCGGCCGATCACCGCGATCTGCAGGGGCTTGTCGCGGGTTGGTATGCGCGGCCCGTCCTCGGCGTCGGCGTCGGTCACATCGACGTCCACCTCGGGCGCGTGCAGCGCCGCCTTCGCGGCCAGCTTCTCGGCATGGGGGCGCAGGATGTGATAAAGCTCGTCCAGCCCCTCGCCATGCTCGGCCGATATGCGCACCGGCTCTCCGAGACCAAGCGAATAGGCCTCAAGAAAGCCTGCCTCGCCTGCGTTGCCCTCGGCCTTGTTGGCGGCAAGGACGACATGGGCGTTCTTCTTGCGCAGGATCTCGGCGAAGACCTGGTCCTGCGGCGTTACCCCGGCGCGGGCATCGATCACGAAGAGGCAGATGTCGGCCATCTCGACCGCCCGCTCGGTCAGGCGGCGCATCCGGCCCTGCAGGCTGTCGTCGGTCACATCCTCAAGCCCCGCTGAGTCGATGGCGATGAACCTGAGATCACCCAGCCGTGCCTCGCCCTCGCGCAGATCGCGCGTCACCCCCGGCTGGTCATCGACCAGCGCCAGCTTCTTGCCGACAAGCCGGTTGAACAGCGTCGACTTCCCGACGTTGGGACGCCCGACGATGGCGAGGGTAAAGCTCATGTGGCCGGCTCCTTCCGGTTCGAAGCGGCGCTTCTACACCGGAGATGCGTCAGCGGAAAGCCCGAAGCTTGCCGTCTTTCGTCACGACGTAAAGGACCCCGCCCGCGACCGCCGGCGCCGAGGCGGCGCCGCCCGGAAGCTCGGCCGTGGCGACCAGTGCGCCCGAGGCCGGATCGAAGCTGCGGATCAGCCCGTCGGTCGAGGCCAGCACAAGCCGCCCGCCAGCCAGAACGGGGCCGTAATGCGCGACGATGGCGCGGCGGCGCTTGTCCTTGTCCTTGGTGAAATAGGGCATGTCCACGCGCCAGATCACCTCTCCGGTGCCGGCATCGAGCCGCACGAGCTGATCCTCGTCCCCGACCATGAAGACCGATCCGCCGGCCACCACGACCGGGCTGAGCGCCCCGTCCCGGGCGCTCCAGACCGTGAGGCCGGTGTCGGCGTTGACCGCCGAGAGCCGCCCGGCCGAGCTTCCGGCATAGACGACACCGTCCGCGATCACCGGATCGCCCGTCAGGTCCGACAGCTGCGCATAGGCGCGGCCGCGCCGCTGGCCGGCGACCTGCGTGCCCCAGAGGCCGGTGCCCTGGTCCTTGGACACCGCAACCATCTGGCCCGACGAGAACGGGAAAACCACCTGCCGCGCATCGACGGCCGGGGCGGAAACGCCCATCACCCCCGAGGCGGAAGGCGTGCCGGGCAGCGTCCATTCGACCTTGCCGTCGCTGGCGCGCACCGTCCAGGCCGAGGCGTCGCGCGCAACGACATAGACGCGCCCCTCCGACACCGCCGGCGCGCCGCCGACGGCGCTGTCGAAGCGCTGGCGCCAGGCCACCGCGCCCGATGCGGGGTCCAGCGCGACAAGCTCGCCGAACCCGGTCGTCACGAAGACGCGGCCTTCGCCAAAGGCGATGCCGCCACCCGAGGCATCGCCGGACCGGTCCGCCGCCGGGGTGAGATTGGCCTGCCAGAGCGTCGCGCCGTTGGTGCCGGTCGCCGTCACCGTCGCGTCGGCATCGAGCGTGAATATACGGCCGCCCGCGACAATGGCGTCAGCGGTGATGCGGTTCTTGCGCCCGTCGCCCTGCCCGATCGGCGCGGCCCAGACCTGCGTCAGCGTGGCGCCCAGCGTGACGTTGCCCGGCTGGTGCTGCGCATTGCCCGCGCGGTGTGTCCAGTCGGCATTGGTGCGCGCCGCCGGCAGCGCGATGGCGCGCGCCACGACCGGGGCCGGGGCCAGCGCATCCGGCGCCGGCTCGGTCCCGATCACCGCCGTGCGCGGGTCCTGCCGGACGCCGTCCAGCACAAGCTCCTTCTGGGCGCATCCGGCAAGAAGTGCGAACGCCGCAAGGACGCCAAGACCGTTGGACCGTTTCACCTGCCTGCCCCCATTCTGCCCGTTCATCATGCCGCGTCGGGATCGCCGCCGAGGACCACAATCATCTGCTGCACGCGCCGGCGCAAGCCCGGGGTCGCGTCCGGTTCCTCAAGGATCGCGCGGGCGGCGGCCAGCGCCTCCTCGGTCTTGCCGCCCTCCATGAGGGCGATCGCCTGCTGTTCAAGCGCAAGGACGCGGAACGGCGCGCCGGGCGCAGCCAGCTCGGCCAGCGCCGCGTCGCGTGCGGCCGGCTCCATCGCCGACCCGGCCAGCGTCACCGCCTTCAGCCGCGCCATCTGCCGGTAGATGTCATCCAGCGCCGTATCCGCCGCCAGGGCCTCCAGACGGCCGAGCGCGCTCGCCCGGTCGCCGCCGCGCAGCGCTTCGTCGGCGGCGGCAAAGCCGAGGATCGCCCGGCGCGCGCCCGCATCGCCCGCCCCGTCGGCGGAAATCGCATCCAGCGCGGCGACCCGCGCAGCGGCGTCATCGCTGGAGAGCGCGGCCGTCATCGCATCGCCAAACCGTTCGGCCTCGCCCCGCGCCTTCGCCTTTTGCCATTCGTTCCAGGACGCGCCACCGACAAGCGCGAGGACGCCCACAACTCCGATCCAGCCATATTTGCGGAACACCGCGAACAGCTTGTCGCGGCGGACCTCTTCGGTGACTTCGTCGATGAAACTGTCGGTCTCGCTCACCCGCGCCTCTCCCACGCCGGGGCCGGCGCCCCTTGCCCGCTCTCTTACACGCAAGGCCGCGCCATTGCCAAGCCCGGCGGGCGGCACTTTGCCTAGCCGGCGGGCAGGCTGCGGAACCCGGTCCAACCCTGATCGTAGGTCTCCGCGCCTTCTCCATCGCCCCGGTTTTCGGCGCTGCCTTCCGCCGACTGGCGCGCCCACATCGCGGCATAGCGCCCCTCATGCGCCAGAAGCTCCTCGTGGCGGCCGATCTCGACGATCTGGCCCTGTTCGAGGACGACGATCCGGTCGGCATCGGCGATGGTCGACAGGCGGTGCGCGATGGTGAAGACCGTCCGCCCCTCGCTCATCTCCTTCAGGCTGTCCTGGATATCCCGCTCGGTCTGGGTATCGAGGGCCGAGGTCGCCTCGTCCAGCACCAGAATCGGCGGGTTCTTCAGCAGCGTCCGCGCGATGCCGACCCGCTGCTTTTCCCCGCCTGAGAGCTTCAGCCCGCGTTCGCCGACCTTGGTCTCATACCCCTCGGGCAGCGACATGATGAAGTCATGGATCTTCGCCGCCTTCGCCGCCGCGATCAGCTCCTCGCGCGGCGCCTCGGGTCGGCCATAGGCGATGTTGTAGTGGATCGTGTCGTTGAAAAGCACGGTGTCCTGCGGCACCACCCCGATCTGCGCATGGAGGCTGTCCTGGGTCACGTCGCGCAGGTCCTGCCCGTCGATACGCACCGCCCCGCCCGTGACATCGTAAAAGCGGAAGAGAAGCCGCCCGATCGTGGACTTGCCCGAGCCCGAGGGGCCGACGATGGCGACTGTCTCGCCGGCACGGACCGTCAGGTCGATGCCCTTCAGGATCGGCCGCGCCGCCTCGTAGCCGAAGCGGACATTCTCGAACGTGACCTCGCCGCCCCGCACCGCAAGCGCCTTTGCGCCGGGCTTGTCGGTGATCTCGGCGGGCTGGCCGAGAAGGTCGAACATCTCGCCCATGTCGACAAGCGCCTGCCGGATCTCGCGGTAGACGGTGCCGAGGAAGTTGAGGGGCATGGTGATCTGGATCATGT
>JAGRDU010000141.1:11118-13456 GCA_020446905.1 Paracoccaceae bacterium | reverse complement strand
CTTTCGGGCAAGGATGACGACCTGATGGTCTGCGTCGCCGATGACCCGGAGCTGGGGTTCGTCGGCAAGCCCGTGGAGATGAATGTGCAGGTCCTGCGCGATCTTTTCGCAGCCGGGATCATCCCCGTGGTGGCACCCGTCGCCACCGGGATGGAGGCGAACGAGACGTTCAACGTCAATGGCGACACGGCGGCCGGCGCGCTCGCGGCGGCGCTGAAGGCCGACCGGCTCCTTCTTCTTACCGACGTTTCGGGCGTGAAGAACGCCGCCGGAGAGGTCGTGACGCAGCTTTCGCCGAAAGAGGTGCGGGCGATGATCGCCGACGGCACGATCTCGGGCGGGATGATCCCGAAGGTCGAGACTGCGCTGAACGCGGTCGAGGGCGGCGTGCGGGCCGCTGTCATCCTCGACGGCCGCCAGCCGAACGCCTGCCTGCTGGAGCTTTTCACCGAGCATGGCGCGGGCTCGATCATCCGCTCGACCGAGCCGCGGGTGAAGCCGCGCAGGTCGTGAACCTTTACGCCGAGGCGGAACGGCTGGCCGCGGCGCAGGCTCTCGCGGTGTTCGGCGCCTTCCATGCCGCGCCGGGCGACGATCTGCCCGAGGACGCCGGGACAGTGCTGCTCTTCGGGCCGGACGAGCCGGGCTTCTGGGCACATGTCACGTCAGCGCCCGAATGGGCGGACGGCGCCCCCGATCCGCTCGACCGGTGGTCGGATCGCGTGATCGGCGCGATGGCCCGGGCGCTCGGGGGGGCCGCGCACTTTCCCTTCGGCGATCCGCCACACCGCCCCTTTTACGCCTGGGCCTTGCGCAGCGGGCGCGCCTTCGCCTCGCCTGTCACGCTGCTGGTGCATGACCGGGCGGGGCTGATGGTCTCGTATCGGGGCGCGATCGCGCTGCCCGGGCGCCTTCCCCTGCCAGCCGCCCCCTCGGCCAGCCCCTGCGACAGCTGCGCGGGCCAGCCCTGCCGCGCCGCCTGCCCGGCGGGGGCGCTGACACCGTCGGGCTACGACGTTCCGGCCTGCCACAGCTTTCTCGACCGGCAGGCGGGGGAAAATTGTCTTTCTGCGGGCTGCCTTGTTCGTCGCGCTTGCCCGATCTCGCGCGCCTATGGCAGGCTGCCGGAACAATCTTCCTACCACATGGGGCTGTTCCACAGATGACACCTGCCGGCCACCGCCGACTGATCCTGACGCGTCACGCGAAATCGTCCTGGGACGATCCGGCGATGTCCGACCACGACCGGCCGCTCAACCGGCGCGGATTGCGCGGGGCGCTGGAGCTTGGCGAATGGCTGCATTCGCGGGGCTACGAGCCGGACGAGGTTCTGTGCTCCACGGCCATGCGGACGCGCGAGACGTGGGCCCGCGCCGCGGCCGCACCGCTCGAGGTCATGCCCGCGGTACACTATGTGGACGCGCTCTACCATGCCTCGCCCGATGTGATGCTGGCACAGCTGCGCAAGGCGAAGGGGGACTGCGTGATGATGATCGGGCACAACCCCGGCATCGCCGAATTCGCCGCGATGCTTCCGGCCCGCCCGCCCGCCGACCCCGACTTCCGCCGCTATCCGACGGCCGCGACGCTGGTGGTCGATTTCCAGGTTGGAAGCTGGGCCGAGGTCAAGCCGGGCCTCGGCTCGACAATGGATTTCTTCGTGCCCTCGGGGCGGGACTGAATCGACACCGGTAAATGAAAAGGCCCCGGGATCGCCCGGGGCCTGTTTCGTGCCTTGGGGCCGTCAGTGCCCGAGAATCTGGCTCAGGAACAGCTTCGTCCGCTCGGACTGCGGGTTGTTGAAGAACTCCTTGGGCTCGTTCTGTTCGACGATCTGGCCCTGGTCCATGAAGATGACCCGGTTCGCCACAGCCTGGGCAAAGCCCATCTCGTGCGTGACGCAGAGCATCGTCATCCCCTCTTCGGCCAGCTCGATCATCGTGTCGAGCACCTCCTTGATCATCTCGGGGTCAAGGGCCGAGGTCGGCTCGTCGAACAGCATGATGCGCGGCTTCATGCAGAGCGACCGGGCGATGGCCACCCGCTGCTGCTGGCCACCCGACAGCTGGCCGGGGTACTTGTGCGCCTGCTCGGGGATCTTGACCTTGCGCAGGAAGTGCATCGCCGTCGCCTCGGCTTCCTTCTTCGGGATCTTGCGGACCCAGATCGGCGCGAGCGTGCAGTTCTCGAGGATCGTGAGGTGCGGGAAGAGGTTGAAATGCTGGAACACCATCCCGACCTCGGAGCGCACCTTGTCGATGTTCTTGATGTCCGAGGAAAGCTCCGTCCCGTCGACGATGATCTGGCCCGACTGATGCTCTTCCAGCCGGTTGATGCA
>JAGRDU010000141.1:0-11107 GCA_020446905.1 Paracoccaceae bacterium | reverse complement strand
CAGGGTGGACTTGCCCGACCCCGAGGGGCCGGCGATGACTATCCGCTCGCCCCGGTTCACGGTCAGGTCGATGTCGCGCAGAACGTGGAACTGGCCGTACCACTTGTTCATCTTGGTGATCTGGATCGCGACCTCGTCCGAAACCTGCATATGGCTGCGGTCGATCTTGCGGTCGATGGCGTGGGGGTCCGACATGGCGCGCTCCTTACCGGTGTTCGCGCTTCAGCTTGCGTTCGAGGTACATCGAGTACCGCGACATGCCGAAGCAGAAGATGAAGAAGATGAAGCCGACGAAGAGGTAGGGTTCCCAGTAGAGGCCCTTCCAGGTGATGTCGGCACGAACGATCTTGGTGATTCCCTGCAAGGGATCGAGCAGTCCGACGAGGGCGACCAGTGTGGTGTCCTTGAAGAGGCCGATGAAGCTCGACACGATGCCCGGGATCGAGATCTTGAGCGCCTGCGGCATGATGATGTGCCGCTGCGCCTGCCAGTAGTTGAGCCCAAGTGCATCGGCCGCCTCGTACTGCCCGCGCGGCAGGGCCGCAAGGCCACCCCGGATGACCTCGGCGATGTAGGCAGCCGAGAACACCGTCACCATGATGATGACGCGCAGGATTACGTCGAAATTCGTGCCCGGCGGCAGGAAGTACTGCAGCAAGAGCGTCGCGGTGAAGAGCATCGTGATTAGCGGCACGCCGCGGACGAATTCGATGAACCCGACCGACAGCGTCTTGACGAGGAACATGTCCGACCGGCGCCCCAGCGCCAGAAGGATGCCCATCGGAAGCGAGCACGCGATGGCCGTCATGCCGATGGTGATCGACAGGAGGAAGCCGCCGAACCGGTCGCTCGCGACTTCCTGGATCCCGATGGGCGCGATCTTGTGGAAGAGCGCAGCCATGTTCTTCACCAGCGGGAAGATCCATCCCGCCGCGTTCCCGAGAGGTTCGAGGAAGCCGAGCGGGGTCCAAGGGATCAGGCCGAAGAGGCTGAGAACGGCATTTCCGATACTGATGACGATGCCGACCGGATTGAGGAACAGCGCCAGCACCAGAAGGATCGCGACAATCGACGTGGTGATGCCACCCAGCCGGTCGGAAAACATCATCACGAAGGCGCCGAGAATGCCGAACGCGACCATGGTGAAGACCGGGCCCCAGATCGATCCGCCCCAGAGCAGCCAGACCGACAGGAAGGGCGTGACAAAGGTCAGCCATAGCATCTGGCGCGGCACCGAAGTGAAGAGGACAGGCGCAAGCGCGGCCAACACCAGCGCGAGCGCGAGCGTCGGCCGCCAGTAAAGCTCGGGCGGGTAGAAGCCGAAAACCCACTGGTGCCAGCGATCCTTGATCGCCGCGAAACAGGCGCCAACGGCGTCGGGTCCGAAGGAGGCCGCCACCTTTTCGCGGCATTCGCCGAGCGAGGAGGCATCCCAGACACCGTGCAGGACCCAAGGGACAAAGTGGCTGAGGACAACGTAGATCGCAGCCAGCGCGAGAACCGTCAGACCGGCATTGACCCAGGTCGAAAAGAGGTTCTCGCGCAGCCATTTGACGGCGCCAGTCTGGCTCGAGGGCGGGTCGAGCGGCGGCAGCATCTCTTGCCGCACGAAGGAGGGGTTTGGCATCGCCTGATTGGCCATCTCAACGCTCCTTCAACATCACGGCTTTGTTGTAGACGTTCATCACCGCCGAGATGATGAGGCTCAGGACCAGGTAGATGCCCATCATGAGGAGCATGCATTCAAGCTCCTTGCCGGTCTGGTTCATGGTGATGCCCCCAAGCGTGCCCTTGAGGTCCATGAACGACACCGCGGCCGCGAGCGAGGTGTTCTTGGTCAGGTTGAGATATTGCGAGATCAGCGGCGGCACGATGACCCGAAGGGCTTGCGGAAGCACGACAAGGTTCATCGTGCGCTGCGGCGCCAGTCCCAGCGCATAGGCCGCTTCGGACTGACCGCGCGACACGGCAAGGATGCCGGCCCGGACTATTTCGGCAATGTACGCGCCGGTATAGAAGACCAGCCCGACGAGAAGCGCCGTGAACGCATGGGTCAGCGGGATGCCGCCCCGAAAGTTGAAACCCGAGGTGATGCGCTGGCCCTCGGCATCCGGCAGGGCGAGGCCGTTCGCATCCACCAGTTCCTGCCCGGTGCCGTCGACCAGGATGTAGTCGCCGTTGGTGTCTGTCTTCCACATCGAGGGCCGCTCGAGATGGAACCCCTGGGCCGTCAAAAGCGCCACGACCGGAAGGATCAGAACTGCCGCGCGCAGGGGCCAGGTCAACGGGCGACGGCCCGTCTCTTCCTGGATGCGTGTCGCCCGGCGCCCGAGCCAGCGTGATACGGCGATCGAGGCGACCAGAAGCGCGACGAAGGCCAGGAAATCGAGCGACAGGCTGAACAGTCCGAAGTCGATGCTACCTAACGAATGGCGGACGAGCGGAGCCGGGATCGAGATTTCCCGATTGGTGATCGCGACGCTGCTCCAAAGGTGCATCGAGGCTTCGGGCGCGATCCCTTCCTTCACCATGTCGGGGGTAATCTTGAAGGCGCTCGGAGGCGAGGTCGTCTCGGCCAGCGCGACATAGGTCACGATGATCCACAGAAGCACGGGCACGTTCCGCGTGATCTCGACATAGACAGTCATTAGCCGCGCGACGATCCAGTTTGACGACAGCCTCAGCACACCGGCCGCAACGCCGAGGATCGTGGCGAAGATACAGCCGAAAATGGCGACCGACAGCGTGTTGAGCAGCCCCACCAGCAGGGCGCGGCCATGCGTGTCGTCATTGGTATAATTGATGAGATGCGGGTTGATGTCATAGCCCGCGCGGTTGAAGAGGAAGCCGAAATCGAAGGTCCGGTCCTTGGCCGCGAGGTTCTGGACGGTGTTGTTCACCAGCCATCCGAGTGCAGCCAGGAACAGGATCAGGACGACGATCTGGATCGTGTAGGACCTGAACCGCGTATCGTAGAGGAGCATGCTGAGCCGAAAGGATTCCTTCGGCACGGAAGTCGCCATTGTCATCTGGATATCCCCCTGCCGTCGCCTGCCGATGATTCTTAATCGGTCATTCAGGGTCGCGCCCCAGCGTCCGGCTGCATCGTCTGTGTTGCAGGTCCGCGGGGCGACTTTTCAGGCGCCCCGCGGCCGGAGTGCTTAGCGGAACGGCGGAGCGTACATCAGGCCGCCCTGGGTCCAGAGCGCGTTCAGACCGCGGGCCAGAGCGATCGGGGTCGATTCGCCGATGTTGGCGGCGAAAATCTCGCCGTAGTTGCCGGACGCAGCGATCGCGCGCTTGGCCCATTCTTGATCGAGGCCCATCATTGCGCCGTACTCACCCTCGGCGCCCAGAAGCCGCTTCACTTCGGGGTTCTGGGTCGTGGCGCCGATGTCGTTCACATTGGCCGAGGTGATGCCGTACTCTTCGGCAGCGACCAGTGCGTAGAAGGTCCAGCGGACGATGTCGCCCCAGTTGTTGTCGCCGTGGCGGACCACCGGACCCAGCGGTTCTTTCGAGATGATCTCGGGAAGGATGACGTGCTCGGCCGCATCGGGAAGCGTCGCGCGCACGGCGGCAAGGCCCGAGGCGTCGGTCGTGTAGGCGTCGCAGGCGCCGGCGATGTACTGGCGCTGGCCTTCCGCGTCGTCCTGGATGGTGACCGGCGTGTAGCTCATGTTGTTGGCCTTGAAGAAGTCGGCCAGGTTGAGCTCGGTCGTGGTGCCGGTCTGGATGCAGATCGTGGCACCTTCAAGTTCCTTGGCGGAGGAGACGCCGAGCGCCTTCTTCACCATGAAGCCCTGACCGTCGTAGTAGTTCACGCCGACGAAGTCGAACTTCAGGTCCGTGTCGCGCGAATAGGTCCAGGTGGAGTTGCGGACCAGAAGGTCGACCTCACCCGAGGCCAGCGCGGTAAAACGGGTCTCGCCGGTGGTCGGGACATATTTCACCTTGGCGGGGTCGCCAAGGACGGCCGCCGCGACCGCCTTGCAGATGGCGACGTCAAAGCCCTGATAGTTTCCGCTTGCGTCAGGCGCGCCGAAACCGGTCAGGCCGACGTTCACGCCGCAGATCAGTTGGTCACGGGCCTTTACGTCGTCGAGCGTCGCGGCCGCAGCGACGCCAGCCACGAGCGTGGTTGCCGCAACGGTCCCGAGGAATACGGATTTCTTCATGCTTACCTCTTCCTGAGTTGTCCCCCCCCGAGGGGCAGACTGTTGAAGGCCAGGTGGGCCTGGCGCTGATTATTGGGCAAATGCCCGCTTAACGGGCTACCCCGAAGTAGCGTCAGCATTGACGCAGCCGTCCCTCACGTCAAGCGGGCTTTGTTAGCGCTGCCCCGGCGTCAGGACAATTTCCGGACCGTGCACCGGGGGTAAGCACATGGCACGCCCGGCGCGAAACTTTGTTGCAGTCAGGTGCCCGCGAGCGACCAGAAGTGTCGGGCGCGCAGGAAATCCGCGCGCTTGAGGGCGGCGGTCTCGGTCGCCTCCTCGTCGTCGCCCCAAAGCTCGGCCTGCCAGATCTCGTCGATTCGGGACGTTGACCAGAGTTCCTCGGGATCGAACTCCGCCTCGGTCGCCGCGAGGCCGAGAACGAGCGATCCCGTCAGCGCCACAAGGTCGTGGAGCGCGGTCAGCTGGAACGGCGTCGTGGCCCTGACAGCGCGCGCAAGCCGCTCGAGGCTCGCCCCCGGCTGGGCGACCGGCACGATGCCGGTGGTCGCAACAAGGCGGGCGCCGTAACGCGCCTCGGCCCAGTCCAGCATCGGGTCCCAGGCCTGCCGCTGCCGGACAACAAGGCCCTCGGGCCCCTCGGCGCGGTAGCACAGAAGGTCGGACCCGCCATAGGCCGCGATCATCTCTGCGACCTCGGCAAACTGGAGCGCGACCTTGTCCACGGCGGAATTGGCGGCGCGCGTGACCGGCATAAGGCGCGGGTCGACGACCTTCTCGACGGCAAGCCATTCCTCGGCCACGGCTTCGGCCATTGCCCCGGTCGGCAGGATCAACGCGCGCTTGGCGGGGGTTTTCAGTGCGCGTCCGTCCAGCCGCACGCCAAAACCGCCCGGTTCGGCGATGACCTCTGCCGACGTCCAGAACCGCTTCGCCTTCCAGCCACTCATGCTGTCCCCCAGAGCCCATCCAGCGCCACGCCAAGTTCAGCGAAAGTCCCGATCACCGCCGCCGCGCCCGCTGCGGCAAGATTGGCGGCGGGGTGATAGCCCCAGCCGACGCCGATCGCCGCAACGCCCGCCGCCCGCGCCATCTCGATGTCAAAGACGGTGTCACCGATCATAACAGCGCGTTCCGGTGCCGTTCCCGTCTCGGCCAGCGCGGCATGCAACATGGCGGGATCGGGCTTTGACGGATGATCATCGGCGACCTGCGTCGTCGCGAAGGCCCCGGAAAGCCCGTGCGCTGCCAGCACATGGGTCAGCCCGCGCCGCGACTTACCGGTCGCGATACCAAGCCTCACATCGGGGCGGGCGGCGAGATCGGCCAGCGCCACGGACGCGCCGGGAAAGAGCGGCGAATGGCTTTGTGCGCGAAGGGTGCCAAAGGCGGACTTATAGCCATCGGTGATCCGCACTTGGTCGTCTTTGGACAGATCGGGGACGAGCCGCGCGACCGCCTGGGGAAGGGAGAGACCGACGATGGACAGGATCGCCTCGCGTGGGGGCAAGGGATGGCCCGCGCCAGCAAAGCCCGCAGCCATTGCGGCGAGGATATGGTCCTGACTGTCGATCAAGGTGCCGTCCACGTCGAAGACGACAAGCTTTCGCGCACTCATGCCTCGTCCTCGAAGGGATCGGCGGGTACCTCGGCCTCGCTCCAGCCGAGCGTCTTCCAGGTGCGCTTCATATGGTCTGGCAGTGGTGCCGTCAGGGTGATGCGCTTTCCGGTGATCGGATGGTCAAAGGCTATGGAACGGGCGTGGAGGTGCAGCTTGCGGCTGATCTCGCCGCCAAGTTGCGCGCCCCAGCCGTCGCCAAGATTCTCCTGCCCCGAGCCGCCGTATTTGCCGTCGCCGACGATCGGGTGGCCAAGCTCGGCCATATGCGCGCGAAGCTGATGCGTGCGCCCCGTGATAGGAACGAGGGCAACCCAGGCGGCGCGGGTGCCAAGCGCGTCAAGGACGGCATAGTCGGTCGTGGCGCGCTTGGCGCCCTCGGTCTCGTCCACCTTGGCGGGATGCACCGCCATCATCTTCTCGCCCTCGCCACCCCTGCCGTGGCCGGGCGCCTTCACCAGCCCGAAGCGGACGGTGCCCATCTTGGGGCTGGGAACCCCCGCAACGGCGGCCCAGTAGATCTTGCGCGTGGTGCGAGCGCGGAACGCCTCGGACAGCGCGCGCGCGACACGATCTGTGCGGGCGAGAAGAAGGACGCCCGATGTGTCCTTGTCGAGCCGGTGGACCAGCTTCGGGCGGTCCTTGTAGCCGAACATCAGCGCTGCCGTCAGGCCATCGACGTGGCGGCTCCCCTGCCCCGAGCCGCCCTGGCTCGGCAGGCCCGGCGGCTTGTTCAGCGCGATGATATGTTCGTCCTTCCAGAGCACGGCGGCCTGGATCATCCTGGCATCGGCATCGCTGATCCCGGCCTCAGGCTTTGGCGCCGTCGCCGGAGCCGCCTTCGGCAAAGGCGGCACGCGGACCTGCTGGCCGGGCGCGACGCGGGTTGATGCCTTGACGCGACCGCCCTCGACGCGGATCTGGCCGGTGCGGCACAACTTTTCGACCTGGCCCTGGGTAATTTCCGGGAAGCGCTTCTTCAGCCAGCGGTCAAGACGCATCTCGCCATCCGCCTCGGCCACAGTCTGGATCTGCACGCCACTCATGCGAAGGCCCCCCGTGCGGCGGCCATCCCAAGGGCGATGGCGACAAGAGACAGCACAACCGACCCCACGACATAAAGTGTCGCCGGGCCGGTCTGCCCCCGTTCCCAAAGCGTGAGCGCATCAAGCGAGAAGGCCGAGAAGGTGGTGAAGCCGCCGAGGACGCCGGTCATCAGAAGGGGGGCGAGGCGTGTCGCGTCCTTGTGCGCGAGGACGACCACCAGCGCGCCCATGAGGAAGGAGCCCGCGACATTGACGAGAAGCGTCGCCCAGGGGAAGCCCGGCCCCAGAAGGCGGATGGCGGAGACATTGACGAGATAGCGCGCCGAGGCGCCGAGAGCGCCGCCGAGTGCCACCTGAAGAAGCGTCTGGATCATGGCGTTCCCTTGACGCGGTGGATTTCGGAAGTCAACGGGGCAAGGGGGCTGCCCGCCCCCGCCGGGCCTGCCGGCCCGTCACCCCCGGAAGTACTTCCACCACAGTGAACGTCAGCGGTTCCGGTCGGCCCGAAGCTTGGCAAACCAGTCGAGGCGCTTTTTCAGCTCGCGTTCGTAGCCGCGTTCAACCGGCTGGTAGAGGACCGGGCGCTTCACGCCGTCCGGGAAATAGTTCTGGCCGGAAAAGCCGTCCTCGGCGTCGTGGTCATAGGCATAGCCGGCGCCGTAGCCCTGGTCCTTCATCATCCGCGTCGGGGCGTTGAGGATATGCTTCGGCGGCGGCTCGGACCCGGTCTTGCGGGCCAGATCGCGCGCGGCCTTGTAGGCGACGTATCCGGCATTCGACTTCGGCGCGAGGGCGAGGTAGGCGACGGCCTGGGCGAGCGCCAGTTCGCCCTCGGGGCTGCCGAGGCGTTCATAGACCTCCCAGGCGTGCAGGCAGATCGTCTGCGCCTGGGGATCGGCAAGGCCGATATCCTCGACCGACATGCGGGTGATCCGGCGGGCAAGAAAGCGCGGATCCTCGCCGCCCTCAAGCATCCGGGCGAACCAGTAGAGGGCGGCGTCGGGGTCCGAGCCGCGGACGGATTTGTGGAGCGCGGAGATGAGGTTGTAGTGCTCATCGCCCGACTTGTCGTATTTCGCGGCGCGGCGCATCAGCCGCTGCGACAGCGCCTCGGTCGACAGGGGGGCGTCCAGCTTCCAGGCCGCGACCTGCTCGATAAGGTTGAGCAGCGCGCGGCCGTCCCCGTCGGCCATCTCGATCAAAGCCGCCCGTGCGTCGGCCTTGAGGGGCAGCGCCCGGCCAAGGTCCCTTTCCGCCCGTTGGGCGAGGCGTTCGAGGTCCGCCGGCGCAAGGCGCGTCAGGACGATGACCTGCGCGCGGCTGAGCAGCGCGGCGTTCAGCTCGAACGAGGGGTTTTCGGTCGTCGCACCGACCAGAAGGATCGTCCCGTCCTCCATATGCGGGAGGAAGCCGTCCTGCTGGGCCTTGTTGAANNTGAAGCGGTGGATCTCATCGACGAAGAGCAGCGTGCCCCTACCCTGCTGGCGACGGAGCCTTGCCGCCTCGAAGACCTTCCGCAGTTCGGGCACGCCGGTGAAGATGGCGCTGATCTGGACGAAGGCGAGGTCCGTCGCGTCGGCAAGCAGGCGCGCGATGGTGGTCTTGCCGACCCCTGGCGGCCCCCAAAGGATAAGCGAGGACAGGCTGCCGGCGCCAAGCATCGCGCCGAGGGGGCCCTCCGGCGACAACACGTCCTCCTGCCCGATCACCTCGGAGAGCGCGCGGGGCCTCAGACGGTCGGCGAGCGGCCGCCGCCCCTCGGGGTGCGGTGCATCGGCAGCGGCATGGTCGAAAAGATCGGTCATCGCCGCACCTTACCGCCATGCGCAGGCGGGCGGAAGCGGCGCGACGGCGGGGGTCAGTGGAAGCTGCGCGAGAAGTCCATCGAGACGACCTGGTTGTCGCTGCCGTCGATGGTCATCACGGGGCCCATCGCGGTCATGTCGACATTGACGCGCGGCGCCCAGCGCGGCCAGTTGGCGGCCAGAAGCGTCAGGCAGCTTGCGGCGCCAAGCGCGCGCGACGATCGCCCGATCTCGGCAATCAGCGTCGCATGCACCTTGCGGCGGATGCCGGCCGGCACGTCATGTGCGACGAAGAGGCGCGAGCTTTCCCAGATCGTCTCGGACACCGGCGCCTCGTCGTAGAGAAGGTTCGCGGGGATCGTGTCCAGAAGGCCGCGCTGGGCGTCGCGGATCATGTAGCTGTAGATGCCGCATTTCGCGGTCGTCGGGGTCAGGCGGTTACCGGCGAGGACGCGTCCGAATTCATCGTGCACGACCACCCAGCGGCTCGCCGGGGTGTCGTACTGGTCGTATTCCATGCCCAGCGCCTCGGGCAGGTTCCACTTGTTGTGGACGATGAAAAGTTCGCGCCTTGCGCGAAGCATGTTTGCGAAAAGCTCGCCATGGTTGTGCATGTTGGCGAACGAAAGCGTCGTCGTCTGCAGCGCGCCGTCGTTCGCCTTATACATTCCGGTGTCCATAGCATTGCCCCCGCATGCTCATCATAGAAGTCGGTAGTCCTTCGCGCGCTGGATCGCCTCGGCGGTCGTCCGTGCCATCAGGCGCTGGCGCGCCGAAATGAGCCGCGCCTTCAGCGCGCTTTCCGAGATGCCAAGCTTTGCCGCCGCCGCCGCATGGCGGTCGCCGCCCGCAATGCATTTCAGCGCCTCGATCTGCGCTGGCGTCAGGTCCTCGGGCGGTTCGGTCATGTCGTGCAGGTTGTGCACGATGACCGTGATCTTCTCGATCTCGTGGTCGGTGAATTCCCGGTCGGGCCGCGCCACGCTGCCGATGGTGCGCGAGCTGATCGGGCCGTAGGCGACCGTGACGCCGTATTTCAGGCCGAAAACCTCGGCCTCCTTGAAAAGGCCAAACGGGTCAGGCAGCCGCGGATCGCTCCAGCGGATGCTGCCGGTGGTGCTGAAGCCCCAGGCGGTCATCGGATCGCGCAGGACGTAGCCGTTGTTGGTGTAATGGTCGATCCAGACCTGGTCATAGGTCTGGAACGTCATCAGCGGTGACGTGAAGCGAATGTGTAGCCCAACGAAATACCCGGACGGGGCAAGAAGGCCCAATTCGTACAGTCTGCGATCGATACCTACGTGCGTGGACATGTCTTTAAGGACAAGTTGTTTTCTCCCAAGTCAACTCTAAATTGTGGCCTTGCCGCGACGTCGGCCGGTTAGATTAAAGGTGTATTTCGTGCAGACAATCAATCCCGACCTCTTTGCCCGCCTTATGCGCCTTCCGCAGGCCGCACGCGCCGATATTTTAGGCTTTGTCGGCGCGACCCCGGTGGGAGACGCGCAGCTTTCCGCCATCCTGGATTCCCTTTTCGAGCGGCCCGCAGCCGAAGCCCATCACGCGCGCGGCGATCTCGGCCACGCCTGAGCGCGCACCGATCCTTCCCCCCCCGATATGAAAAACCCCGCCGTCGGCCGGCGGGGTTTCTGTGTGTCAGGAAGCGCGCCGAACTCAGGATTCGGCGGCTTCCTCGGCCTCGGTGCGGGCCTTGTCGGCGGCACCCTTCGCGGCCGGGTCCCGGTCAACGAATTCGATGATCGCCATCGGCGCCATGTCGCCGTAGCGGAAACCGGCCTTCAGGACGCGGATGTACCCACCCTGACGCTCCTTGTAGCGCGGGCCCAGAACCTCGAAGAGGCGAGCGACATGCTTGTCCTGCTTCAGCTGCGCCGCGGCAAGGCGGCGGGCATGCAGATCGCCGCGTTTGGCGAGCGTGATGAGCTTTTCGACGATCGGACGCAATTCCTTCGCCTTGGGAAGGGTCGTCTTGATCTGTTCGTGTTCGATGAGCGAGCCGGCCATGTTGGCCCAGAGGGCCTTGCGGTGCTCGTGAGTACGGTTCAGGCGGCGGTAGCCGCGGGCATGACGCATCTTGATCTCCTATCGCGTTTTGCTTTGTCCGGCGGCCGTGGTCCTCGGTCCGCTCTCCTTGGGGCTTGTCGCCCGGGTCTTCCCCCGATCGGCGGGGCATTTCGGGGGGCCGTCGAGGCGATGGCCCCCCTCAAGTCAATCAGAACTGGTCCTCGAACCGCTTGGCGAGGTCCTCGATGTTCTCCGGCGGCCAGTCCTCGACATCCATGCCGAGGTGCAGGCCCATACCCGAGAGCACTTCCTTGATCTCGTTCAGCGCTTTGCGGCCGACCTTCGGGGTGCGCAGCATCTCGGCTTCGGTCTTCTGGATCAGATCGCAAATATAGACGACGTTGTAGGGCTTCAGGCAGTTGGCCGAACGGACCG
>JAGRDU010000140.1 GCA_020446905.1 Paracoccaceae bacterium | reverse complement strand
AGACCGTCTCGCAGTCGATCCAGCGCCTCAAGCATATCGACGAGGTGATGGCGTCCGGCGGCGAGGGCCTGACCAAGAAAGAGCGTCTTGGCATGGAGCGCGAGCAGACCAAGCTTCAGGCCTCGCTCGGTGGGATCCGCGAGATGGGCGGGCTTCCCGATCTTCTCTTCATCATCGACGTGACGAAGGAAGACCTCGCCATTCTCGAAGCCAAGAAGCTGGGCATTCCGGTCGTCGCGATCGTCGACACGAATGCCTCGCCCTCGGGCGTCGACTATGTGATCCCGGGCAATGACGACGCCGCCCGCGCGATCGCGCTTTACTGCGACCTTGTCAGCCGCGCCGCACTTGACGGCATGTCGGCGCAGATGGGGGCCGCCGGCATCGACATCGGCGCGATGGAAGAGGCGCCCGCCGAAGAGGCCGTGGACGCGGCTGCCGAGGCCTGAGGGGGCAGGGGGCCGAAGGGCCCCCGTCATCCAGCTTTCATCGGGCGGGGATAGACCCTGCCCGACACATCCGAAGTTGAAGGAGAGCCAGACATGGCGATCACCGCACAGATGGTGAAGGAACTGCGCGAAACCACCGGCGCAGGCATGATGGACGCGAAGAAGGCGCTGACCGAAACGGGTGGCGACATGGAAGCCGCCATCGACTGGCTGCGTACCAAGGGCCTTGCCAAGGCCGCCAAGAAGGCCGACCGCGTTGCGGCCGAGGGCCTGATCGGCGTCGCCGTGAAGGACGGCCGCGGCGTCGCGATCGAGATCAACTCGGAAACCGACTTCGTCGCCAAGAACGAAGACTTCCAGAAGATGGTTCGCGAGATCACCGGGGTCGCGCTGCAGACCGGCGAGACGCTCGAGGTGCTGAAGGCCACGCATCTGAACGGCAAGCCTGTCGAGGAGGTGCTGACCGACGCCATTGCGCGGATCGGCGAGAACATGACGCTGCGCCGGATGCATGTCCTTGAGGGCGACACGGTCGTGTCCTACGTCCACTCGGCGGCGGCCGACGGCATGGGCAAGATCGGCGTTCTCGTCGCCGTAAAAGGCCCTTCGGACAAGGCGGCCGAGATCGGCAAGCAGTTCGCGATGCACATCGCTGCAACCTCGCCGCTGGCACTGTCCGAGGCGCAGCTTGACCCGGTCGTGGTCGAGCGCGAGCTGGCCGTGCAGACCCAGAAGGCGCTCGAAGAGAACGCCGCCTCGGCCAAGCCGAAGCCGGATCAGGTGATCCACAACAACATCATCCCGGGCCGGATGAAGAAGTTCCTGTCCGAGAACACGCTTCTTGGCCAGCAGTTCGTCATCAACCCCGACCTGACGGTCGAGCAGGCCGCGAAAGAGGCCGGGGTCGAGATCACCGGCTATGCCCGCGTTGCCGTCGGCGAGGGCATCGAGAAGAAGGAAGAGGATTTTGCCGCCGAGGTCGCCAAGACCCGCGGCGCCTGACCGCTTCGGACTTACCGGCAAAGGGGCTGCTTCGGCGGCCCCTTTTTGCTTGCGACAGATCGCGAGAAAAGAAGGGGCGGTCCCGGCTGACGTCCGGAACCGCCCCCCAATGTCGCGCCGGCACCTGTTGGGGATGAGGACAGGGCGCGTCTCTGGTGCCGTGCCCGCCAGACGGAATATACGCCCGACAGGCACAGCGTCCGGTTTCCCGGTGCTCCCCGAACCCTCGCAAATCGCGGGTTGGTCCGGTTTGCTGTTCCTGGCCAATGCCACCACTCACGGAACAAGGGGAGTATTGCCCGCTTACCCGACGTAAAGAAAGTAAGGGAATCCTTACCTCGCTGGAATTGTTCGATTTCCGGGTACTGAAACGTTCAGTTCGGACTGCCTGTAACCGCACGCGAGATTGTCTCGACGCGCGAAACAACGCGACCCACGGCCGCTCAGGCGGTCATGATAAATATCTGATTCTGAAACGATGCTTTCAGCACGGCCTGCGCCGTCGTTTCCACATCGAGCGCTTCCCGTGCGAGCCTGAGATGCTTTTCCACCGTGGCAGGGGTCAGGCCCATGATCGTCGCGATGTCCTGGGTCGTCTTGCCGTCGCCGACCCATTCGAGCGCCTCGCGCTGCCGCGCCGTGAGGGGGCGGCGGGACGAGATGAACGGCATCGAGGCGATCCTGAGATGCGTCACCTTGTTGATAACGGTCAGTTCGCGCCCGTGCTTGTCCCAGATCGCATCGACGTCGTCCTGCGTCAGGTCCCGCCGGGCGCAGAGGCCGATGGCGCCCTTGGCCCGCACATGCAGGTCCCGGAACGAGATCGAGTATCCAGCCGTCACGCCGAAGCGATGATTGAGATCGAGAATCCTCTGCTCGATCGGGCTGAGGTTTCCGTCCCTCACACGCTCGGAGATCTTGCGCCACGAGCCCGCGCCCTCGTGGTCTGTCGCCCAGCGCACCATCGGCGCCTGCGCAAAAAGCCCCTTGCGGACGAATTCGTCCAGATAGGCCTCGTCATGGTTTGAGAGCATGAGGCCGTCGTCATGGTCGCCGAACGAGGTCGAGGTGCGAAACCGGGTAAAGCCGTACAGCAGCCGGTCGAAGCCGTACTCGGCCATCTTGGCAAGGTGGATAGCCCAGATTTCCTCGATCGAATTGGCGTCGATGACGCGCTCGAGATGCGAGATGAAGGTCTCGTGGTGGGTCATGGCGAAGCGATGTCAGTTGGGCGCAGTGGTGGATACGTCGTGAACGGTTCACTCGTTAGGGTGCGGTGGTGGACGCACCTAAAGGGCGACTCTGTCCCGCCCGGGACTGAAGTCACCTCTTGGATGCCATTTTTATTCGGTTGTGTCGAGCTTTACCCTTCCACTTTCCAGCGACTTTGCTACCGCTCGGGACAGAGGAAGGGAAGTGGACATGGCTGAGTCTTCGGCGGATTTCGTGATTGTCGGCGGCGGCGTGACGGGTGCATCGACCGCGTGGTGGCTCGCGGGCATGGCGCCCGGGGCGCGGATCGTGGTGATCGAAAAGGACCCGAGCTATGCGCGTGCCGCGACGGCGCTCTCGGTCGCCTCGGTGCGGCAGCAGTTCTCGAACCCCGTGAATGTCGAGATTTCACGCTTCGGCGTCGACTTCATCCGCCATTTCGCCGATCGGATCGGCCCGGAGGGCGGCGTAGCATCGCTTGGCCTGCGCGAGAACGGTTATCTCTTTCTTGCGGGGACCGAGAGCGGGGCCGCGCTGATGGAAGAGCTGGCGGCGATGCAGCGCGGGCTTGGCGCGGCGACCGAGGTTCTGGACCGCGCGGCGCTTGCCCGGCGCTTTCCCTGGATGCAATTGGATGACGTTGTCGCGGGCAGCCTCGGCGCCCGCGACGAAGGCTGGTTCGACAACATGGGGCTTCTCGGCGGCTTCCGCGCCGCGGGGCGGGCCCGTGGCGTGACCTGGATCGCGGACCGCGTCACCGGGCTTGGCCGAGAGGGCACGCGGGTCACATCGGTCACCACCGCCTCGGGGCACAGCATCTCTGCGGGCGCCGTGCTTTGTGCCGCGGGCACCGGCGCGACCGAGATCTGCCGCATGGCGGGCATCGCACTTCCGGTCGAGCCGCGCAAGCGCACCGTCTTTGTCGTCGATGCCCCGAACGCGCGACACCCCGAAGCGCCGCTCATCATCGACCACAGCGGCATCTATCTGCGCCCCGAGCATGGGCAGTGGATCACTGCGACGGTGCCTGACAATGACGGCCCGTGCAGCGAGAACGACTGGGAGCCGGATCACGCGCTTTTCGAGGACGCGATCTGGCCGCGGCTCTACGCGCGCGCGGAGGGATTCGACGCGGTGAAGGTGACCCGCCTCTGGGTCGGGCACTACGACTACAACACGCTGGATCAGAACGCGGTGCTGGGGCGTTGGCCGGGCTATGAGAATTACTTCGTCGCCACCGGCTTTTCGGGCCACGGTCTGCAGCAGTCGCCGGCCGTGGGGCGGGGGCTTGCGGAACTCATGACTTCGGGGCGCTACCTCAGCCTCGACCTTGGCCCGCTCGGGGCCGAGCGCATCATCGAGGGGCGGCCATTCCTTGAAAAGGCGATCGTCTGAGGCGCCTCAGCGGGCCTTCAGCGTCTCGCGCCGGGGCAGGGCGCAGGTTTCGGCCGTCAACGCTGGCGCAAGCGCCCGCATCGCGTCGCATTGGGTCAGGAAAACCCGGCCCGACATGTCACGGAGGAAATGCGTGCGCCGCAGACGGTCCATCACCGGCCCCTTGACCTCGGTCAGGTGCAGCGAAACGCCGGCATCGCCAAGCCGCTGGTTGATCGCCTCGAGGCTTTCCAGCGCCGAGGCGTCGATGGCGTTCACCGCCGGGCACATCAGGACGACGTGGCGGAGTGCGGGATGCGTCGCGACCTCGGCCTGCACGACATCCTCAAGATACCGCGCATTGGCGAAATAGAGGCTTTCGTCCACCCGGATCGTCACGACCTCGGGCGAGGTGACGACATCGTGGCGCTTCACGTTACGGAAATGCTCGGTCCCCGGCACCTGCCCGACGATGGCGACATGCGGCCGGGACGAGCGGTAAAGGTGCAGGAGGAGCGAGAGGGCGACGCCCGCAAGGATGCCCTTCTCGACCCCTGCGAGCAGCGTCACGAGGATGGTCGCGGCCATGGCAGCGCCGTCCGAGCGCGAATAGGCGAAGATGCGGGGCAGGGCGCCGAGATCGACGAGGCTGAGGACCGCAACGATGATCGTCGCTGCGAGTGTCGCCTGCGGCAGGTAATAGAGAAGCGAGGTCAGCGTCAGCGTCGCGAGAGCCATAAGGATCGCCGTATAGGCGCCCGCCGCCGGGGTTTCGGCGCCTGCGTCGAAGTTGACGACCGAGCGCGCGAAGCCGCCCGTGACGGGAAAGCCGCCCGACAAGGCCGAACCGACATTGGCGGCGCCAAGCGCGATCAGTTCCTGATCCGGGTCGATCCGCTGGCGCCGCTTGGCGGCGAGCGTCTGCGCGACCGAGATCGTCTCGACATAGCCGACGACCGAGATCAGGAGCGCCGGCATCGCGAGGCGCTTCCAGAGGTCCGCATCAAACGGGGGCAGGGCGGGGAGGGGGAGGCCCGAGGGGACCTCTCCGACGGTCTTGATGCCTGTGCCGTCATAGCCGAGCGCCTGAGCGAGGGCGGCAAGACCGGCCGCCAGAAGCGTGGTCACCGCCACTGCGACCACCGGCCCGGTGCGTGCCAGCGCGGCGGCGCGCTTCGGTTCGATCCCGCGCGCAAGGAGGAGCGGCTTCAGTCCTGTCCGTGCCCAGAAGAGGAAGGCCGTGGCGCCGATGCCGATGACAAGTGTCAGAGGGTTGATCTGAAAGAGGTTTTCCCAGAGCGCGCCGAGGATTTCCGGAAGCGTCTGGCCCCCGGCGGAGATGCCGAGGATGTGCTTGATCTGACTCGCCGCGATGAGGATGCCGGAGGCGCTGATGAAGCCCGAAATGACCGGATGGCTGAGGAAGGACGCAAGAAAGCCAAGCCGCGCGATGCCCATGGCCAGAAGCATGACGCCCGACAGGAACGCCAGAAGGATCGCCGCGCCGAGGTATTCGGGCGTTCCCTGCGCCGCGACCTGCCCGACCGCCGCCGCCGTCATCAGCGAGGCGACGGCCACCGGGCCGACCGCCAGCGTGCGCGAGGTGCCGAAGACCGCGTAGACGAGGATCGGCACGATCGAAGCATAAAGCCCGACCTCGGCCGGCAAACCCGCCAGAAGCGCGTAGGCCAGCGATTGCGGGATCAGCATGATCGCGACGATCACGGCCGCCAGAAGATCTGCCGACAAGGTCTCGCGCGTGTAGGTCGGACCCCAGTCGAGGATCGGGAAAAGGCGTTTGAGCATCGGACGGGGCGCCCTCGGGGATCAGAGCTTGTTGACCGGAACCTTGAGGTAGGTGCTGCCATCCTCTTCGGGGGGCGGCATCTGGCCGGCGCGCATGTTGACCTGCAGCGACGGCACGATGAGGCGCGGCATCCCGAGGGTCTTGTCGCGCGCCTGCCGCATCTCGACGAATTCCGCCGCCGACCTGCCCGCGCCGACATGGACGTTGCGCGCCTTCTCCTCGGCGACCGTCGTCTCCCAGGCGTAGTC
Source organism: Paracoccaceae bacterium (assembly GCA_020446905.1). GTDB lineage: Bacteria > Pseudomonadota > Alphaproteobacteria > Rhodobacterales > Rhodobacteraceae > Albidovulum. The sequence continues at coordinate 7,645 of JAGRDU010000140.1, read as the reverse complement.
GTCGCGGCCGGGCGCCTTGTAGTCATGGCCGACGAAGATTCGCGTCGCGTCCGGCAGCGTCAGGATCTTCTGGATCGAGGCGAAGAGTGTTTCGGCCGAGCCGCCCGGGAAGTCGCAGCGCGCGGTGCCGAAATCGGGCATGAAGAGCGTGTCGCCGACGAAGGCCGCATCACCGATGACATAGGTCAGGCAGGCGGGCGTGTGGCCGGGCGTGTGCAGCACGCGGCCCTTCAGCGCGCCGATCTCGAATGTGTCACCCTCGCGGAAGAGCTGGTCGAACTGGCTGCCGTCACGCTGGAACTCGGTACCCTCGTTGAAGATCTTGCCGAAGGTGTCCTGCACCACGGTGATGTTGGCGCCAATGCCGATCTTGCCGTCGACGCGTTCCTGAAGATAGGGCGCGGCCGAAAGGTGGTCGGCGTGGACATGGGTTTCGAGGATCCAGACGACCTCGAGCCCCTCGGCCTTCACATGGGCGACCACCGCATCGGCGGAATGGGTGTCGGTGCGCCCCGAGGCATAGTCGAAGTCGAGGACGGAATCGACGATCGCGCAGGCCTTGCTGCCGGGATCGCGCACCACATAGGTGATCGTGTTGGTGGCCTCGTCGAAAAAGCCGGTCACATGAGGTTTCGCGCCGCTCATCATCGTCTCCCGCTGAGTGTCCCTCAGCATATATGGCCTTGTCATTACATATCAAGAATTGAATATGAAGGCGAGGCGGTCAGGGCAGGGGTCAGGCAGCCTTCCACTTGATCGAGCATCCCATCGACGGCACCTGATCCCTCGGTCCCCGTCCCGTCTCCGCAACCTGGCGCATCGCTTGGAAAAGCTCGCGCCGAACGTCCTTGGGTGCGGCGTTCCGGCCAGAGGCATCGAGACGGCCTCGATACTGGAGGCCGCCGGTGGCGTCGAACCCGAAGAAGTCCGGGGTGCAGACCGCGCCGTAAGTCTTTGCGATCAATTGAGATTCGTCGATGAGATATGGGAATGTGAAACCGTGTCTTGCCGCTTCGAGCTTCATGTTCGCGAAGCTGTCCTCGGGATAAGCCTCAACATCGTTGGACGAGATTGCAGCGACGCCGACGCCAAGCGCCTGCAACTCCTTGGCGTCTCGTACGATCCGGTCGATGACCGACTGGACATAGGGGCAATGGTTGCAGATGAACATGACGAGCGTGCCGCGCGGACCGCGAATGTCGTCAAGGCTCCAGTCGCGAGCATCGGTGCCGGGCAGGCGAAAGTCCGGTGCTTGCCAGCCGAAGTCGCATACGGGGGGTGAGACGGCCATGGGTTCTCCGGGTATCAGACAAGGCCACAGCCTGAGCGATTTTTCGGTCGGGCGCCAGAGTGTTGAGTGAGCTCTTATCCTAATATTACATAATTCTGCTTATCGGATAATTGGCTATGCCTGTGCCCGTCTCCTGAACGGCGCAACAGGATCGCCCCGGCGCCAGATCGCCATCAGATGCAGGTCACTCGTCAGATGGACGAGGTCCGCCGTCCGCCCCGGCGCGATAAATCCGGCCGTGCGATCAAGTCCGGCGACGCGCGCCGGAATCGAAGTCGCCATCGAAAGTGCCTGCGCCAGCGGCACGCCGACCTCTCGCGTCATCACGCGCAGCGCCTGTGCGAGGTCGAGGTCGGCGCCGGCGAGCGTACCGTCCGCAAGGGTCAACCGGCCGTCAGCGCGCCGGATGTCGCGACCGTTCAGCGTGAAGCCCTCGATCTCGCTCGCTGCCGGCGCCATCGCGTCCGAGACGAGATACAGGGCGCCCGGCCCTTCCTTGGCCGCCAGCGCAAGGCGCAGGGCCGCCGGATGGACATGCAGCCCGTCCGCGATGATCCCGGCGCTGAGCCCCGGGGCGCGCAGCGCGGCGCCGACCAGACCGGGCTCGCGGTTGGTGAGCTGGCTCATCGCGTTGTAAAGATGCGTGACATTGCGGGCTCCGGCCGCCGCAGCCGCGATACAGGTCGCGAACGGCGCATCGCTGTGCCCGAGGGAGACCAGGATTCCGGCATTTGAAAGTGCCATTATCTGTTCTTTATCAACACTTTCTGGCGCGATTGTAATCTTAAGTCTCGGCATCCTTCGGGCGGCATCGCAGAGGAACCTCAGGTCCGCCTCTTCCATCCTGCGGATCAGTTTCGGATCGTGCGCGCCCTTTCTGGCGAGGCTCAGATGCGGACCCTCAAGGTGCAGGCCGGCGATCCCCGGAACCCCTGCCCGCACGGCCTCCTCGACGGCCGCCACAGCGGCCCGCGTTGTCTCTGCCGTGTCGGTGATCAACGTCGGCAGGATCGTGAGCGCGCCAAGCGTCGCATGCGCCGCCGCGATCCGCTCCAGCGTGGCGCGGCTAGGGTCGTCGTTGAACATGACGCCGTCGCCGCCGTTCACCTGCAGATCCACGAAGCCGGGCGCGAGAATGCCGCCGGGCAACCGGTGTTCCACTGCTCCGTCGGGGCTCGCGCCGGGCGGAAGGATCGCCGCGATTGCGCCGTCCTCGACCAGCAGCGCGCCGGGGCGCAAGCTCGCGCCGTCGAAAATCGCGGCGCCGGTGAAGAGCGTCCCGCCCATCACAGAGTCTCCGTGACCTTGCGAAGGTGGCGCGGCCGGTCCGGGTCGATCCCGCGCGCGACCGCGACCCGCTCCACCATGGCGTAAAAGCTGACGATCAGCGCGACGGGATCGGTGAGCGGATGGCCCGTGCGCACCGCCGGCAGCGCGCTGGCATGGCGCGCGCGGACCGATGTCACGAAGACCTCGGCGCCCTTGGACGCCATCTCGTCCGCGATCTCGACGACCGCCCCCTCGGCTGCGTCCCCTGCGGCGAAGGCGAGGACCGGAAAGCCCTGCCCGACGATGGACACCGGCCCGTGCAGGACTTCGGCCGAGGAGAAGTTCTCGGCATGGATACGGCAGGTCTCCTTGAACTTGAGCGCCGCCTCGCCCGACATCGCGAAGCCCGGCCCCCGGCCGAGAGTGTAGAGCGATTCCGTCGTCACCAGACGATCCGCGAGCGCGCTCCAGTCGCAGTTGGCGGCGCGCTCAAGGTGCCCCGGCAGGTCGGAAAGCGCCGTCCGCAGAGCCGGATCGTCAGACCACTCCGCCAAGAGCGAAAGGCCCGCGACCGCCGAGGTCACGAAGGTCTTGGTTGCCGCAACGCTGAGCTCAGGTCCGGCGTGCAGCGCGAGGACGCGGCCCGCCGCCCGGGCGAGCGGCGAGGCCGCATCGTTCGTCACCGCGAGGGTCAGCGCCCCCCCTGCCCCTGCCGCGCGCGCCATCTCGACGATGTCGGGGCTCTGGCCGGATTGCGAAACCGCGATGCAAAGCGCGCCGTTCAGCTTCAGCGGCGCCTTGTAGATCGAGGCGACCGAGGGGCCGATCGAGGCGACCGGCAGGCCGCGCGCGATCTCGAAGGCGTATTTCAGGAAGCTGCAGGCCTGGTCCGAGGAGCCGCGGGCCACGGTCGCGATAAAGGCGGGGTCGAGCTGGCGTGCGGCTGCGGCGGCCTCGCGGATCGCGGGGCCACCCTGGTCCAGAAGCCGTGCAACGGCTGCGGGAATCTCGAGGATCTCGTCGCGCATCAGGCTTTTGGTTCGTGTCATCTCAACTCTCCGAAAGGCGCAATTCCGCAACGAAATCATAGGCGTCCCCGCGATAAAGCGAGCGCGTGAACTCGACGACCCGGCCGTCCGGAAGGTAGGATATCCGCTCGATCCTGAGGCCGGCGGCGCTTGGTGCGACGCCAAGGAGTTCGGCCTCGGCCGGGCCAAGGTTGACCGAGGAAATCCGCTGGGTCGCGCGAACGGGCCGCACCCCCGCCTTGCCGAGCACGTCATAAAGCGACTGGGTCACCGCGAGCGGGTTCGGCAGCAGGTCTGGCGGCAGCGAGGCGCGCTCGATCGCCATCGGGCGGCCGTCGGCCCGGCGCAGACGGGCGAGCCGGGCAACCTGCTCCCCGGGCTGAAGCGACAGCGCGGCAATCTCCTCGGGCACCGGCTGAAAGAGCCCACGTTCGAGCCAGTCCATCTCGGACCGGAACCCGCGCCGCGCCATGTCCTCGGAGAACGAGGTGAGGCGCGAGAGCGATTGTTCCACCCGGGGCCGCGCCGGGGCGACGAAGGACCCCGACCCCTGGCGCTGCAGGATGAGGCCGCGTTCGGCCAGCTCGGCGACCGCCTTGCGCACCGTTACCCGCGACATGCCGGTCAGAGCGGCGATCTCGCGTTCGGGCGGCAGCGGCATGTCGGGGGCAAGAAAGCCCGAGGCGATGCCCGCCTCGATCCGTTTGCGGAACTGGACGTAGAGCGGGCCGTTCGCCGGATCGAGCCAGCGGGATGGATCGAAGAATTCGGTCACGGTCATGCGCCACCCTCCGCCGCCCTGCGCGCGAGGACGAGCGCGCCGTCCAGCGCCGTGCCCTTCGGCGCCACGACCTGCAGTCCGAGCCGCGCTTCGTAGGCGGGGCCAAGTCCACCGGTCAGGCAGAACGCCTCGCCCGGCTGCCATCCGAGCGCGGTCATGGCGGCCCGGATATAGCGCGTCCCCTCCTCCATCAGGCGCATCCCGAGTGCGTCGCCCCGATCCGCGGCCCCGACCACTTCGCGCGCGAGCGTGGCATAGTCGGCGGGGCGCGCGCTGAGAGAGAACTGGACGATCCGGCCGGGATCATCTCCATGCGCGGCAAGGATCGTGCGGACCAGTTCCGTCTTCGGGCCGAGGCCGTCAACGGCCAGCATGACCTCCTCGAAGCAGCGGCGCAGGAGCCAGGCGCCAGAGGCCTGATCGCCGAGATAAAAGCCCCAACCGCCGATGCCGCGCAAGGTGCCGCCAGCCTGTCGGCCGATGAACGAGCCGGTGCCGATTGCCGCGACGGTGCCGTCCCCGCCCCCCAGCGCGCCCGCGATCGTGGTTGGCCGGTCGTCGGTCACGGTCAGCGCGCGGATCGGCATCCGGGCGGCGACACGTCCGGCGATCTCGGCATTCATGACGCCGGCGAGGCCGAAATGCGCGGTCGCGCCGGCAATGTCGTCGGGCGAAAGGCGCGCCAGTGTCGCGGCCTGCCGGAGGGCTTCGGACAGCGTGGCGACGGCGGCCTCGAATCCGGTCGAGGCATTCGCGGGGCCGAGGCGCACCTCGTGGCGCAGGCCCTCCGCAATGAGGGCGAGGCGGCAGGAGGTGCCGCCGCCATCGACGCCGATAAGGACTGAGTCGCGCGCGTTCATAGAATACCTTTATAATACCTATTGCTCAAATCAAAGCGAGAAATCGTCTTTTGGCGCGGAACTTCGGGGATTTATGATACCATTCGGCCGGAATTCAGAAAGTCGTGGACAAAAGGTATTAAAAAGGTATTCTTGTGGGAACCAGGGGGATTCCATGCCTTTTCCGAGCACGGAAGAGTTTCATCCAGCGGCACCGGGCATCGACGCGCGCCCGGCCGAGGAGGTGCTGTCTCTCCTGCTTTCCGCCCAGATCGAGGCGGTGCGCGCGGTGACCCCTGCCTTGCCGCAAATTGCCGAGGGCGCCCGCCTGATGGCCGAGACGGTACGCGCGGGTGGGCGCCTCGTCTATGCCGGCGCGGGGTCCTCGGCGCTGATGGCGAATTCCGATGGCCTTGAGCTTCCCGGCACCTATGGGGTCGATCCCGCGCGGATCCTGCTGCGCATGGCCGGCGGCCTGCCGCGCGATGCCTCAATGCCGGGCGCGACCGAGGATGACGCCGAGGATGGCCGGGCGGCGGGGGCGCTGCTTGGCGCGCAGGACCTCGTGATCGCGGTGACCGCTTCGGGTGCGACGCCCTACCCGCTCGCGCTTGCCGCAGCTGCCGGCGCGCGCGGCGCGCGTGTCGTCGCCATCGCCAACGTGGCCGGGGCGGCGATCTTCGAAGGGGCCGATGTCGCGATCTGCCTGCCGACGCCTCCGGAAGTCATCGCCGGCTCGACCCGCATGGGGGCCGGAACCGCGCAGAAGGTTGCGCTCAACCTCATGTCGACGCTGGCGGGAATCCTTCTTGGCGAGGTGCATGACGGCATGATGGTGGGGCTGGTCGCGGATAACGCCAAGCTGCGCAGCCGCGCACGCCGGATGGTCGAGGCGATCGCGGGCGTCGGCAGCGCCGAGGCGGAGGCTGCGCTGGCCCGCGCTGGCGGTGCCGTGAAACCTGCTGTGCTGATCGCCGACGGACTTTCGCAATCCGATGCCTCCGCGCTTCTGGCGGAGTGCGGGGGTAACCTGCGCGCCGCACGCGCGCGTCACGACAAGGCCCGGGACACGGGCCGGCACGACACGACCAACCAAGGGAGACTATCATGACGACGAAACTCGGCCGCCTTCTTCTGGCCACGACGATCCTCTGCACGGGCGGCGTCGCCAGCGCGCAGGATGTGACGCTGACGATCGAGAGCTGGCGCAACGACGACCTCTCCATCTGGCAGGACCAGATCATCCCCGCCTTCGAGGCCGGGCATCCCGGCATCAAGGTGCAATTCACCCCCTCGGCGCCGGCCGAATATAACGCCGCGCTGAACTCCAAGCTCGACGCCGGCACGGCGGGCGATCTCATCACCTGCCGGCCCTTCGACGCCTCGCTCGCGCTTTACGACGGCGGCAAGCTGGCGGATCTCTCGGGCCTCGCGGCCATGGCGAATTTCTCGGATGTCGCGAAATCGGCCTGGCAGACCGATGACGGGGCGCACACCTTCTGCGTGCCGATGGCCAGCGTGATCCATGGCTTCATCTACAACAAGGACGCGTTCGCCGCGCTCGGGATCGAGGTTCCGGCGACCGAGGCCGACTTCTTCGCCGCGCTCGACAAGATCAAGGCAGACGGCACCTATATCCCGATGGCGATGGGCACCAACGACCAGTGGGAAGCCGCGACCATGGGCTACCAGAACATCGGTCCGAACTACTGGAAGGGCGAAGAGGGTCGGCTTGCGCTCATCAAGGGGACACAGAAGCTGACCGACGAGCCCTGGGTGGCGCCGTTCCGTACGCTGGCCAAGTGGAAGGACTATCTTGGCGACGGGTTCGAGGCGCAGACCTATCCGGACAGCCAGAACCTCTTCACGCTCGGCCGCGCGGCGATCTACCCCGCCGGATCGTGGGAAATCTCGGGCTTCAACACCCAGGCCGATTTCGAGATGGGCGCCTTCCCGCCGCCGGTGGTGAATGCCGGCGATCCCTGCTTCATCTCGGACCACACCGACATCGCGATCGGCCTAAACGCGGCGAGCCCGAATGCGGACGCGGCCAAGGCGTTCCTAGAATGGGTCGGATCGGCCGAATTCGCGAGCCTTTACGCCAACGCCCTGCCCGGCTTCTTCTCGCTCAGTTCGGCGCCGGTCGAGATGCAGGACCCGCTGGCGCAGGAATTCGTCTCCTGGCGCGGCAAGTGCAGCTCGACGATCCGCTCGACCTACCAGATCCTGTCGCGCGGCACGCCGAACCTTGAGAACGAGACCTGGAACGCCTCGGCCAACGTGATCCGCGGCACCGAGACGCCGGAGGCCGCGGCGGCGCGCCTGCAGGAGGGTCTCGCCTCCTGGTACGAGCCGCAGAAATAAGGGATTTCGTCCCGGCTGGCGCCGGGCCGACCCGCCGGGGGGCTTTCCGCCCCCCGGACCCCCCGAGAGTATT
>JAGRDU010000139.1 GCA_020446905.1 Paracoccaceae bacterium | reverse complement strand
ACTGGCACACCGGCCACCCGGGCGGCATCAAGTTCCGCACCGCCGAGCAGGTGCTTGAGGGCGCCCATCCCGAGCGCGTCGTCATCAAGGCCGTCGAGCGCATGATCACCCGCAACAAGCTCGGCCGCCAGCAGATGACCCATCTGCGCGTCTATGCCGGGACCGAACACCCGCACGAGGCGCAGTCGCCCGAAGTCCTCGACGTCAAGTCGATGAACCCGAAGAACACCCGGAGCGCATGAAGATGGCCGAAGACATCAAATCCCTCGACGATCTGAAGTCGGTCGTGTCGGGCACGCCCGCGGCGGTCGAAATCGACGCCCCGCGCGAGCCGCAGCGCGACGCGCTTGGCCGCAGCTATGCCACCGGCAAGCGCAAGGACGCGGTCGCACGCGTCTGGATCAAGCCGGGGTCGGGCAAGTTCCTGATCCGCGACAACAAGGGTGAGTACATCGACTACACGAAGTATTTCGCCCGTCCGGTGCTGCAGATGATCCTGCGCCAGCCCTTCCAGGTCGCCAATGTCGAAGGCCAGTTCGACGTGATGGCCACGGTCGCGGGCGGTGGGCTCTCGGGTCAGGCCGGCGCGGTCAAGCACGGCATCTCTAAGGCGCTGCAGCTCTATGAACCGAGCCTGCGACCGGCGCTGAAGGCCGCCGGCTTCCTGACCCGCGACAGCCGCGTCGTCGAACGGAAGAAATACGGCAAGGCCAAGGCCCGCCGGTCGTTCCAGTTCTCCAAGCGCTGACCGCCGGAACGGACGAACAGGACAGGAAGGGCCGCCTCACGCGCGGCCCTTTTTCTTTGGCGCCCGCGGTGCCGAGGTGGCAAGGTGCGGGCAGAGGGACAGGGGGCGGTGTGGCGGGTTTCGGCAAGCTTTTCGGATCGCGCAAGCGCAAGAGCGTCTTCGCCGACGCGCCCGTGACCGGAACGCGCCGCGCGGCAGTGGGCCGCAGCCCGGTGGAGGTCGGACGCTTCACCTACGGGCACCAGCGGATGACGATCCTCGAATGGGGCGAGGGGACCGCCCTCAGGATCGGCGCCTTCTGCTCGATCGCGGACGGCGTCACCGTGCTGCTGGGCGGCAATCACAGGATCGACTGGATCTCCACTTTCCCCTTCGGCCACATCCATCTTGAGGAGCTTGGCGGCGAGGGCATCGTCGGCCATCCGCAAAGCCGCGGCGATGTCGTCATCGGCAACGACGTCTGGATCGGGCAGGGCGCGACGATCCTGTCGGGCGTGACCATCGCGGACGGCGCCGTGGTCGGGGCGGGCGCGGTCGTCGCCCGCGACATCGGCCCTTACGAAATCTGGGGCGGCAATCCCGCGGTGCTGCTCAGGCCGCGCTTTCCGGCGCCCGTTATCGAGGCGCTGCTTGCCCTGAAATGGTGGGATCTGCCCGAGGCGCGGCTGAAAGAGGCGGCGGCCATCCTGTCGGGACCGCCGACGCCCGAGCGCCTTGAACAGCTGAAGGCCTGGGCGAAAGCGGGCGGATAGCGCGCGTTTTCGCGGCAGATTCGGCACGGTCCCGCGCATTCACGCTTATGTGTGGGACGGGCGATTGACCGAAGGGCACCCGGGCCGTCATGGTGCCGCCATTGAGGCAGAAAAAACCAGAGCAGTCACATGCCACTCCAGTCCTACCACAGCTCCCACGGGGGGTTCGATTTCCTTGGTCTGCGCCGCGGAGCAGCCGGTCAGCTTGAGATCATCTACGATGACGGCGTGTCGCGCCGGATGACCTGGCGTGTCCGGACCCCGGGCGCAGACCGGACCCTGCGCGAGGTCCTGCGCTATGCGGTCGACCAGACCAAGGTGCTTCCGGCGCTCTATTCAGAGCTGAAGCGCCGCGCGATCGCGATCGAAGCAGTCGCCTAGTCCGGCAGGCGCAGGTCGGCACGGAAGATCGTGACCGCGCCTCCGCTCAGATCGACATGGCAGTCGTGAACGCGGCAGGCGACGAGCCCGCCGCGCCTTGACGCCTGAAAGCCGGTCAGCTCGCTTCGGCTGATCCGCCCGGCCCAGTTGGGCGCGAGCGTCGCATGGGCCGAGCCCGTCCCGGGTCTTCGTCGATCCCGGAGCCGGGCGCGAAATAGCGCGAGACGAAATCCACTGGCGTGCCGTCCGCTGCGATGGCCTGCATCAGCGCCGGCGCGAGAGGCGCCTCGGTCGCGAGGACTGCCGCCGGATTGCCCGCGAAGCGGCGGTCGCTGAAGGCATCGGCCTGGAACATCGCAACCCTGGGCATGGCGCCTACTTCGGATCAAAAAAGAGGCCGGGCATGGCCCGGCCCAGGAAGAGGGTCCACGGGGATGATGGGACCCTGTGTCATTGCCAGAAGGCGCGTTTCGCTTCGGCCTCGGCGCTCATGGCATCGAGACCGATGTCACGCAGGTGATGCGGCGCGAGGTCTGCAAGATGCCGGCGGCTGCGCCGGCGCGCGGTCCAAAGGCGCAGCGTCTGACTTGCGCGCGCGGTCGTCACGAAGGCGGCCAGCTGGGCGAGTGGCTTCGGGAGAGCGGAGGCAATCCGGGTCATGGGGCACCTTTGTGTTGATACAAACAATAGAATCTTGTAGTCTCATTGATACAATGCGGTCTTCAGGCCTTCCAGAGGTACATTGTGACTGATACAATATGGATGCCCGACCTCACCCGCTTCGATGGGCCGAAGTATCTGGCCCTGACCCATGCGCTGCGGGACGCGGTGCGCTCGGGCGATCTTGCGAAAGGCGACCGCCTGCCGCCGGTGCGGGACCTCGCCTGGCGGCTTGGCATGACGCCGGGAACGGTGGCGCGGGCCTACCAGATCGTCACGCAGGAGGGGCTTTTGGAGGCTGCCGTCGGACGCGGCACCTTCGTTGCCGCGACGCGCCCGAAATTCGGGGCAGATCAGGCACTTCTGCTCGAGATGCCAGCGATCCTGAAGTCTCCGGTCGCGCCGGGATCGGGACTTGTCGACCTGCGCAGCCCGCAACTGCCGGATGTCGGGCAGAACGCGGCCATGGCCGCGGCGTTTGCCGGCATCGCGGCGGCGGGGTTCGATTATCTCGGCTACCCGGGGCTGAAGCGCGACGGGGCGCTGCGGGCGGCCTATGCCGGCTGGCTTTGCGACCGCGACCTCGGGCAGGTCACGGGTGAGGATATTGTATTGACACAAGGCGGGCAGAACGCCATCGGCCTTGCGCTTCAATGCTGCCTCAAGGGGCCGCGGCCGCAGGTGATGCTGGAGGAACTGGCCTATCCCGGCTTCCGCCATGCCGCGCGACTGAACCGGGCCGAGGTCGTGCCCGTCGCCGTCGATGTCGCGGGCCTGTCCGCCGAGGCGCTGGACGAGGCCTGCCGCCGCACCGGCGCGCGGATCGTCTGCCTGACGACCGAGGCGCAGAACCCGACCACGGCGCGGATGCCCGCCCGGCGGCGCGCCGAAATCGTCGAGGTCGCGCGCCATCATGACCTGCAGATCGTCGAGGATGACTGCTATTCGGTCGGGCAGGCCAGCGCGCCGGCACTGCGCGCGCTGGCGCCCGAGCGGACGTGGCATGTGACCTCGGTGTCGAAGTCGCTTGCCGCCGGGCTGAGGTTCGGGGGCATCGTCTGCCCCACGGGGCAGGGCGAATACGCAAGGCTCGCGGCGCAGCATTCCTATTTCGGGCTTGCGCGGCCCATCGTCGACCTGATGCTCTCGCTTTTCGCCAGCGGCGAGGCGGTGCGGCTGAAGGAGGCGGCGCAGGCGGTGCTGGAACGGCGCCTGGAACTGACGCTGAACGCGCTCGGCACCTTCGACCTCGCCTGGCAGCGCGGGCTTGCCTTCGTCTGGCTGAAGCTGCCGATGGGCTGGCGCGCCTCGACCTTCATGCGCGAGGCCGAAAGCGCCGGCGTCCTTGTCCGCTCGGCCGACGAATACGCGCTGATGGACGGCTCGGCGCCGAACGCGATCCGCATCGCCATTGACGGACGCTCGCCCGAGGCAGAGTTCGTCCGCGCGCTTGATGCGATGGCGCGGCTTCTGAGGAACCCGCCCGCCGACCTGCCGGTCTGACCGTGGTCGGGCGTCTCATCGAGACCGATGCCTGCGTCGCCGAGGGCGCGGCCTGGCTTGCCGCGCGCGAACCGCGCTTTGCCGCGCTGCTGGAGCGCACCGGCCCCCTGCCGCTCCGCCGCCACCCGGACGGATTCGCGGCGCTCTTGGACGCGATCCTCGGCCAGCAGGTCTCGACGGCTTCGGCGGCCGCGATGCGGGACCGTCTGGCGGCGGCGGGCCTCTTCGAGGCCGGGGCGATTGCCGGAGCAGGGGAAGAGGCACTGCGCGCCTGCGGCCTCAGCCGGCAGAAGATCCGCTATGCGCAGGCGCTGGCGCGCGCGGATCTCGACTATCCCGCGCTGCGCGGGCGGCCCGACGAGGAGGTGATCGGGGCCCTCGTCGCGCTGCCTGGCATCGGCCGCTGGACGGCCGAGATCTACGCGATGTTCTCGCTTGGCCGCGCGGATGTCTTCGCGCCGGGCGATCTGGCCCTGCAAGAGGCGGCGCGGATGCTCTTCGATCTGCCGCAGCGGCCGTCCGAAAAGGCGCTTCGGGGGATGGCCGGGGCCTGGAGCCCGTGGCGGGCGGTTGCGGCGCGGGCGCTCTGGGCCTACTACCGTCTGGAACGCAAGCGCGAGGGCATCAGGTGACGCGGGAATTGAAGTTCGGCCGCAGGGCGGCACGGTCGGGCACGGCGACGTCGCTGATCGTCTTTCTCCATGGCTATGGCGCGGACGGGGCGGACCTTCTGGGCCTTGCCGATCCCCTCGGGCCGCATCTGCCGGGGACGGTCTTCGTGGCCCCGGACGCGCCCGAGCCCTGCGCCAACAATCCCTTCGGTCGCCAGTGGTTCCCGATCCCCTGGCTCGACGGATCGTCCGAGGACGCGGCGAAGGCGAGCCTCATCCAGTCCTCGGCCGACCTCAACGCCTTTCTCGACGCGCGTCTTGCCGAAGAGGGGCTGACGCCGGCAGGGCTAGCCATTATCGGCTTCTCGCAAGGCACGATGATGGCATTGCAGGTCCTGCCGCGCCGCCCGGTCCCCGTGGCCGGGATCGTCGCCTTCTCCGGTCGGCTCCTGCAGCCCGAGCGGCTGGAGGCCGAGGCGGTGTCGAAGCCGCCCGTCCTTCTCGTCCACGGCGATCAGGACCCGATGGTTCCTTTCGCCGACATGGGGATCGCCGGCAAGGCGCTGAGCGCGGCGGGGTTCGAGACCTATGGTCATGTCATGAAGGGCACCGGCCATGGCATCGCGCCCGACGGGCTGTCGGTGGCGCTGCAGTTCCTCAAGGACAAGCTGCCGGGCTGACGCGCGGACGCAAACGCCAGGCGCAGCGAATTCGACGGAATGGCATGCCGTCCGCCGCATCGTGACGGCAAGGCCGATCACGCCGTGACAGATGGCCTCCGCCACCGCGAGGTCTGTCTCCACGGGCGCACTTTCAAGGGGCTCGGAGCGGCCATCGGGGGCATCGTCATCCCCTTGTCACTTTGCCGCGCTAGCAAAGAGGCGCAGATAGCGGGGCTTGCCAGTGGCAAAACGCCAGATATAGTTGTGGATAAGCAGGGGCGGCGCTCCCGCCCTTGATGCCGGCAGGCAGGCAGGGCGAGGACGGAGTCACTTATGCTCGACAGGGTTCACGACGACGACTTCAGGACGCATTTCGTCCGGGAACCCTCTGCCCTGAAGCAGTTCCCGGCGCTTGTCCTGAATGCCGATTTCCGTCCTCTGTCCTACTATCCCCTCTCGCTCTGGCCCTGGCAGGAGGCGATCAAGGCGGCGGTGCTGGACCGGGTGACGATCGTCGCGGAATATGACGAGGTGGTGAGGTCGCAACGGGCGGCGATCCGAATACCCTCGGTCGTGGTTCTGAAGGACTACGTGAGACCCCAGAAGCGCGTGGCCTTCACGCGCTTCAATCTTTTTCTGAGGGACGAGTTCTGCTGCCAGTACTGCGGCTCGAAAGGCGACCTGACCTTCGATCACGTCGTGCCCCGCTCGCGCGGCGGGGTGACGAGCTGGGAGAACGTGGTGGCCGCCTGCTCGCCCTGCAACCTGCGGAAGGCGAACAAGTCGCTGAAGCATTCCGGCCTCAGTCTGCGCCGTCCTGTGCGCCAGCCCTCGGCCGAGGAGATGCAGCGCGCCGGCCGCCGGTTCCCGCCGAACTTCCTGCACGAAAGCTGGGCGGACTTCCTCTACTGGGATACCGAGCTCGAGGCCTGAGGCGGGCTTTACCTTTTCGCCGGCCCGTCTAAGCTTCGCCGAAAAGCGGGGGAGTTTCGTGATGGCCGACGCCTTTTTCCAGCCGATCTCCGGTATGGACCTGCCGCGTTTCGCCGGCATTCCGACCTTCATGCGCCTGCCGCACGTGCCCGAAGGCCACGAGCGGGCAGGCGAGGTGCAGATCGGTCTTGTCGGTCTGCCATGGGACGGCGGCGTGTCGAACCGGCCCGGTCCGCGCCACGCGCCGCGCCAGCTGCGCGACGCCTCGACGATGATCCGCGCGCAGCATCCGGTGACGGGGCTGAGACCCTTCGAGGCGGCCAATTGCGCCGACCTCGGCGATGTCGGGCCGAACCCGGTCGATAGCGCCGACACGCTTGCGCGGTTCGCGCGCTATTTCGCCGGGCTGAAGGCACGTGGAATCCGGCCGCTGAGTGTCGGGGGCGATCATCTTTGCACGCTGCCGGTGTTGCGGGGTCTTGCGAAGGACGCGCCGCTGGGCCTTGTGCATTTCGACAGTCATACCGATCTTTTCCCGCCCTATTTCGGGGGCACCGTCCTTACCCATGGCAACCCGTTCCGCTCGGCGGTCGAGGAAGGGCTCCTCGACCCCGCGAGGATGATCCAGATCGGCATCCGGGGCACGATGTACGACAGCGCCGACCGCGATTTCGCCGAGGAGCATGGCATCAGGATCGTCACGATCGAGGAATTCTTTGCCCGCGGCATCGAGGATGTGATGGCCGAGGCGCGCGAGGTCGTCGGGACGGCGCCGGCCTACATGTCCTACGACATCGATTTCGTCGATCCCTCGGTCGCGCCGGGGACAGGCACGCCGGAATGGGGCGGGCCGAACGCCTTTCAGGCGATGCAGGTCGTGCGGGAATGCGCCGGGCTGAACATCGTGGCGGCGGACCTTGTCGAGGTCTCGCCGCCCTTCGATCCCTCGGGAGGCACCGCCTGGCTCGGTGCCTCGCTGATGTTCGAGATGCTCTGCGTGATGGCTGCGGCGCTGTGAGCCTCAGGCCTGCGCCGCCGTGATGATGATCTCCACAAGATAGTCCGGCGCGGCGAGACTGGCCTCGCCGGTCGCGCGGGCCGGGGCATCGCCCTGGGGCACCCATGCGTCCCAGACGGCGTTCATCGCCGCGAAGTCGCGGTTGATGTCGGCCAGCCAGATCTGCGCGCGCAGGATCCGCGTCTTGTCCGACCCCGCAAGCGCCAGAAGACGGTCGATCTCGGCGACGCAGTCCTTCGTCTGCTGCGTGACATCGCCACCCGGTTCGCCGACGACGCCGGCCAGATGGACGATGCCATTGTGGATGACGGCATTCGACATGCGCTTGCCGGTTTCGATGCGGGTGATCTTGGACATGGGTGCCTCCTTCATGCTCGCGCCCGATACCGCAGGAGGCAGTCAATGAAAAGGGCGGCCGGGGTCGCCCTTCATACTGCGTCAAGCCCGGCCTACATGCCGAGCAGCTTCAGCGCCTCGCCAAGGTCGGTTTCGGCCTTGGCATGATCGCCGCCTTCATGCGCGGCCTTGCCGCTTTCGTAAAGCGCCATCACCTGCGCCTTCGTGGCGTCGTCGACCGTCGCGGTTGCCATCGCCGTGTCGATCTTGGTCATGAGCGCCGGACACTGGTTTGCAAACGCAGGGCTGGCAAGGAACGTCAGCCCCACAATCGCCGCGAGCATAACTCTCATTTGCAAAGTCCTCCCTGAAATCGCGCCGTCCTGTTCCGGGGCGCGGCACAAGTCTAGCACGGAAGGAGCTGGAGCGGGTGAAGGGAATCGAACCCTCGTCGTAAGCTTGGGAAGCTTCTGCTCTACCATTGAGCTACACCCGCGTGCCCCGTTCTCTAGCGCGGGGCGTTCGGTCAGGCAAGTGGGATGCGCGGAGCTCAGCCGCCGATGCGCAGGTCGGCCCAGAGCGGCAGGTGGTCCGAGGCAACGCGCGCGGGGGCTGTCGCGTGCACCCCGGCGTCGAGAAGGTGGACCCCCGGGCCGAGCGCGATGCGGTCGAGCGCGCCGAAGGGGCGGGCCGCCGGAAACGAGGGACCGCCGGCGTGGAGGCGGAAGGCGGGGCCAAGGGGTTCGGCGCCGCCCCGCGCGCTCCATTCGTTGAAATCGCCGAGGATCGCGGTCGGCATCTCGCCGCGCCGGGTGATGGCGGCGCGGATCGCGGCAAGCTGCATCATCCGGTAGCGGCGGATGAGGCCGAGATGAACGCCGACCACGCGGAACGGGCCGGATTGCAGCGAAAGCTCGGCCAGGATCGCGCCGCGCGGCTCGAGCCCGGGCAGGAGCACCCGGCGCACCGTCTCGACCTTGAGACCGTGGCGGACGAGGATGGTCTGGCCGTGCCAGCCAAGGCTCGTTTCGTTCGGCGCGAACGGCAGGACGCCGAAATCGGTTTCATGCGCGATGAGGTCGGGCGGCAGCGCGGCGGGGCGCGGCGGGATGCGGTGGTCGACCTCCTGCAGGGCGACGATATCGGCGGAGAGCGCGTTGATGACCTCGAGAATGCGCTCGGGCCGCCGCCGGCGGTCGAGGCCGACGCATTTGTGGACGTTGTAGGTGGCGAGACGCAGTTCCATGCGGCGGGTCTAGCGCCCTTGGCGGGAAGGGTGAAGAGACCCGCGTCTCACAGCCGCGCGAGCCGCGCGGTCAGAAGCCGGTAGAACCCTTCGGCGTCGATCCCGCCGAGGAACATCGCGTTCGCCTCGCGCCCGGTGACGCGCCACCAGTCGGCAACCGTCATCCCGAGCGTCAGTGCCCCTTGCGTCTCGATCTCGACGTTGACGTGGCGGCCGGTGAAGAGATCCGGCTGGAGGAGGTAGGCGATCACGCAGGGATCGTGCAGCGGCGCGCCTTCCGAGCCGTATTTGGCCATGTCGAAGCGTTCGAAGAAATCGGTCCAGCTGGCGACCGCATGGCCGACACGGGTGCCAAGGCCGCGGAACGCCTCGACGCGCGCCCGTGTCGTCAGCGCCTGGTGGGTGACGTCGAGCGGGGCGACGACCAGCGGCACGCCAGAGCGGAACACGATCGCGGCCGCCTCGGGATCGACAAAGATGTTGAACTCGGCCGCCGGAGTGACGTTGCCCACCTCGAAATAGGCGCCACCCATCAGCACGATCTCGGCCACGCGGGACACGATATCGGGCGCTCGGGTGAAGGCGGTCGCGATATTGGTGAGCGGCCCGAGGGGACAAAGCGTCACCGTCCCCGGTGCCTCCTCCCGCAGCGTCTCGATCAGGAAATCGACGGCGTGGGCCTCTTGCAGCGGCATCACGGGATCGGGCAGGGCGATGCCGTCGAGGCCGGTCTTGCCATGGACATATTCGGCGGTGACGAGCTTGCGCTGCATCGGCCGGTCGCATCCTGCGAAGATGCGGATATCGGGCCGGCCCGCCAGCTCGCACACCATGCGGGCGTTCTTCGCCGTCAGCGGCAGCGGCACGTTGCCGGCGACGGCGGTGATGCCCAGCACCTCAAGCTCGGGCGAGGCGAGGGCAAGGAGAATCGCCACGGCATCGTCCTGGCCGGGATCGGTGTCGANNGTGTCGATGATGATCTTGCGCGGCGGCATCGCTTCGTCCTCGGGTGCTCTGGCGCCGGAAGACTGTCGCGCCCGGGCCGCGTTGTCCAGAGGCGCGGATACCGTTTGAGTCCGGGCACTTGGCGCAAGTTCAACCCAAAGTGGTCAAACACTCGCCACAATTGAGCGGGACTTTACCGGGAGTTTACCAAACTCCCTCGCGCCCCGAGTCCGCCCCATGTCGAGACACCACCGCCAGATCGCCGTCCATGCCGGGTTCCATTGCTCGGGCTCAGAAGAGTTCCAGCGGTTCCTCGGCGCCAACCGCGCGGCGATCGCGGCCGGGGGCTATGATCTCGCCTATCCCGGACGGGGCGGCGCGGCAGGCGGCAGCTTCGACTGCGCCTGGCCCGAGGCGCGCCACAGCGATGACGCGCTCGACTTTTTCGTCCCGCCGGTCGCCTCGGCGCTGGCCGGCGCGGCGCGCGGAAGTGACAGTCTGATCGTCTCCGAACACGATCTAGCCGGCCGGATGCCTGCGCTTCTGGCGGGCCGCTTCTACCCGGCTGCGCGCAAGCGGGCCGAGGTCCTGCGCGCGGCGCTTGGCCGCCCCGTGGACCGTCTTGTCGTCACCGTGCAACCCTACGACCGCCTTTTCCGCGCCGCCTGGTCGCGCGTCGCGCTTGAGCGCGAGGTCGAGCCCTATGCCGATTTCGTGCCCGCGATGGGTGCCTTCGCCGGCGGCTGGGTCGAGGTGGTCGAGGGCCTTCGCGAGGGGCTTCAGGCGCGTGAGGTTACGGTTCTGACCGACCACGCGGCGCCCGAGGAACTTCTGATGCACCTTGCGCCCGGGCTTCGGTTGACCTCCCCGGTTCCGGGCCTGCCGATGCCGGTCATCACCGACAGCGCCATCACGATGCTCCAGCGTCACTACCGTCAGGGCGTCAGGTTCGCCCCCGGCCAGCGCGACCGCCTGCTGGCCTTCCACGCCCACCAGCCGCAGATCGCGCGGGAAAGCGGCTTTGCCGGGCTGCAGCTGGCCGATCTGCGGGGCCGCTATGTGGCCGACCTTGCGACCCTTGCCCGCACCGACGGAATCCGCGTCGCCGGCCAGATCTTTCCGGCCATCGCGGCGGAGTGAGTTCTCCGACATGACAAAAGGCCCCGGACGCTTCGGGGCCTTTCGTCTTTCCGTCGAAAGGCTCAGCCGTCGAAGTTCACCTCTTCCATGAGCTTCAGCGCGGCGGGGCGCTCCTTGGCGATGTCCATCAGGTTGATCGTATCCGGCGTGAAATCGCCCCAGCTTTCCACAAGGGCCGAGCGCTTGACGCCGGGTTTCACCGGAAACTCGTTGTTTGTCTCGGCGTAGATCGCCTGCGCCTCGTCGGACGAGAGCCATTCCATCAGCTTCAGCGCGGCCTCGCGGTTCGGGGCCGAGGTCGTCATCGCGACGCCCGAGACGTTCATGTGGGTGCCGCCGTTCTCGAAGGTCGGATAGACGATGCGGACCGACTCCGCCCAGGGCTTCTGCTCGGGATCGGCGACCATCTGGCCCATGTAATAGGTATTGCCGAGAGAGATGTCGCACTCGCCGGCCCAGATCGACTTGACCTGCGAACGGTCGTTGCCGTCGGGCTTCTTGGCGAGGTTGGCGCGCAGCGCCTCGGCCCAGCCCTTCGCATAGGCCGTGTCGTGATGGACGATCATCGCGGCGGTCAGGCCGAGGTTGTAGTCATGTGTACCGGGCCGGGTGCAGATGCGGCCCTTCCACTTTGGGTTCGCGAGGTCCTCATAGGTCGTGACCTCACCGTCCGCGACCCTTTCCTTCGAGGCATAGATGATCCGCGCGCGGCTCGTGAGGCCGAACCACTGGTTGCCGGGGTCGCGGAATTCGGCCGGGATATTCGCGCCGAGGACCTCGGAGATCACCGGCTGGGTCACGCCGGCATCGACGATCTGCGCCAGCTTGGAGATGTCGACGGTCATGACGAGGTCGGCCGGGCTGCGGCTGCCTTCGCTGGCCAGCCGTTCCGCAAGTCCCTTCTCGACGAAGGCGACATTGACCGCGATGCCGGTTTCCTTGGTGAACCTGTCGAAGAGCGGCTGGATCAACTCGGGCTGGCGCGAGGAATAGACATTGACCTCGTCGGCGAAGGCCGGTGCGGCGGTCAGGACCGCAGCGAGGGCGAGGAGGGAGGTCTGCGCGTTCATTGTTGACTCCTTTGGTCGGCATTTCTCGCCTTATCAGGGCTCGGACCGCAGGCGTCAATACCTTATCAATTCACTTGGGTATTTTTCCCGCCTTTTCCGCAGCCTTCGCCGCGTTCCAGAGGGCGTCCATTTCTGCAAGGTCCGAGTCCTCCGGCCGCTTGCCCCGCGCGGCCAGCGCGGCCTCGATCGCGGCGAAGCGGCGGGTGAACTTGGCATTGGCCCCGCGCAGCGCGGCCTCGGGGTCGATCCTGAGGTGCCGGGCGAGGTTGGCGACGACGAAGAGCAGGTCGCCGAATTCCTCGAAGACCTCGGCTTCGGTAAGGCTCCCGCGCGCCTCGTTCAGCTCGCGTGCCTCCTCGGCGATCTTGTCGATCACCTCGCCCGTCGAGGGCCAGTCGAAGCCGACCCGCGCGGCGCGGTTCTGCAGCTTGACCGCCCGCGTCAGCGCCGGCAGCCCAATCGCCACCCCGCCGAGCGTGGCGCGCGGACCCCGCTCGGCCGCCTTGATCCGTTCCCAGTCCCGCGTCTGGTCCTCCGCGCTCTTGTCGCGGCTCTCGTCCCCGAAGACATGGGGATGACGGGCGATCATCTTGTCCGAGATGGCGCGCACGACGTCCGCAAAGGCGAAATGCCCGGCCTCGTCGGCCATCCGGGCGTGATAGACCGCCTGGAAGAGAAGATCGCCAAGCTCGCCCTTCAGCTCGTCCCAGGCGCCGCGCTCGATGGCATCGGCGACCTCGTAGGCCTCCTCGATCGTATAGGGGGCGATGGTCGCGAAATCCTGCTCGAGATCCCAGGGGCAGCCGGTTTCGGGATGCCGGAGCCGCGCCATGATCTCGACCAGACGGTCGATGCCGCCCTCGGGGTCGTGGCAGAGGGCCTGGCTGGCGTCGGCAGACATGGCGCTTCCTTCCTGCAGGGTCCTGCGGTTAGGCTGGCATCGGGCGCAGCGTGGGGGGCGGGATGCCGGTTCTGAACAGTATCGCGGAAATGGAAGCCGAGATGAAGGCGTGGCGGCGCCACCTTCACGCGCATCCCGAGCTTGGGCTCGACTGTCCCGAGACGGCGGCGTTCGTGGCCGCCCGCCTGCGCGACTTCGGCGTGGACGAGGTGCATGCGGGCATCGGCCGGACGGGTGTCGTCGCGCTGATCCGGGGGCGGGCCGGGGGGCGCACCATCGGCCTGCGCGCCGACATGGACGCGCTGCCTATCCACGAGGCGACCGGAGCGGACCATGCCTCGACCGTGCCAGGTCGGCTCCATGGCTGCGGTCACGACGGACATACCGCGATGCTGCTCGGCACCGCCAAGTACCTTGCCGGAACGCGGAATTTCGCCGGAACCGCGGCGCTCGTCTTCCAGCCGGGCGAGGAGACCGGGCAGGGCGGCCCGGCGATGCTGGCGGACGGGCTGATGGAGCGTTTCGGGATCGACGAGATCTTTGCCCTGCACACCTCGCCCCGGCATGAGATCGGCACCTTCGTCACGCGGCCTGGCCCCTTCATGGCGGCGGTCACGGATTTCGACATCCGTATCAGGGGGCAGGGCGGTCACGCCGCCTATCCGCAGGGATCGCTCGATCCGGTCGCCGCCGCCCTGACCATCGGCAATGCGCTCCAGACGATCATCGCGCGCAACAATGACGCGCTCGATCCGCTGGTGATCTCGATCACGCAAGTGCACGCCGGTGACACCCACAACGTCATCCCGGCCGAGGCCTATCTCGGTGGCACCGTCCGCAGCTACAGCCAGGAGGTGCAGGACATGGCCCGCCGCCGGATCCGCGAGATCGCCGAGGGCATCGCGCAAGCGATGGGCGTGACGGTCGAGATCGGCGGCCTGATCGACCTTGCGCCGACGGTCAACGACCCGGAGGCGACAGGTTTCGCGGTTTCCGTCGCCGAGGAGGTATCGGGCAGGGACCGGGTGATCGCCAATCACCCGCCGATCATGGGGTCCGAGGACTTCGGCGCGATGCTGGCGGTGCGGCCGGGGGCGCTGGTCTTCGTGGGGCAGGGCCACGGGCCCATGGTGCACGAGCCGGATTTCGACTTCAACGACGCGGCGGCGCCCTACGGCGCCAGTTTCTTCGCAAGGCTCGTGGAGCGCGCGCTGCCGCTTTCCTGACGCGAGGAAAGCGACCCCCGCCCGAAGGAACGCCGTTGCGGTTGCCGCGCCGGACTGACATCGTTTGCGCGATCCTCTCATCCAAGGCCCGATCATGCCCGTCCTGAACCGTATCGCCGACCTCGCCCCCGCGATGGCCGAATGGCGCCGCCACCTGCATGCCCATCCCGAACTGAATTTCGCCTGCCACGAGACGGCGGCCTTCGTGGCCGAGAAGCTGCGTGCCTTCGGTGTGGACGAGATCCACGAGGGGATCGCCACCACCGGCATCGTCGCGATCATCGAGGGCCAGGGCGAAGGGCCGACCATCGGTCTGCGCGCGGACATGGACGCGCTGCCGATCCAGGAAGAGACCGGCGCCCCGCATGCCTCGACCGTGCCGGGCGTCATGCATGCCTGCGGCCACGACGGGCATACCGCGATGCTGCTTGGCGCGGCGCAGTACCTGAGCGAGACGCGCCGGTTCCGCGGCCGGGTCGCGCTGATCTTCCAGCCGGCCGAGGAGGACGGCGGCGGCGGCGAGGTGATGGTGCGCGAGGGCATCCTCGAGCGCTTCGGTATCGGCGAGGTCTATGCGATCCACAACACGCCGCAGGTCCCGCTCGGCCGGTTCGAGACGACGCCGGGGCCGATCATGGCGGCGGTCGATACCGTTCGGGTCCGGCTGACCGGAAAGGGGGGCCACGGCGCCTATCCGCAGGACTGCATCGACCCTATTCCGGCCGCCGTGGGGATGATCGCGGCGCTTCAGACCGTGGTCAGCCGCAACCTCAATCCGCTCGACGAAGCCGTTGTGTCGATTACGGAAATCCACGCCGGGACCGCCTCGAACATCATCCCCGGGACGGCCTGGTTCGGCGCGACCGTCCGCAGCTTCACGCCCGGCGTGCGGGCGATGCTGAAGCGGCGGATCGAGGAGATCGTGGCGGGGCAGGCGGCCTCCTACGGGGTCGCGTTCGAGATCGACTACGAGCTTGGCTATCCGCCGACGGTGAACGACGACTCCCGCACCGGCTTTGCCGTCGAGGTCGCGCGCGAGATCGCGGGCGCGGCGGGGGTGGCGGACAAGGCGGGGCGCGAGATGGGGGCGGAGGATTTCTCCTACCTTCTCGAGCAGCGCCCTGGATGCTATCTCTTCCTCGGCCAGGGCGACGGGCCGGGCCTGCACCATGCCGCCTATGATTTCAACGACGAGGCGGCGCCCTATGGCGCGAGCTTCTTCGCCCGCCTCGTAGAGCGCGCCCAGCCGCTCTGACCCAGGGGAGCGGCCCCGGAGCGGGGCCGCAAGAGAGCCTCCCCATCCGGCCCGTTCCGGTCCGGACGGGGCCCGTGTCCCGGCGATTTGATCAAACGTTCTTGACGAATCGCGGCCCGTTGTCTTGGCTCGGGGCATCCGGATCGGCGGCGTCTCCGGCTCGAACGACGCCAGACCCTGTCACGGAGCCCATTCCCATGGCTTTGGAAGATGCGAAAAGCGAGGTCGACCTTGCTTTCACAAAGACCGCGCGGCGCGGCCTTGCCTATGAAAACGCCTTCGGCGGTGCCACGAGTTTCCTGCGGCGGCGCTATACGAAGGACCTGAGCGGCGTCGATCTCGCCATCACCGGCGTTCCCTTCGACCAGGCGGTAACACACCGCACCGGCACCCGCTTCGGTCCCCGCGCGGTGCGCGAGGCGAGCGCGTTGCAGCCCTTTGATCCGCCCTATGGCTGGGGCTATTCGCCGCTGGAGGAGTTCGACATTGTCGACTACGGCGATGTCGCCTTCGACTATGCCAAAGTGTCGGACTTTCCCGACACGCTGACCGCCCATATCCGGGAGATCCTGGCCGCCGGGGCGGGGTCTCTGACCCTTGGCGGGGACCACTACATCACCTTCCCGATCCTCAAGGCCTATGCCGAAAAGTTCGGTCCTATCAGTCTCTTGCACTTCGATGCCCACTCGGACACCTGGGTGGATGACGACTTTTCCCGGATCGACCACGGCACGATGTTCTACAAGGCGATCAAGTCGGGGATCGTCGATCCGGCGACCTCTGTGCAGGTCGGCATCCGCACCCATAACGACGACTTCATGGGGGTGAACATCATCGACGCGCGCGAGGTGCATGAGGCAGGTGCGGCGGAAGTCGTCAGGAAAATCAAAGGGATAATCGGAGATCGGCCGACCTACCTCACCTTCGACATCGACTGCCTCGACCCCGCCTTCGCGCCCGGCACCGGGACGCCGGTCTGGGGCGGGCTCGCGTCGTGGCAGGTCGCGGCGATCCTTCGGGACCTCGCCGGGATCAACCTTGTCGGCGGCGATGTGGTCGAGGTTTCTCCGGCCTATGACACGACCGGGGCGACCGCCATCGCGGGCGCCCATGTCGCGCATGAGTTGATCTGCCTTTACGGCTGGACCCGGCGGAAGGGGTGAAAATCGCGTTTCTTTTCATCATATTGATCGTTCTCGGGGGCATGGCATATATCCGCCTTGCCCCCTCTGACCCGGCGCGCTGGCATAGCTTGCCGCCACCGGATGGGGCGGCGCGGTGGGGTCCGAGACCGCCGGGAACCGACCCGGTTGAGGCTCTCACCGGCGGGGCCAGGGCCAGTGTCACCGTCTTCGATGAAACCCCGCCTGAGGTGCTCACCCGCCTCGATGCAATCGCCCTCGCGACCCCGCGCACCCGCCGTCTGGCGGGCAGCCCGGAGGAGGGCAGGATCACCTGGATCAGCCGCTCCGCCCTCTTCGGGTTTCCCGATTACACCACAGCCGAAGCGCGGGCCGAGGGACCGGTGACGGTGCTGTCGGTCTATGCGCGCCTCCGCTTCGGGCGCAGCGACTTTGGCGTCAACGCGACCCGGCTTCGGGCCTGGCTGGCGCAGCTGGAGGCGGAATAGGGCGTTGGAACGCCGTCGCATGCCCGTAGGTTTTGCGTAGTTCTCCCGTAGCTACAGACCATGCGCCCCCTTCTTCTCGGCTTGGCTCCTCCCGGGAGGCCGGAGACAGGCGACCCCCGGCGCCTCTCCCCTTGACCGCCGCGCGGACAAAGGCGAAACCCGGCCCATGGTGCCCTTGGACAAGCTCGACCAGATCCGCCGCCGTTTCGAGTTTCTCGAGGCGAAGCTGTCCTCTGGCGCCGAGCCGGGGGAGATCGCGGCGCTGTCCCGGGAATACTCCGAGCTGAAGCCCGTGGTGGCCGAGATCGCGGCCTACCGGCAGGCGCTGGATGACTTCTCCGAGGCCGAGGTGATGCTTGCGGACCCGGAGATGCGGGCGCTGGCGGAAGACGAGCTGCCGAGGCTGAAGGCGCGCATCCCCGAGATGGAGGGGCGTCTGCGCATCGCGCTCCTTCCGAAGGACGCGGCCGACGCGCGGCCTGCTATGCTTGAGATCCGGCCGGGGACGGGGGGCGAGGAGGCGGCGCTCTTTGCCGGGGATCTGCTGCGGATGTACCAGAGATATGCCGAGACGCAGGGCTGGCGCTTCGACCTCATGGAACTCTCCGAGACCGAGCTGGGCGGGGTCAAGGAGGCCCTCGCGCGGATCGAGGGAGAGGGCGTCTTCGCCAAGCTGAAATATGAAAGCGGGGTGCACCGGGTGCAGCGGGTGCCGGAGACGGAGGCGGGGGGGCGTATCCATACCTCGGCGGCGACCGTCGCGGTGCTGCCCGAGGCCGAGGAGGTCGAGATCGACATCCCCGCCGCCGATATCCGCATCGACACGATGCGGTCCTCGGGCGCGGGCGGGCAGCATGTGAACACGACGGATTCGGCGGTGCGGATCACACACCTTCCGACCGGGATCGTGGTCACGAGTTCGGAGAAGTCGCAGCATCAGAACCGGGCGAATGCGATGGCGGTCCTCAGGGCACGGCTTTACGACCTCGAGCGGTCGAAGGCCGACAGCGAGCGGGCGGCGGACCGGAAGGCGCAGGTGGGCTCGGGCGACAGGTCCGAGCGCATCCGGACCTACAACTTTCCGCAAGGGCGGATGACCGACCACCGGATCAACCTGACGCTCTATGCCCTGCCGCAGATCATGGGCGGCGATCTTGGTGAGGTGATCGACGCGCTGGTCGCGCATGATCAGGCCGCGAAGCTGGCGGAGATGGAGGCGTGAGACGCCTCGTTCTCGCACCGGCGGCGCTGAACATCGGCTTCAAGGGGCGCCCATGAGGGGGACGGAGGCACTGGCCGCCGCGTCGCGGCAGCTCTCCGAGGCCGGGATCGACGGCGCGGCGCGGGATGCGCGGCGCCTGTTCGCCTTTGCGCTCGGCATCGCGCCGGAGCGGGTCGCGGTGGCTGCACCCGAGGAGATCCTGCCGGAGGTGCAGGTCCGCTTTGCCGCCGCCGTCGCGGCGCGGGCGGCGCGCCAGCCGCTGGCGCAGATCACCGGGCTGCGGGAGTTCTACGGGCGGCCGTTCCGCGTCACGCGGGACACGCTCGATCCCCGGCCCGAGACCGAGATCCTGGTCGCCGCCGCGCTGGAGCGACCTTTCGTGAAGATGCTCGACCTTGGCACGGGGACGGGCTGCGTGCTTTTGTCTTGCCTCGCCGGGATGCCCATGGCCGCGGGGACCGGCACGGACATTTCCGAGGCCGCGCTCGTCGTTGCGCGCGAAAATGCCGCGGCGCTTCATCTGTCCCGGCGGTCGCGTTTCCTCTGCTCGGACTGGTACGCCGAGGTCGAGGGGCGGTTCGACCTGATCGTGTCGAACCCGCCCTATATCGCCGAGGCGGAAATCGCGGACCTGGCGCCGGAGGTGCGCGACTGGGAGCCGCGATGGGCGCTGACGCCGGGCGGAGACGGGCTGGACGCCTACCGCGCCATCGCCTCAGGGGCGGGGGCGCGGCTGATGGCGGGGGGGCGGCTTCTGGTCGAGATCGGGCCGACGCAGGGCAGCGCGGTCGCCGCCCTCTTCGCCGCTGCCGGCCTTGCCGGGATTGCGATCCGCCAGGACCTCGACGAGCGGGATCGCGTCGTGATCGCGGTCAAGCCGGGCGCGGCGGAAGACCTCGGGCGGCTTTAGGGCGCGAGGGCATCAACGCGGCGGCGCGCGGCCGGATTGTGCCGAAATTCGCCAGCAATGGGGGCCTACGGGGCAGAATCTTCTTGTGTTGCGGCCCCTGACGTGCATTAAGAGGCGCGTGTCGGGCGGCACGATTGCGGACGCCCGGACGGTTCGCCCGAAAATTGCATCCGTGGAAATGTGCCGCCGAAGGGCGACCATCGCGGAGCCGGGCAGGCCTCAGCAAAGCCCATTGGCCCCGGATAACAAAGAACCTATGAGATCATCCAAATCCCGTTCGCGTTCGAAATCGAACCGGCAGCGTTCGCTTGGCAACATCGTCAACCGCGTCTTCGACTCGTCGGGTCCCGAGGGCAAGGTGCGCGGTACGCCGCAGCAGATCATCGACAAGTATCTGATGCTGGCGCGCGACGCGCAGCTTGGCAACGACCGCGTGGCCGAGCAGAACTTCCTGCAGCACGCCGAGCATTACACGCGGATGCTGGGCGAGGCGCAGCGCGAGATGGCGCGCGAGCAGGAGGCCCGGCAGGGGCAGGGCGAGGGCGGCCAGAACGGCGGCCAGAATGGCAATCCGAACGGAAATCAGAACGGCAACCCGCACGGCGGCGGGCAGCACGGCAACCCGAATGGCGGCGCCGAGCGTCACCGCCAGCGCCATGACGATCGGGGCGAGCGCGACGCGCCGCGTTCCGAGCCCGAGGGCTATGCCCCCGTCGAAGCCGACGAGGGCACCGGGCTGGTGGAGACACCGGAAGCGCGGGCCGAGGTGCAGCGCGCGGCACCGATGATGCCGGACCTGCCGCAGCCCGATCTGGCGGCACCCGCCCCGAAGAAATCCTCGCGCGGGCCGCGCAAGCCGCGCGAGAAGCGGGATGCGGCGCCGGCCGATACCGCCGGAGCCGACGCCGCGGAATAGCGCCTAGCCCGCCGCAACGATCCGCGCGAGGCGACAGAACGCCTCGAGCGAAACCTCCTCGGCGCGTGCCGTGGGGGCAATGCCTGCGGCCACGAGCCTGGCTTCCATGTCCGGCGCGACACCTTTCAGGCTGGCGCGCAGCATCTTGCGGCGTTGGTTGAAACCGGCGGCGACGAGGCGGTTCAGCACCTTGGCGTCCGCCGGATATCGGGGGCCGGGCAGGGCGGTCAGGTGGACAACCGCGGAATGGACCTTGGGCGCGGGGGAGAATGCCTCGGGAGGCAGGGTCATGACGATGCGCGCGTCCGCCCGCCACTGCGCCAGCAGCGCGAGGCGGCCATAGGCCTTGGAGCCCGGCGCGGCGACGATGCGTTCGGCCACTTCCTTCTGGAACATCAGCGTGAGGCTTTGCCAGACGGGCGGCCACACCGGCGGGGTCAGCCAGCCGGTCAGAAGTTCCGTGCCGACGTTGTAGGGCAGGTTCGCGACGATGCGGAACGGCGGCGTGAGGCGGCCGGTGATGTCGAGTTTCAGCGCATCGCCGTGCACAACCTCCAGCCGGCCTGGATAGGCTGCCGCGATCTCGGCCAGGGCGGGCAGGCAGCGCTCGTCCTTCTCGACGGCGAGGACGCGGCGCGCCCCCTCGGCCAGCAGCGCGCGGGTCAGGCCGCCGGGGCCGGGGCCGACCTCGATCACGTCGCATTGGCTGAGATCCCCGGCGGAGCGGGCGATCTTGGCGGTGAGGTTGAGGTCCAGAAGGAAGTTCTGGCCAAGCGCCTTTTTCGCGGCAAGGCCGTGGGTGGCGATGACCTCGCGAAGGGGCGGAAGACCGTCGATCGCCGCCATCAGGCCGCCCGGTTCCGCGCCATGTCCCGCGCCATCCTCAGCGCGGCGATCAGGCTGGAGGGGTCGGCCACGCCCTTGCCGGCGATGTCATAGGCCGTGCCGTGATCCGGCGAGGTGCGGACGAATGGCAGGCCGAGCGTCACGTTGACGCCGCCCGCGAAGTCCAGCGTCTTGANNGATCAGCGCCTGATCGTGATACATGGCAATAGCGGCGTCATAGCGGGCGCGGGCGGCGGGGTGGAACATCGTGTCGGCGGGGAGCGGCCCCGCGACGGCGAAGCCCTCGGCGCGGAGGTCCGCGATCGTATCCGCGATGAACTCGAGCTCCTCGCGCCCCATGGCGCCGCCTTCGCCGGCATGGGGATTGAGGCCCGCGACGGTGAGGCGCGGTTCCTCAAGCCCGAAGTCGCGGATGAGGCCGTCTCGAGTGATGCGGATGGTCTCGCGCAGAAGCTCCGGGGTCAGCGCGGCGGGGACCTCCGACAGCGCGATGTGGATCGTGACGGGGACGACGCGGAGCGCCTCGCAGGCGAGCATCATCACCACCCGGTCCACGCCCGCGAGATGGGCGAGGTATTCGGTATGGCCCGGAAAGGCAAAGCCCGCGCCGTCCTTCAGTGCCTTCTTGTGGATGGGCGCGGTGCAGACCGCCGCCGCCTCGCCCGATTGCGCCAGAGCCACGGCGCGGGCGATGACGGCGATGACGGCGGCGGCGTTCTCAGGCGCCGGGTCGCCGGGGACGGCGGCGGCGGGAAAGTCGTGGCGAAGGACCGGGAGCTTGTCGGACGGGACGCGCAGGGCGTCGGCGGGGCGGGTGATTTCTTCAATGGCGGTGCCCTGCGGCAGATGCGCGGGATCGCCGATCCAGAAGAACGGCAGCTCCGCCCCAAGCCGCGCGCGCGCCTTCGCGGCGATCTCGGGGCCGATGCCCGAGGGATCGCCGGAGGTGAGCGCGATCGGCGGAAGGGACATCCGCCGCCCTCAGGGCTTGCGGATGATGGCGTTGGCCTTCAGCTCGGCCAGATAGCCGTCGGCAAAACCGGCGAGCCGCTGGTTCGTCAGTTCCTCGCGAATCTGCGCCCGGCTCGGGCCCTGTCCGTAACCGAGCGTCGGGTCGAGTGCCGGCGCGCCCTCGGGCGACGGCGTGGCGGTTGAGACCTCGGTGAGCACCGGGGCGGACCCCTGTGCGAGGGTCGCGGACCGCTTGCACAGCATGAGGAAGACGAGCGAGCCGCCGCGCGTCAGCGCCGTCGACACCTCGTTGTCGTCAAGCGCGGCGAGCGCGCCCGCGACATCGCCGGGAACCGCGCCGAGCGCGCGCGTCTCGCGCTGCACCGCGCCCTCGGCCTTGACCGCACGGTAAAGGTCGTCGCAGGTGTCGACCTCGCCGCGCAGGCGCTCGGCCTCGGCAAGGGCGGCAGGCGTGCGCCCGCCGGGGATCAACACCTGTGCATAGTCGACGCTGATCGCCGAGGGCGCGATCTCGGCCCCCTGCTGGATGCCGCGCAGGCGGAAAAGGCCGATGGCGTTGCCGAGCGGCACCGGCGGGCTGACCTGCCCGTTGCCGAGCCCGGCCAGGACCTGCCGCGCCTGCGGCGGCAGGTTCGTCACGGGAATCCAGCCGATCTGGCCGCCGGCGGCGCGCGACGGTGCGGCGGAATACTGGCGGGCCGCGGCGGCAAAGGCGGCCTCGGAGCCGATCTTCCCGGCAAGCTCGGTCGCGAGTTCCTGTTTTTCAAGCGCGGTTCCCGGCGTTGTCGGGATGATGATCTCGGAGATCAGCACCCGCGGCCCCGATCCGCGCTGCGCGGGGACGGAGAGGGCGCGGTCGATCTCGGCCTCGGTGATCCTGATCTTGGGCAGGAACTTCGCGCGCACGAGCTCGCGCCACGCGAGGCCCGACTTCACGAAATCGCGGAAGCTCTCCGGCGCGACACCACCCTGGCCGATCGCCTGCAGGAACTGCTCGGTCTCAAGGTTCGCACGTCCCGCGAATTCCGACATCCCGGCGGCGATCTGCTGGTCACTCAGCGTGATCCCCTCGGCCTTGGCGGCCTGTGCACGCAGGCGATCCTCGATCAGGCCCTTTTCGGCCTCGGTCTGCGGATCGCCGGGCACACGCAGCAGGGTGAGGAAGCGGATGCGCTGCTCAAGCTCGTACTGCGTGACCGCGCTGTCGTTGACGACCACAACGGGCGAGAACTTGCCCGACTGGGCAAGCGCGGGCAGCGGCAGTGCGAGGCCCGCCACAAGGGCGATGGGTCGAAGGAAGGTCATGCGCATCGTCGGTCTCGTCCGTCTGCTCTCACTCGGTCCCGGGGGCCTTACCTGGCACAGCTGCGGCGGTAGTCCCGCCCGTCGTTGCCTGCGCCGATCCCGTGCAGGATCACCGAAAGGTTGATGTCCGTGTCGGCCTTCACACTAGTCGAGGACGTGAACCGACGCGAGAGGGAAAGATCGACGGTGGCGCAATCGGTGCGGTAGGCGACGCCGAGCGTGGCCCGCGTCGCGCGCTCTGCCTCGAAGTCGTAGCGCCCGGTGAAAGACCCGCGCCAGCTTTGCCCCATGTCCCAGCCCGCGTCGAACACCAGCTCGGAGGTCGGTACGAGGCGGTTCTCGGCGGCGTCCGCGACAAGCCAGAGATAGCCGGCCGAAAGATCGTAGCGCTCGGCCGCGAAGCCGAACAAGAGTTCCTCGCGGCTGATGTCGAGGCCGTCGTCGAAGGTGGTCCGGTTGGCGATGCGCAGCCCGTCCGCCGTCGTGACCTGCGCCGCGACGAGCCAGTCCGAGGAGGTTCCGTCAAGCCCAGAGGCGGCCGAGAACTGGCCAAGGTCGCTGGCCCGGAAGACCCGGCCGGTGGTCAGGCCGATCGACCAGCCGCGCGGGTCGACCCGCGTCCAGCTGACGCCGAGATTGAGCCGCGTGCCAAGCTCGCGCGCGTCCTCGCCCGGAAAGCGCGAGAACGCGAAGAGGTTGCCCTCGTCGAAATTGACGATCCGGCTGTCCTCGTTCGGGGCGGCATGGCTGGTGTCGGGGCTGACCACGAGCTGGGCGATGGGCTCGATCACCTGCGAGACGCCGGTCCGGTCGGCGCGGACCCAGGGCCAACGCAGTTCGACCGCGGCGGCGGGCAGCACACGGGTAACGGTGCCGGGGTAGGTCGCGTCCTGACCGATGGCGAAGACATCCGCGGTGACCTGCGTGGCGCCCGCGAAGATCATGCCGTTCGGCAGCACCCAGCTTCGCCGCCAGTCGAACGCGGCAGAGGCGCGGGCGAGGTCGCGTCCGTCGACCGTGCCGTCGCCGTTCGCATCCGTCGCGACCGAGGAGGACCGCTGGTGTCCGTGCAGGGTGACGCTGAATTGCCCCTCGCCGCCAAGATAGCGCGGCGAGAAGCGGCGCTGCAGCGTCGCGTCGCCCACAAGGGTCGGCAGCACCGCATTGTCGTCGAGGGGCCGGATCGACCAGTAGCGGAAGAGCCGCGCGTCGAGATATTCGTTGCGGCGCGTCCGGGTGATGTCGATGCCGCTTTGCAGGAGGTCGCGGTCCGTGATCCCGTAGTCGAGATAATAGGCGTCGTCGGACACATCCTGCAGCACGAAGCCGAGCTTGAAGTCGCGGGGCAGATCGAAGGTGCCGGTGGCGTCCACGTAGTAGCGCGTCTGCCCGGGCAGGAGGTCGTCATGCGTGAACGCGCCCTCGACCTCGACCCCGCCGGTCCGGAACGCCTCGCGGTAGCGCATCTCGAGCGTGCGGGTGCGGCTGGCCGAGACATAGGGCGTCAGCGTCAGGTCGCGGCTGTCGCCGATCGCGAAGAAATACGGGAGTTTCAACCCGGGCCCCAGCGCCGTGGTGGTGCGGAAACGCGGCATCAGGAAGCCGGTCGCCCGTTTCAGCGTCGGATCGGGCATCCTGAGACGCGGCACGTAGAAGACCGGCAGGCCCGCGACGCGGAACTGGGCATGGTCGAAGTAAAGCTGACGCTCCTTCTGGTCGTGGACCACGCTGCGGGCGCGGATTTCCCAGAGCGGCGTCGGGTTGTTCGGGCAGACCGTGCAGGACGAGGCGGTGACGCGTTTGAGCGCGG
Source organism: Paracoccaceae bacterium (assembly GCA_020446905.1). GTDB lineage: Bacteria > Pseudomonadota > Alphaproteobacteria > Rhodobacterales > Rhodobacteraceae > Albidovulum. The sequence continues at coordinate 3,733 of JAGRDU010000139.1, read as the reverse complement.
TGTAGCGCCCCTCCGTGCGCGAGATCTCGGCCGCGGCGACCTGCATCTGCTCGGCCAGCACCATTTGCGCGCCGCGGAGGATCCCGTCGGTCAGATCGCGCGACAGCTCGGCCTCGTCCGCGACGATGACCGATCCGGTTCCGTCAAGAAGCGTGAGCGGTCCCTCGATCCGAAGGCTCTCGGACACTCCGTCATAGACGATGCGCGAGGCGGTCAGCCGCGCGCCCTGATAGAAGACCTCGACCGCGCCCTCGGCGGTCAGCGTCTGGTCCCCGGAAAGGAACACCCGGTCGGCGACGAGCGTCGCCGCATCCTGCGCGCGCGCCGGAAAGGCGAGGGCGAGAAACATCGCGAGAAGGGCGAAGAGCGCGCGCATCAGCCGTCCTCGAGGTGAAGGAGAAGGGTCAGCGACAGAAGCACCGCCGCGACAGGAGGAATCCAGGCCGCCAGGAGCGCCGGGATCTGGCCATTCTCGCCGAGGACCTGCGCGAAGTTGCGCAGGAGGAAGATCGAGAAGCCCGCGATGATGGCGAGAAGGACCATCATGCCGGTGCGCCCCGACCGTGCATGGCGCATCGTGAAGCCCGCGCCGACGAGGACCATCGCGGCCAGCAGAAGCGGCAGCGCAAGCTCCATCTGGAACCAGACCGAATGCTTGCGGGCCGAGAAGCCAGCGTCCTTCAGGCCCGCGATGAAGCCGGGAAGGTCCCAGATCGCGATGGTCGCGGGGGTGCCGAAACTGTCGCGGATCTGGTCAGCTGTCAGGTCCGAGGTGAGATCGTAGCTCTCGTGACGGATTGAGAGGCTTTCGGGATTGGTGCCGGCATCGAAGCGCCATTCCTTCACCCCGGTCAGGTGCCAGGCCCCGGGCTCAAGCACCGCCTCCTCGGCGGCAAGGCGTGAGATCGGCCCGCTGCCCTCGGCGAAGGTCAGGAAAGTGGCGTCGTAAAGCCGCGTGCCGTCGAGATTCGAGCGCGCCGCGCGGATCACGGTCTGCCCCTCCGGCCCGCCCTGCCTGAGCCAGAGCCCCTCGCGCGTGACCGAAAGGACGTTGCCCTCGCCGAGCTTGTAGCGGCTTGCGAGGGTCTCGTACTGCTTGGATGTGCCTGCGACGACCGGGTTCAGCACCGCAACCGCCAGCGCGCCGATGGCGAGCGTGGTCAGCAGCGGCGAGACCAGCATCCTGAGCGCCGAGCGGCCGGCGGCGCGGATCACGACAAGCTCGGACGAGCGCGCGAGCGCGAGAAAGAGCGCGATCGAGGCGAGGATCGCGATCATCGGCAGGATGCGGTAGACCGCCTGCGGCGTGTTGAGCGCGGCAAGCTTCGCGGCCGCCGCAAGGCCGATATCGGCCCCGGCGAAGCGGCGGATCTGCTCGATCATGTCGATAAGGTAGAGAAGGACGAAGAAGCCGGCGAAGACCATGCCGAAGGTGGTCAGGAACCGCCGCGCGATATAGAGCGAGAGCGTCATGTCGCGACCGCCCCGGCGTTCGCCGGCGCCGCGCGCCCCGGCCGCCGGACCCGCCCCGCGCTCCAGAGCGAGACGGCGGCAAGGCCGAGGCCGGCGAGGACCGGCAGGTAGATCGCGGGCCATGCCGCAGGCGACTGCGCGACAAGGCTCGTCGCGCCGTTCGCGAGGAACTGGACGACCACGAGAAGCGCGACGGCAAGACCGATCTGCCGCCAGAGGCCGAAGCGGCTGAACCCGCCGGTCAAGAGCGTCGAGAAGCCGATGAGGGCCGCGACGAGCGCGAGGAAGGGCCGCGCGATGCGCTCGTGCCCTTCGAGCAGCATCTCGGACCGCGTGGTCCTGAGGCTCGCGGCCAGCGCGTCGTCCGCCGTCAGGAGAAGCGGCGTCGGCAGTTCCTCGACCGAGGGGACATGCAGGCTGCCCTCGCCGATGAGCCCGCCGAGATCGTAGGCGAAATCGGCAAAGCGCGTCACCGCGAGCGACTGGTTCGCGAGCGTCAGCGTCTGCGCCATCCCCTCGAACATGACCAGCTTCGGCCCCGTCTCGCTTTTCACCAGCAGCGCACGCTCGGCGGTGTAGATGGTCCGGCGGGCGGGATCACGCGCGTCGGTCAGGAAGATGTCCTGCAACTCGCCCACCGGCGTGACCTCGCGGATGTAAAAGGTGATGCCGTCCGCCGGATGCAGGAACGTCCCCTCGGTCAGGAACCGCGAGATCACGTTCTCGGCAATCTCGCCCCGCCGCTCGGCCAGCTGAGCGCGGCTGACCGGGACGAGGACATGGCTGAGGATCGCCACCATCGCGGTCACGATGAGGCCGAAATAGACGACCGGACGGGCAAGGCGAAAGGGCGAGAAGCCGGTCGCCTGCATCACCACCAGCTCGCTTTCCCCCGCAAGGCGGTTGGTGACGTAGACGGCGGCGACAAAAGCCGCGACCGGCAGGACGAGGCGGATCACGTTCGGCAGCGTCAGCGCCGTAAACTCAAGGAAAACCCAGGCCGACTGGCCGTCGGAAATCAGCTGGTCGAAAAGCGAGACCGCCCGGTTGACCCAATAGACCGAAACGAGAATGAGCGCGAAGAAGCCGAACAGCATCATGAGCTGCGACAGCATATACCTGTCGAATTTCGACACTGCTTCCTCGTTTCTTCTTGCTTTGCCTCAGCGAGACCCTAACCCAAAGCGGGGGGCGGGAAAACTCCTATCTGGCCAAGGCCGGGGGGCGGCGCTAGGGTCGCCGGCAAATCCCTGCCGGAGGACCCCATGCCCCTTTCCGTGACCCCGACCTTTGCCCCCCTCGCGATGGAACCCCTGGCCGAGGCGGAGGGCCGCATCGCGGTAATCCTGCCACCCGAGGGCAAGCTGTCGGGCCTCGCGCAAAGGCTGAACCGCACGACGCGCGGGGCGATTGCGCGGGTGGTGGAAAGCGAGGCCTGGCACAAGCTGAAGCCGGGGCAGGCGATCGACCTTGCCTATCCCACGGGCCTGAAGGCCGAGGTGCTGCAGCTGGTGAAGCTGGCGCGCCGCGCGGCCACCGCCGAGGCGCGCAAGGCGGGCGCTGCGATCGGCAAGGTGTTGGGAGAGAAGGGCGCCGTGGTGCTGGCAGGATCGCATCCCAAGGCCGCGGAAATCGCCTTTGGGGCGATGCTCAGGGCCTATGACTTCGCGCTTTACCGGACCGGCGAGGTGAAGGTGAAGGGGCCCGTGACGCTGCTCGTCGGCGATGTCGAGGCGGCGCGCGCGGCCATGGCGGACCGCGAGGCGGTGGCCGAGGGTGTCGCTTTTACCCGCGATCTGGTGAGCGAGCCGTCGAACGTTTTGACCACCGTGGATTTCGCGCGCCGTCTCTTCGCGATGCGGTCCCTTGGTCTGAAGGTCGAGGTGCTGGACGAGGAAGCCCTGACAAAGCTCGGGATGCGGGCGCTTCTTGGCGTCGGGCAGGGGTCGGAAAGCCCCTCGCAGGTCGTGGTGATGGAATGGCAGGGCGGCAAGAAGGGCGAGGCGCCCTTTGCCTTCGTCGGCAAGGGCGTCTGCTTCGACAGCGGCGGCATCTCGATCAAGCCCGCCGCGGGCATGGAAGACATGACGATGGACATGGGCGGCGCCGGCGTCGTCGCGGGCCTCATGCGAACGCTGGCGATGCGGGGGGCCAAGGCGAATGTGGTCGGGCTTGTCGGCCTTGTGGAGAACATGCCGGACGGGCGGGCGCAGCGGCCGGGCGATATCGTAACCTCGATGAAGGGCGACACGATCGAGGT
>JAGRDU010000138.1 GCA_020446905.1 Paracoccaceae bacterium | reverse complement strand
GCGAGGAAGGAGAAGACGCGGGTGAGGCCGGAAAGGCCCGAGGCGTCGATCAGGAAGACCTTGGCGATGGTCAGCGCGATCACCGCCATCGCGGCGCGGCGGAGCGTTCCGGAGCGGCGCGCGATGGCCTGGTAGAGAAGGCCGGCACCGACCGCCATGAGGGCGATCGTGTAGGAGTAAAGCTCGGGCTGGGTGACGCCCGGCACCGACAGATCGCTCCCGCGCCAGAGGCGCCGGATCTCTAGCCCCGCGTAGAGGGCGAGAAGCGCAGTGCCGGCTGCGGCGAGCAGCCAGCGCAGGACCTGCGGCAGATGGCCGAGCCGCGTGAGTGCCGCAAGGAGGAGGAGGCCGGGCAGCACATAGGCAACCGCGAGCGTGTCAAGAAGAGGCGGGCCCCAGACGCGTGCCGCGTCGCCGTAGCTGAGACCGAAGAGCGGATTGGCCGGTCCGGCGGCGAGCGCGAGCCCGCCGAAGCCGATCAGCGCGGCCAGTGCCGCGATACCCCAGCGCAGCCAGCGAAGCCTGCCGCCGAGCTGCAGCCGGTAAAGCTGAACCAGCATCAGGATCAGCCAGGGCAGCGCGTTCAGCGTCAGTGCCCAGTGCGCGAAGAGCCAGTCGCCGCTGCTGCCCCCGGTGAGCCACCGGGTCAGAAGCACGTTCGCGAATAGTGCGGCATAGGCCGCGCCTGCGCTTTCCAGAAAGACCAGCGCCGGCCGTCGGTCGAGGCCCCGGAGCAACCTGAGCCCCGCGATCATCGCGGCCGTGGCCCCGCCGTAGGAGGCCACGGCTTCCCAGAGGGCGGCGCCATTCACCGCCCAGTCGATCCCCGGATCGACGACGAGCCGCCAGGAGAGGGCGATGACGCCGGCCTGGATAAACCAGCCCATCTCGGGCAGCCGGAACCGCCGGTCGAGCGCCGCCGCGACGGTGACGAGCGCGGAGAGCGCCAGCGTGAGCGCGCCTTTGGTGGTCACTAGGAAAAGCGCGAGCCCGATCAGCGACAGCGCCGACAGGGTCGCATAGGCCGCCCGGCGCATTTCGCCCCTGTCGGCGCGGGCGAAGGCCAGCGCGAGCCCGACCATGAGCGCCGCCAGCGCGATGACATGGAGCGCCCAGCCATAGGCGCCGAGAACCAGGCCGGGCGCCCAGAATAGCTCGAGCACGAGGGCGGCAAGCGGTGCGACAAGTGCCGCGCCGGCAGCCCAGAAAGGCTTGAGCCGCGCGCCGCCGCCGCTGGCCCAGGCCGCGCCAAGCGTCATGAGGACGGCAAGTCCGAGAAGCAGCGTCAGGGTCAGCGGTGCCGGGGTCTCGGGCGCGCGGAGCGCGATCGCAGCGGCCGCGACCTCGTCCGCGAGGGGACCGCGATCGAACCCTTCGAGGCCGAGTCGGACGAGGAAGGCGGCGGCGGGCAGCACCGTCAGGTCCGAGAGTGCCCGGGCGCTGCCCGACCAGACCGTGAGCGCGAGCGTGAGCGCGGTGAGGCAGAGGTAGACCAGCAGGCTCTCGGCCCCGGTTCCGGTGCGCAGGAAGGGAAGGAGGAGCGTGGCGGCGGCGACGGTTCCCGCCGCGAGTTTCGTCGGGAAGGTCGGCAGGGCGCGGTCCTTGCGGCGCAAGGCCTCGACCATCATCGCGCCCGCGTGGTCGGGCACGAGGCTGCGCGCGGGAATGCAGACAGCGAGGAAGACGAGCGCGACCAGCATCAGCGCGAACCAGCCCGCGCCGCCCGTCCCGGCAAAGACCATCTGCCCGCCGAAGATGCCAAGTGCGACCGCCAGCACCGAGACCCAGGCCCAGCGCCGGATCGTGTCGACCGCAAGCCCGACGGCCGCGATCACCGCGAAATAGGCGTAAAGCCAGTAGGGCGCGTCGCTGCCGCCGCCGATCACGAAGGGCGCGGCGGCCGCGCCGATGAGGCCCACAGCCGCGAGGAACGGCCCGTGGAACCAGCCGAGCAGGATCGCGAGGCCGGCGGTGGCGATCAGCCCGGCGAAGGCCATCTCGGGGCCGATCAGCCCATAGAGCTGGCGCGCCGCGACGACGCCGCCGAAGATCGACACGATCCCCGCGCCCGAGAAGGTCGAGGGCAGGAAGGCCGTCGCGTCCCCTTCCCCGTCGCCCCAGCGCCGGCGCAGGTATTCGCCCGCCCCGACAAGGAGGAGGCCGAAGAGGATCGCCGCACCGACGCGGGCGGCGGGCGGCAGGAGGCCGTTCTCGATCCCGTACTGGACAAAGAAGATGCCGGCGAGCGCGAGGGAGAGCGCCGAAACCGCATAGACCCAGTTGATCCGCAGCCAGGCGGCAAGCGCGGCGGCGCGCGAGGGCCCGGCGCTTTCCCGTGCGGCCCGCACCGGTGCGGGTTCGGGCAACGGGGCCGACCAGGGGCCGGTGATAGCGGCGGGTTCGGCCGCGGCCTCGGGCTCCTCCTCTGCCACCTCGACAGGCGGTACCGGCGTGGACAGCGGGGCGGGCTCGGGCGTCCGGGGGGCCCCGGCGTGGCCAGCGCCGAGCCCCGCGATCACGCGGCCCTGCGCCTTCAGCGCCGCCTCAAGCGCACCCACACGGGCCTTGAGGCGCGAGACCGAGACGAGGAGGATGACCACGGCGACGGGGATCAGCAGCACCGCGATCGCCGCGATCACGCCGAGAAACTCAAGTCCATACATGTCGCGCCGTCCCGATCACGCCCCGTCCCGCCCTACATAGCGCATGTTACAGGCGCGGGAAGTCAGGTTTTCCGTTCGTCCGCATCCGATCCGCCGGACCCGAAGAGCCCGGCCAGCGCCCGGCTGACAAGGTTGGTCACTCGCGGCTTTTGCAGGACGGCGAAGGGCAAGGGGCGGCAGACTTCGATCGCCGCGACGCCGACGCGGGCGGTCAGGGCACCGTTGACGACCCCCTCGCCGAAGCGGCGCGAGAGCTTCGACAGAAGCCCGCCGCCAGCGACCGAATGAATAAGATCGTCTCCGACCGCGACGGCACCGGTCGCGACAAGATGCGTCAGCACGGTCCGGAGCAGACGCCAGCTTCCCAGTGTCCCGGCCCGTCCGCCATAGATCTCGGCGATGCGCCGGATCATCCTGAGGTTCATCGTCAGCGCCGCCGCCACATCGGCGAGCGCAAGGGGCACGAACGCCGTGACCGTCGCCACCTGCCGCGCCGCGCCCTCGATCTCGGTCCGGGCCGCCTTGTCGAGGGGCGTCATCAGCTCGGTTTCTGCGAGGTGGAGGAGCGCGTCGGCATCGAACACATCGCCGCGCCGCTCGGCGATCCGGGCGCGGCCCCAGGCCGTATCCTCGCGCGCGGCATAGAGGCCGAGAAGACCGTCGACGACGCGTCCCGCCGCCGTCATGTCCCCCGACCCCGCAGCCGCCAGCGCCGCCTTGTGCACCCGGTCGAGCCGCGCAAGCCGGGCATAGCCCGACCATTCACGGAGCCCGACCAGTAGCGCCGCCAGGACGAAAAGCCCGGTCAGCGCGGCCGCGATCCAGCCGAGGAGCGGATGGCTGGTCAAAAGATTCTCGACAAAGCGCCAGGTCGCGACCGATGCCATGAAGCCCACCAGCGCCGTCGCCGTCGCCCAGAAGAACCGCCCGAGGCGCGAGCGCGGTCGGGCCGCGAGGGCGGCCATGGTCTGCATCGCCCGCCCCTCGGGCAGCGGCGCGAGGTCCGGCACCGGTGGCGCGGTATCGGGGCCGACCTCGGCCGGCGCCTCGCGTTCGATCAGGACGGGACCCTTCACCATGCGCGCCTCACAGCCTGTCTCCGATCAGGAACTCCGCCGCCCGGTCGAGCCTGATGTGCGGCGGCCCCTCGCCCGGCTTCAGGGCAAGCCGCGCGGGCGCGAAGGTCATCACCTTGTAGTCCTCGCCCAGCCAGCCCTCGGCCCCCGCCCGGGCCGGCACGAGGATGTCGGCCGGGTTCTGCGGCAGATCGCCGGGGTAGAAGGTCGCCTCTTTCCCCGTCGCGAGAAGCCGCCCCCGCACGCAGTCGAGCGTGCGCCCCTCGTGGCTCACGGTTTCCTCGACCGTGGCCCTCAGCGCCGCGATCGACATGGCGGCGGTATCGGCGCCCGCGAAGTCCGCCCGGTCCTTCGCCTCGCGCACCATCGCCGCCATGATCGCGGTCAGCTTCGTGTGCTGGCTGTGGTGCAGGTGATCGGCCTTGGTCGCCGCAAAGAGGATGCGCGAGACGCGCCGCACCCCGATCAGCGACGCCAGCCAGCCGACCGTGCCGGGGCGGAAGGCAGCAAGGATCTCGGCCATCGCCTGCCGCATGTCCTCGACCGCCTTCGGGCCGGAATGGATCGCGCCAAGCGCGTCGACCAGCACCACCTGGCGGTCGATGCGGGCAAAGTGGTCGCGGAAGAAGGGCGTCACAACCTTCGCCTTGTAGGCCTCGAAGCGCCGCTCCATCTCGCGCCAGAGCGATCCGCGCGGAGTGGTCGCAGGTTTCGGCAGGGGCGCGAAGGTCAGCGCGGGCGAGCCGGCAAGTTCCCCCGGCAACAGGAACCGGCCCGGCGTGCAGTCGGAATAGCCCGCCGCCCGCGCCGCCTGCAGATAATGCGCGAAGGCCTCGGCCAGCGCCTTGGCGCGCGGCTCGTCATGCGGGGTAAGGGCGTCGGTGCCGGCAAGCGCGGCGCGAAATCCCGCCGCCTCGGCCCGCGTCTCGATCCGGCCCAGGACCTCGGCAGCCCAGTCGGCGTAGCTCCGGTCCATCAGCCCGAGGTCGAGGAGCCACTCGCCGGGATAATCGACGATATCAAGATGCAGGGTGCGGGGTCCGCGCATCCCCCCGAAAATGCCCGTCTCGCGCAGCCGGAACGAGAGTCGCAGCTCGCTGACCGCCCGGGTGCTCTCGGGCCAGTGCGGCGCGGGGCCCGTCAGTGCGGCCAGATGCGTCTCGAAATCGAAGCGCGGCACGGTGTCGTCGGGCTGCGGTTGAAGGAAGGCGGACAGGATCCGCCCCTCCGCGGCGGCGCGCAGCCCCGGCATCCGGCCCCGGTCCATCAGGTTGGCGACGAGCGAGGTGATGAAGACGGTCTTGCCGGCGCGCGAAAGGCCCGTGACACCGAGCCGGACCACCGGGTCCGAGAAGGGCTGCACCAGCCCCTCGATCGCGTGTCCCACCGCGCCCGTGATATCCGATATGCCCAAGCCCCGCCTCATCCGTTTGCCCCAAGATAGGCAGAGCCGCGCGCCATGGGTAGGGGCGATTGCCAAACCCCGTCCGGCAAGGCTATGTCGCCGCATGCCCCGTTACGCGTTGAAGATCGAATACCATGGCGGCCCCTTCGCGGGCTGGCAAAGGCAGGCGGACCAGCCTTCGGTGCAGGGCGCCGTCGAGGCGGCACTGGCGAGGCTGGAGGCGGGCGTTCCCTCGATCGCCGCCGCCGGGCGCACCGATGCCGGCGTTCACGCCACGGGACAGGTCGCGCATTGCGACCTCGCGCGGGACTGGGACCCCTTCCGCCTTTCCGAGGCGCTGAACTTTCACCTCAGGCCCCTGCCCGTCGCGATCCTCGCCGCGGCGCGGGTGGCGGAAGGCTTCCACGCCCGTTTTTCGGCCACCGAGCGGCGCTACCTCTTCCGCCTGATCGCGCGCCGCGCGCCCCTGACGCAGGACGCGGGCCTTGCCTGGCGGGTCCTGCGCCCGCTCGACGCCGCATCGATGCGAGAGGCCGCCGCGCATCTCGTCGGCAGGCACGACTTCACCACCTTCCGCTCGACCCTTTGTCAGGCGCAAAGCCCGGTGAAGACGCTGGACGAGATCACCATTGACGAGGCCGAGATCCCCGGCGGCCACGAATACCGCTTCCGCCTGCGCGCGCGCAGCTTCCTGCACAACCAGGTCCGCTCCATCGTCGGCACTCTGGAGCGGGTCGGCGCAGGGGCATGGGACCCGGAGAATGTGAAAGCCGCCCTCGACGCCCGCGACCGCGCCGCCTGCGGGCCGGTCTCGCCGCCGGACGGGCTTTACCTTACGGCGGTCGGCTATCCCGAAAATCCGTTCGCGTGATCTCGGCGACAGGAGGGGGGCAGTCCGCCGCCTAGGGTAGTTCACGCCGGATCAACCGATCTGCGCGGGCGCGACACGCAGGGGCTAGATCTCCCAGTGGTCATCTCCGCCCGCGATCATCTGGCCAAAGACGTTCTCGCGGTGCCATTTCAGGTTCGCCGGGTGCGGCCAGTTGCGGCGGTCCGCCGGCAACCTCAGCTTGCCATCGGGCACGATCAGCCGGTTGACGACCTCCGCAGGGACCTTGTTGCGCGAGACAAGAATGGTGAAATCCTCGGCAACCGACACAAGGCCCCGATCGAACATCCAGTGCAACGTCCCCGAGAGCGCGAGCCCGTTGCGCACGGAATCGCTTCCCTCGCGCTCGACGGGCCTGATGTGGGCCGCCGCGACTTCCGGCCTGCCGCCCCCGTTGCGCAGCCGAAGACCGGAGATCGCACAGCGGTGGTCATAGGCCTCGCGGACCTTGCGCCGGAAGGCGATATCCCGTTAGGGCCGGCGCGTGAGACGCTCGATAACGGGCCGCTCGAAGAGCGGGGCCGGTTCCTCGAACCCGGGCAGGCCGGGGTCGTATCGGGCCGCCTCCATCGCCTCAAGGTCCTGCGGCAGGCCCATGTTCACGATGCGCGCGAAATCCGCTTCGGAGAGCCGGCGCACCGCGAGTTGCTGGCTGCCGCCTTTCTTGGGCGCGCCGTCCGGCGCCGTAAGCGATGCCTCGAGCGGGCGGCCCTCCAGCAGCCTTGGGACGTCCCGGTCGAAGGGCAGGTAGCTTCCCGGCTCGATCATCGCCAGAAAACGGTCCGCAGAAGCCGGCTTTTCGATGATCTGTTCGATCTTGGCGACGGCAAAATAGCCGCGCGGTCCCGCCTTGACGGGTTCGTAGTAGATGATCCAGTCGCCGACGCCGTCCCGCACGGCCTTCAGATAGGCCTTCGGAAACTCGTAGACGGCGTCGGGCTCGTCCTCGTAGATCGAATCCGCCCGGTGCAGGAGAACCAGTTTGACCATGCCCGCAGAAGGCCGCCCGGACACGCCCGTGGCAAGCGGATTCTGCCTTCACCCTCAGGCGTTCAGGTCCTTCAGAAGCTTGCCGTGCTTTCGCACCTCGGTCAGCACGTCGCCGAAGGTCACAAGACCCTTGCCCTTCAGGAGACCGACGAGTTTCAGGAAGGCCTCGGCTGTGGCGATGGTGTCGCCGATCGCGGTGTGGCGGGACTCTTCGGGAATCGTGATACCAAGGCGATGGCTGAGCGCATCGAGGCTGTGAACCTCCTCCTGCCCGTAGACCACCGCAGACAGAAGCAGCGTATCGAGGATCGGGTGGTCGAAATTCTGGCCGATCGCCAGTTCGCGCCGCTTCAGGAACTCCATGTCGAAGGGCGCGTTATGGGCGATCAGCACCGCCCCTTCCGCGAACTTGTGGAAGCGCCGCACCGCCTCGTTCACACTTGGCGCATCGGCGACCATCGCGTCCGAGATGCCGTGGACCGACGTTGCCACAGCCGGGATCGGCCGGCCGGGATTGACGAGCATGTCGAAGACCTCGCCCGCGACGCGGCGCCCGTTCACAAGCCGCAGCCCCGCGATCTGGCAGATCTCGTCGCCCTGGTCGGGTCTCAGACCCGTCGTCTCGCTGTCGAAGACGACATAGGTCAGCGCATCGAGCGGTGTCTCGGCCAGTGCCGCCGTGGCGCGGGAGCGGAAGAGAAGGTCGAAATCGTAGACGACCTGCCGCACGATGGGCTTCACCCCCCGCACCGCAAGCCGCGCCTCGTGGATCGGCAGGCGGAGGGCGGCGCGGGCGCCCGCAGGCTCGGGCCAGCATTCGGTGGCATGGGTGGACAGAACCCCCCGCCCCGTCACGCCGCTCGCGGTATCCACGGGCTCGGAGAGCCAGGTTTCGAGCGTGCCGACGGCAAGCGGCGCGCCTTCCCAGTCGAGGCTGATCATCGCACCCGACCCTTCCTCGGCGATCTCCACGCGGAAGTCGCGCGCCTCGCCGCGCGCCGAAAGCCGGGTCGCGAGCGCGGAGAGCAGCGCGACGATCTCGAACCCGTCGCAGCGCAGGATGAGGTCCGAGGCCCCGGCCGTCAGGCCAAGCCCCGCCGCCTCGACGCGCGCGCGCAAACCGTCGACAAGATCCTCGGCGCGGGTGGAGGGCAGGACCGTCCAGGCTCCACGCAGCGCGTCGTAGCGCTCGCCGAGCGCGCGCACCGTACCGGTCAGCCCGCGCACTTCCTCAAGAAGCGCCGCGCTCAGCGCCTCGCCGCTGTCGCCGCCCTCGGTCATCGCGCCGATGACGGTCCTGAGGTTCGCGGACGGCCGGCGGATCCGGTCGAAGATCTCCTCAAGGAGCTGGTCGCGGCCGGCATGGGCGGCAAGATCGGCAGTCACATCGCGCAGGGTCAGGACATAGCCGGACCTTGGCGCCACCGGATCGAGAAGCCGCATCCGGCCCGATAGAACCCGCCGACCGTCGAGCGTCGCCACCATGAGGTCCGAGACCGCGTCGGCATCGCCCGAGGCGACAAGCCGGTCGTAGGCATGGATCAGCGGCGCCTCGCGCAGATAGTCGAAGACCTGCCGGTCGAGACCCGGCGCAAGACCCGCGCCGAGAAGATCGGTCGCCGGTCCGTTGTAGAAGACGAGCTGATGGCCGCCCGAGCAGAGAAGGACGCCCGCCGGCACGTCCGACAAAAGCGCCTCAAGCTGCGCCTTTTGCGCGCTGAGCTGCCCTGTCTCGCGCTCGACCGCCGCTGCCAGGGCATCGCGGGTCTCGCCGAGGGCCGAGGAGACAGCCGCCGTGGCGGGCCCGAGATCGCCGAGATAGCGCGCGGGGCCCGGATCGAACGTGCCGGCGCCAAGCGCATGGGCCTGCGTCCTAAGGCCGGCCGCGATCCGGTCCAGCGCCCGCCCGACATTCTGGTCAAAGAGGTACCAGACCGCCGCCACCACCGCGAGGAGGCCAAGGCCCGCGATCCATCCGGCCGTCACGAGATCGGGCCCCGTTTCGGCGGACTGGGTGGCGCCGAACCAGAGACCGGCGACCAGAGCCGCAACTCCTCCGCAGGCAATTGCGGCGAAGAACAGCAGGAGCCTCTGCCTGAGGCTCAGACGCTCAAGCATTGCCTCCTTCTCCCGGTTCAAGCAGCCGGCGCACCTCGTCGCGCAGTTCCTTCAACTCGAAGGGCTTCGCGATGAACCCGTCCGCGCCGAGCGCGAGGCCCTTGCGCCGCTCCATCGCCGAGCCGCGCGCCGTCATCATCAGGATCTTCACATCCTTCAGCGACGGGTCCATGCGCACGTTCTGGCAGATCTCGTAGCCGGAAACCTCGGGCAACATCACGTCGAGCAGTACCAGATCGGGTGACGTGTCCCGGATCTTCGGCAACGCCTCGGCGCCGTTCGCCACCCGCTCGTGCTGATACCCCTCCCGTGTCAGCACATAGTCGAGCGCGAGCGCGATATTGTCCTCATCCTCCACGATCAGGACACGGTGTCGAAGTTGTCCTCCCTCCATCTCATCCTCCCATAGAAACCGCGCGTACCTTTTCTCATTGGGGGCACCTACTCGCGGGACGGTGCCCTCCTATCACACTAGCATTCCCTTTCCCTGCCCGAGGGCCGATTGCATCGTCCGCACCACCACGAAAGCATCGCGCAGATGGCTGCGCTCGAAATCCGACAGATCGGTCGGGCTGAGGTAGTTGTCGGGGGCCTTGCCGGACTTGATGAGGCGCGCCTGATGCTCAAGACGCGTCTCGGCGATGAGGTCATAGGCCTCGATGAGGTCCCGCCCGCCGGTCGCCGAAAGAACCCCGGCCTCGGCCGCGGCCTGAAGGCGCGCACGCGTGTTCACCGCTGTGAGACGCCCCTGCAGGGCATAGACGCGCGCAAGATCGGTGACGGGCACCACGCCCGACATCTTCATGTCGATCTGGTTGCGGTGTTCGCCCCGCCGGATCGTCGCGAACCCCCGCAGAAGCCCGAGCGGCGGCGTATGCTTCAGCGAATTGCCGAGCATATGCGCGACGAAGATCGAGGTATCGGCGGCATGCGCCAGCACGTCGCGCTGCAGTGTCTCGAAGATCGCGTGAGCGGTGCCGCCGATCGGGCGCAGGTCGAACATCACCGAGGCCAGCATCTGCGCCTCGGGATCGGGCGTGTTGATCCAGCCCCGGAAATACTGGCGCCAGACCCGCGCCGGCTGGCACCAGCGCGGCGCCGTCGCCATCATCAGGCCGGGGCAATAGACATAGCCGCAGTCGTTCAGCCCGTCCGAGACGATCTTCGCGAGCTCGGCGAAATAGGGCATGTCCGCCTCGGTCACGGCATCGTCGAGGATGAGGCAGTTGTCCTGGTCGCTGACACCTGCCTGTTCCTGCCGCCCCTGCGAGCCGCAGGCAAGCCAGAGATAGGGCACCGGCGGCCGGCCGAGCTTCTGTTCGGCCATCGCGAGCAAGCGCTGCGTCACGGCATCGGCGATGTCGGTGATGCGGCGCGTGATGACCTCGTGGCGCTGGTTGCCGTCCAGCATCTGGACGAGAAGCTGCGGGATGCGCGCGGTGACGGCGGCCATCTCGGCCACCGTCTCGGCCGAGGCGATGTCGCGGACGAGGACGGCCGAACTCAGCGCCTGGAAGCGCGTGAGATCGGTCTGCGTGACCATGCCGAGGAACCGTCCCTCCTCGGTGATCGGCAGGTGGCCGATGCGGCGCTCGAGCATGATGTTGAGGATGTCCGAGCCAAGCGCGGTGGGCGGCAGGGTGACCGGATCGGGCGTCATCACATCGCGGACCGGGATGGCGGGATCGAGCCCGCCCGCCAGCACCTTGTTCGACAGGTCCCGCACCGTGACGATGCCAAGGAGCCGCCCCGCCTCGTCGGTCACGCCAAGCGAGGAGACCTGTGCATCCCGCATCATCTGCGCCGCTGCGCGCGCCTGCGTCTCGGGGGTGCATCCGACCGGATTGCGCGCCAGAAGGTCGCCAACCTTGCGGGTGGCGATGTCGTTCGACAGCTTGTCGCCACGCTTGCGGTTGAAGAACCGCTCGAAGGCGGGGTGGCTTTCGCGGAGCCGGTGGAAGGTCGACGCGGGCAACACGTAGATGATGCTGTCCTCGCTCGCGCGCGCCTGGGTGGCCGCGATGCCGCCGCGCATCAACCCGCGCTCGCCAAAACTGTTGCGGGGGCCAAGCAGGGACACGACGCCGCCATTGCTGTCGGTGATCTCGACCGAACCGGACTTGATGAGGTAGAGCCCGCCGATCGGCGCGCCGTTGATGTAGATCAGCGCGTTCGCGCGGAATTCCATGCGGCGAAAGGAACCGGCGACCGTCGCCAGCTCGTCACGCTGCAGGGTATCGTAGGGATGTACGGTCTCAAGAAACGCCAGAACCGTATCCGTCTCGGCAATCACGATCGGTCTCCCCGGCGCCCGGATCGGGGCGCGGTCTTCCTGGGTGGCCGGGCCCGAAGGCCCGGCCGGTTTTCAAGGTCAGGCTCAGTGTGCCGAAGCTTCGGCCGCACCGATACCGGTTTCCGAACGCACTTCCTGCGCGAGGTAGCCGGCCTTGTCGATTTCGGCGCGACGGCTCTTGTCGGTGATCGAGAAGAACCAGATGCCGAAGAAGGCGAGCGTCATCGAGAAGAGCGCCGGCGAGGTGTAGGGGAACGGAGCCGTGCCCTTTTCGTGGCCGAGAACCGCTTCCCACACCGACGGCGACAGGACCGTCAGAATGACCGACGAGGCCAGGCCGAGAAGGCCGCCGATGACGGCGCCGCGGGTGGTCATGCCCTTCCACAGGATCGACAGGAACAGCACCGGGAAGTTCGCCGAGGCCGCGATCGCGAAGGCCAGCGACACCATGAAGGCGATGTTCTGCTTCTCGAACGCGATCCCGAGGATAACCGCCACGACGCCGAGCGCGAGGGTGGTCATCCGCGACACGCGCAGTTCCGACGCGCTGTCCGCATTGCCCTTCTTCACCACGGTGGCATAGAGGTCATGCGACACCGCCGAGGCGCCCGACAGCGTCAGACCCGCGACCACCGCAAGGATCGTGGCGAAGGCCACGGCCGAGATGAAGCCGAGGAAGACGTTGCCGCCAACCGCATGGGCGAGATGGATAGCCGCCATGTTGTTGCCGCCGATCAGGCCCGAAACACCATCCTTCACGGTCAGGAAGTCCGGGTTGGTCAGAACGTAGACGATCGCACCGAAGCCGATGATGAAGGTCAAGAGGTAGAAGTAGCCGATCCAGACGGTCGCCCACATCACCGACTTGCGCGCTTCCTTCGCGGACGGAACCGTGAAGAAGCGCATCAGGATGTGCGGAAGGCCGGCCGTACCGAACATCAGCGCCATACCGAAGGAGATGGCCGAGATCGGGTCCTTCACGAAGGTGCCCGGTCCCATGATCGCCTTCCCTGCAGCCGCGGCCTCTTCCGGCGTCTTGCCGGCCTCGGTCGCGATGCCGGCCTTCACTTCGACCGCCTTCGCGAAAAGGCCCTCGAAGCTGAAGCCGAAGTTCTTCATCACCATGAAGGCCATGAAGCTGGCGCCGCCAAGCAGCAGGCAGGCCTTGATGATCT
>JAGRDU010000137.1:29734-30092 GCA_020446905.1 Paracoccaceae bacterium | reverse complement strand
GAGAGCGGCTGCGGCAAGTCCACCGTCGCCCTCGCGGTGATGCGCGACCTCGGCAAGAACGGGAAGATCGTCGGCGGCACGATCAAGTTCAAGGGCCGCGACCTCACCACCATGTCCGAGGACGAGCTGCGCGAGATCCGCGGCTCCGAAATCGCGATGATCTATCAGGAGCCGATGGCTTCGCTGAACCCTGCAATGCGGATCGGCCAGCAGCTCATGGAAGTGCCGATGATCCACGAGGGGATCGGAAAGGACGAGGCGTGGAAGCGTGCGCTCGAGGTCGTGAGGGACGTCCGCCTGCCCGACCCTGAACGCATGCTGCGCTCCTACCCGCATCAGCTGTCCGGCGGCCAGCAGC
>JAGRDU010000137.1:0-29713 GCA_020446905.1 Paracoccaceae bacterium | reverse complement strand
TGATGTCGAAGCCCGCGCTTCTCATTCTCGACGAGCCGACGACCGCGCTCGACGTGACAGTCGAGGCCGCCGTCGTCGATCTCGTGAAGGATCTCGGCAAGAAATACGGCACCTCGATGCTCTTCATCAGCCACAACCTCGGGCTGGTGCTTGAGACCTGCAACCGCCTCTGCGTGATGTATTCGGGCGAGGCGGTCGAGACGGGCAGCATCAAGGATGTCTTCGACAAGATGCAGCACCCCTATACGCAGGCGCTCTTCCGGTCGATCCCGCTCCCAGGCGCGGACAAGAACGCGCGCCCGCTCGTCGCCATCCCCGGCAACTTTCCCCTGCCCCACGAGCGGCCCAAGGGCTGCAACTTCGGCCCCCGCTGCGACTATTTCGTCGCCGGGCGTTGCGATGCGGGCGACGTCCCGATGACCCACATCCCCGGACACGACCGCCACGACAGCCGTTGCCTGCGCGTCGAGGAGATCGACTGGGCCGCGCCGGTCAAGGCGACGAAGACCACCGAGAAGACCAAGGTCGGCAAGGTCGTGCTGAAGATGGAGGACCTCAAGAAGTATTACGAGGTCAACGCGAGCGCGCTTTTCGGCGGCGGCGACACCAAGGTCGTGAAGGCCAACGAGACCCTCAGCTTCGAGGCGCGCGAGGGCGAGACGCTTGCCATCGTCGGCGAGTCGGGGTGCGGCAAGTCGACCTTCGCCAAGGTGCTCATGGGGCTCGAGACCGCGACCTCGGGCCAGATCCTGCTTTACGACAACGAGATCCAGTCGACCCCCATCGAAAGCCGTAATACCGAGACGGTCTCGGGCGTGCAGATGGTGTTCCAGAATCCGTTCGACACGCTCAACCCGTCGATGACCGTCGGGCGCCAGATCATCCGGGCGCTCGAGATCTTCGGCGAGGGCAATTCCGAGGAGGAGCGCCAGAAGCGGATGCTGCAACTGCTCGACCTCGTGAAGCTGCCGCGCGCCTTCGCCGAACGGATGCCGCGCCAGCTTTCGGGCGGTCAGAAGCAGCGGGTCGGCATCGCCCGGGCCTTCGCGGGCGGCGCCAAGATCGTTGTCGCGGACGAACCGGTCTCGGCGCTCGACGTCTCGGTGCAGGCCGCCGTCACCGACCTGCTGATGGACATCCAGCGGGAAAACGGCACGACGCTTCTTTTCATCTCTCATGACCTTTCCATCGTCCGCTACCTCTCGGACCGGGTCATGGTGATGTATCTCGGCCATGTGGTGGAGCTTGGGACGACCGATCAGGTCTTCGCGCCGCCCTACCATCCCTATACCGAGGCGCTCTTGTCGGCGGTTCCGATTGCCGACACGCGGGTCGAGAAAAAGCACATCGTTCTGGAGGGCGACATTCCCTCGGCGATGAACCCACCGCCCGGCTGCCCGTTCCAGACTCGTTGCCGCTGGAAGTCGAAGGTGCCCGGCAATCTGTGCGAGACCGAGGTGCCGCCGGTGCGGATGCTGGCGGCGGGACACCAGATCAAATGCCACCTCTCGGACGCCGAATTCGCCTCGATGGAGCCGGTCATCAAGATCGCCGCCGAATAGGTCCTTGCCCCGGCGCCGCCGCCGCGCAACTCTGCCCGCGAACAACTCGGGGGCAGACATGGCGGGACACGGCTATGAAAGCGGGCGGCTCAACCTGCCCTTCGTCGGCATCGCGACCTTCGGCAAGCGTCCTTACGTCGAGGACTGGAGCCGGATCGAGGCCGATGCCGCGATCCTTGGCGCGCCCTTCGACTTCGGCACCCAGTTCCGTCCCGGCGCCCGCTTCGGCCCCCGCGCGGTTCGCGAGGCCTCGACCCTCTTCAGTTTCGGTCATGCAGGCGCCTATGACCACGAGGACGACCGCACCTATCTCGGCCCGGACGTGCGGATTGTCGACATCGGCGATGCCGACATCGTCCACACCGACACCGAGACGAGCCACGCGAATATCGAGACCGGGGTGCGCGCGATCCTGAAGGCGGGCGCGCTGCCCGTCGTCATCGGTGGCGATCATTCGATCAACATTCCCTGCATCCGTGCCTTCGACGATCAGGGGCCGATCCATATCCTGCAAATCGACGCTCATCTCGATTTCGTGGACGAGCGGCACGGCGTGCGGCACGGCCACGGAAATCCGATGCGACGGGCTGCCGAAAAGGGCTATGTCACCGGTCTGACGCAGCTTGGCATCCGCAACGTCTCCTCGACCGCGAAGGAAGGCTATGAGGCCGCCCGCGCGATGGGCGCCGATATCCTTTCGGTGCGGCAGGTGCGCAAGCTCGGGCCCGCGGGTGTGCTGGCCCGCATCCCGACGGGCGCCCGCCTTTATGTCACCATCGACATCGACGGCTTCTGCCCCTCGATCGCGCCCGGCACCGGCACGCCGTCGCATGGCGGGTTCCTCTATTACGAGGTGCTGGAGATCCTGCAAGGCGCGGCACGGGTGCATGACATCGTCGGCATCGACCTTGTCGAGGTGGCGCCGGACTACGATCCCACCGGATCGACCGCGATCCTTGCCGCGCAGGTCCTGCTGAATTTCCTCGGCTTCATCTTCGACGCGCGCGGCCGCTGACGTTACCTTCCCCCGGGGCCAATAAGTATCGTCGGCCCGAGCGATGCGATCCGCGCCCCGGTGCCGATCTTGAATCGCGCGAGGCCGGGCGCGCCGTCGGTATTCACATCGCCAAGGTCGAGCGTGTCGATACCGCGTTCACGCAGATGCAGCGCGGCGCGCCACAGAAGGAGGCGATGCGCCTCCAGCCGCCGCCCGGCCTCGCCGGTCCAGCCGATATGGTAGCTCGCCCAGGGCGCATGAAGGAGAAACAGCATCGCCGCGACCCGCTCCCCCCCGGCCCAGGCTTCGGTGTAGAGCGCGTCCTCGGGCGCGGCCGCGAGCCAGGCATGGGTGAATCGTGCGGGCAGCGCGCGGTATCCGCGCTCGCGCTGCCGCGCCGCATCGGCGGTCAGAAGCCAGGCGATGGCCCCGGGCAAGGGCCGCGTCAGGCGCAGATCGAGCCGCGTTGCCTCGGCGCGGACAAGGCGATTGCGCCACTTGCCGTCCAGTCCGGCCCGCAGCGCCCCCGGCGCCGCCGTGATCTGCCATAGAGCATGGCTGCGCGGCGTGACGAGCGGCAGGCCGGCGCGCAGACCTGGCCGTTCGGGCGTCGCAACCAGCGGGAAGGCGCGCCCGAGGCAGCGGAGCGCCCGGGCCTCGATCCCGGCGGCGGGAATCTCGCGCCACAGGGGACCACGCGAGAGGAGCGACAGGCGCAGCGGCCCCAGCCGGCGCCGGACGACCTGCGCGTGGCCTGCCGCGCCGCCCGCGTCCCGAATCGCGACCTGGCACACCTCCGCGCCCGTCATCGCCAGCGCGAGGCCATAGGCGCGGGATTGCTGCAGCGGAAGCGCCGCCGGCCGCCAGTCCTGATCCCGAAGGCTGTTCCAGACAATCTCCATGGGCGCATTAAGCCCGCAGAAACCTAACCCATGGCTAATGGCGGGCATGAGCTTCGCCCGATCCACGCCCCGCCCTGTCCCCGTCTCCGGCGTGTCCGCGCCGCCACCGCGACCGACATGGCAGGCCGCGCTTCTGCTTTCGCTGCTGCTCTCGGCGGCTTTCCTTGCCGCGCTGGCGCTCCTCACCCTCGCGGGCCTTCTGATCTCGCCCTAGCGGTAGTGCAGGGAACGACCGTCGTGGAAGAGGTGGACCTTCGCCGGATCGACGGTCAGCCCGACTCTCTGGTGTCTCAGCCCCGCCCGGATCCCCGGCAGCTTGGCGATCACCGCAGGCGCCTCGCCCTCGCGCGCGAAGTAGAGCAATGTCACCTCTCCAAGCGCCTCGGTGAACTCCACCGTGCCGGACCAGACCGGAGTGTCCTCTGTCGGCATGAAGTCCTCGGGCCGGATGCCGGCGCGCACTTTCATACCCTTGTCCGCCGCCGCCGTCGGGATTGCCGCCCGCAGGGTCCCGCCCGAGGCGAGGCGCACCGTGGTCACGTCGCCAGTCTCGGTCACCTCGCCATCAAGAAGGTTCATCGACGGGCTGCCGATGAACTGCGCCACGAACTCGTTCTCGGGCCGCTCGTAAAGCTCCAGCGGCGTGCCGACCTGGCTGATCCCGCCGCCCGCCAGCACCACGATGCGGCTGGCGAGCGTCATCGCCTCGACCTGGTCATGGGTGACGTAGATCATCGTGGAATCGGGCATCTTCTCCTTCAGCTGCGCGATTTCGATCCGTGTCGCCACCCTGAGCGCGGCGTCGAGATTCGAGAGCGGCTCGTCGAAGAGATAGACCTTGGGGTCGCGCACGATGGCCCGGCCGATGGCGACCCGCTGCCGCTGCCCGCCCGAGAGCGCCTTGGGCAACCGGTCGAGATAGGGCGTCAGCTGCAGCACCTTCGCCGCCTTTTCCACGGCCGCGTCAATCTCGGCCCCGGACTTCTTGGCGATCTTCAGCGCGAAGGCCATGTTGTCGCGGACGGTCATATGCGGGTAGAGCGCGTAGCTCTGGAACACCATCGCGATGCCGCGCTGCGAGGCGGGAACGTGGTTCATGACGTCGCCGTCGATCTCGAGCGTGCCCGAAGTGATGCTTTCAAGCCCGGCAATCATCCGCAGCAGTGTCGACTTGCCGCAGCCCGAGGGNNAGGGGCCGACGAAGACGATCAGCTCACCCTTCCGGATGTCGAGGTTCACGTCCTTGAGGATGTGCACCTCGCCATAGGCCTTGCCGACATTCGACAGTTTCAGATCCGACATTGCCCCCTCCTTACATTTTCCGCTTCAAAACACACACCTGCCATGGCCCGAGCGCGATGCGTCCCCCGGCGTCCGGCAAGGCCGCTCCGAGATCGTCGGCGGCCGAAGACCACGCCCCTTCGGGCGCAGCGGTTTCGGCCGACCGCGCGCCGAGATTGATCGCGACGAAGATCTCGTCGTCGCCCGCCTTGCGACGGAAACGGATCACCTCTCCCTCGGCCTCCATCGCCGCCTGGGTTCCTTGCGAAAGCGCAGGGTGGCGGTGGCGCAATGCGATGGCGCGGCGGTAGTATCCGGCCAGCGCCTGCCCGGCATCGCCGAGGCGGGCAACATGTTCTGCCGAGACGGGCAGCCATGGCTTGCCGGTCGTGAAGCCGCCGGTCGCATTGTCCATCTGCCAGACCATCGGTGTACGGCACCCGTCGCGCCCCTTGAATTCGGGCCAGAACTCGATCCCGTAGGGGTCCTGCAAGTCCTCATAGGCGATCTCCACCTCGGTGAGGCCAAGTTCCTCGCCCTGATAGAGGCAGACCGATCCCCGAAGGCACACGAGGAGCGTCACGTAAGCCTTTATCGCGTCATCAGAAAGCGACCATCTGGACGCATGGCGCACGACATCGTGGTTCGAGAAGGCCCAGCAGGCCCATCCGTCTGGCGCTGCCGTCTCCAGTGCCCGAAATGTCTCGACGACCTTCGCGGCGGTCAGCCGGTCCTTGGCGAGAAACTCGAAGGCATAACACATCTGCATCAGATCATCGCCCGAGGTGTATTCACCCATGATCTGCAAACCGCGCTGCGCATCACCGACCTCGCCCACCGCCGCAGCCCCGTAGGGCTCCATGACTGCGCGCAATTTCCGCAGAAACTCAAGGTTTTCCGGCTGGTTCTTCGAGTGGATGTGGTTCTGCCAGTTGTAGGGATTGACGCGCGGCGCGATGGTGTCGTTGCGCTCGGCTTCCGGGAGCGGAGGATTGTCACGCAACCTCTTGTCCGCGAAGTAGAAATTGATCGTATCAAGACGGAATCCGTCGACCCCACGATGCAGCCAGAACCGGGCAACATCCAGAAGCGCGTCCTGCACCGCCGGTTCGTGGAAGTTCAGATCGGGCTGCGAAGCGAGGAAATTGTGCAGGTAATACTGCATCCTCCGCCCATCCCAGGTCCAGGCGGAGCCACCGAAGATCGACAGCCAGTTGTTCGGCGGCGTTCCGTCGGGCTTGGCATCCGCCCAGACGTACCAGACGGCCTTCGCGTTGGTCCTGTCGCTGCGGCTTTCTGCGAACCAGGGGTGCTGGTCCGAAGAGTGGCTGAGCACGAGGTCGATCATCACCCTCAGCCCAAGCGCGTGCGCCCGTGCCACCAGCGCGTCGAAATCGGCAAGCGTGCCGAACATCCCGTCGACGTCGCGGTAGTCCGAGACGTCATAACCGAAGTCCTTCATCGGCGAGGTGAAGAAGGGCGAGATCCAGATCGCGTCTGCGCCAAGTTCCGCAACGTGATCAAGCCTCTGCGTGATCCCCTTCAGGTCACCTATGCCGTCGCCATCGCTGTCCTGAAAGCTGCGCGGATAGATCTGGTAAATCACCGCGCCGCGCCACCAGTCCTTGTCTCCGGCCAGTTGCCCCGCCTTCGGCATCGTCATCTCCGTCATCTCAGCCGCCTTTCACCGACCCGGCGAGGAGGCCCCGCACGAGGAATTTCTGCATCGCGAAGAACACCAGCACCGGCACCGCGATCGAGACGAAGGCCGAGGCGGCAAGAATGTCCCAGTCGCCGCCGCGCGAGCCCAGAAGGTTCACGAGGCGACCGGTCAGCACCAGCTTGTCGTCCTGCGGCCCGAGGAAGACGAGTGCCACGAGAAGGTCGTTCCAGGTCCAGAGGAACTGGAAGATCGCGAAACTCGCCAGTGCCGGGAACGACAGGGGCAGCACGATGCGGGTGAAGATCTGGAAATCGGTCGCGCCATCGAGGCGGGCGGATTCCATCACCTCGCGCGGCAGTCCAGCCATATAGTTGCGCAGGAGATAGATCGCGAGCGGCAGGCCGAACCCGGTATGGGCAAGCCAGATGCCGATATAGCTCTTGGGATCGAAGCCGAGCGCCTGCCCGACCGAGTTATAGATCTTCAGGAGCGGGATCAGCGACATCTGCAAGGGCACGACCAGAAGGCCCACGACCGCCGCGATCATCAGAGACCGCCCCGGAAACGGCATCCAGGCGAGCGCATAGGCTGCGAAGGCCGCGATTAGGATCGGGATCACCGTCGAGGGGATCGCGACCGTCATCGAGTTGAGGAACGACCGGCCCAGCCCCGAGGCCGTCAGCACGTTGCGGTAATTCTCAAGCGTGAAGCGCGGCGGCACCTCGGCCGTGTAGAAGATGCGCTGTCCGCGCCCCTCGGCAAAACTCGCCGGGCCGGACAGTTCGAACGCGCCGTCCCCGGCGACCGTCAGCGTCACCCCGTCCTTGAGATCGGCGACCGTGCCGGGTGCGAACGCTGCCGGCTCGCGCGAGGAGAAACCGAAGGCCGAGACCTGACCCGACGCGCCGTCCAGCACGCTTCCCTTCAGGACGTAGCGCCCGTTCACCACCTCTTCGCCGTCGCCAGCCGGGGCGCGGAAGACGAGGTTCTGCGATGAGGTCGAAAGTGCCGTCCACCAGCCCGAGACCGAGATCTGGTCCTTGTCGCGGAAGGACGACACCAGAAGGCCGACCGTCGGCAGCATCCAGAGAGCGACGAAGACCACGACCGACAGGTGGACCACCCAGCCGAACGAGGATTTGGGACCCGTTACCATCTCAGCGACCCTCCATTTCCTTGCGCGCGTTGCGGATGTTCCAGACCATGATCGGCACGACCAGCAGCATGATGACGATGGCGATGGTGGCGCCCCGCCCGAAATCGCCGCCGCCCCGGAACATCCAGTCGAACATCAAGTTCGCCAGCACCTGGCTGTTCCACTGGCCGTTGGTCATGGCGAGGACGATGTCGAAGACCTTCAGAACGGTGATCGTGATGGTCGTCCAGACCACCGCGATCGTGCCCCAGATCTGCGGCACCATGATCTTGAAGAAGATCTGCAGGCCCGAGGCGCCGTCCAGAACCGCCGCCTCGATCGTCTCCTCGGGGATGCCGCGCAGGGCGGCCGAAAGGATCACCATGGCAAAGCCGGTCTGAATCCAGACGAGGATCGCCATGAGGAAGAAGTTGTTCCAGAACGGCGTCGCGATCCAGGCCTCGGGCGTGCCGCCAAGGGCGACCACGATGGCGTTCAGAAGGCCGATCTGCTCGGACCCTTCGGCCCGGTAGTCGTAGACGAACTTCCAGATCACCGCCGCCCCGACGAAGGAGATCGCCATCGGCATGAAGATCAGTGATTTGGCGAGGTTGCCCCAGGCGATCTTGTCGGTCAGCGCCGCCGCGATGAGGCCGAGGAAGGTCGAGGCGGCGGGCACGACGAGGAGCCAAAGGAAGTTGTTGAACATCGACTCGCGGAAGCCCGCATCGCCGAAGAGCCACCTGTAGTTGGCAAGACCCACGAAATTCTCACCCGACCGGTCATGGAGGCTGAGCCAGAGCGAGGCGATCACGGGATAGACGAGGTAAAGCGTCAGCGCGAGGATCGCCGGGCCGAGGAAGAGCCAGGGCCGGATCAGTGCCGCGCGGGCGATGTTGCGCGAGGCGGTGGCGGTGTCGGCGGCGCGCGCCGGGTAGATCCGGTCCAGGAGCAGGTTCGAGCCCCAGAAGTAGAGAGCGGCCCCCGATATTCCGATGACGATGGTCGCCAGTGCAGCCCAAAGCTGTGACATCTGCCCCTCCTCTCGATGACGTCTCCGGGGGCGCCGAGGCCCCCGGCCTGTCGATCAGTTCACTTGATCGCGTCCCATTCCGCCTGCACGGCGGCGGCGACATCGGCGGCGGACTTGCCGCCGGCATAGTCGACCATCCCGGTCCAGAACGCCCCCGCACCGATCTTGCCGGGCATGAGGTCCGACCCGTCGAACCGGAAGGTGGTGGAGTTCAGAAGGATCTCGCCCTGCTTTTTCAGCGCCCCGTTGCCGTAGGCCTCGGGGTTCGCCGCCTTGAAGGGCGTCAGGAAGCCCGACTGCGCCATCCAGACCTCATGCGCGATCGGGGTCTTCAGCCATTCGATGAAGGCGCGCGACGCCTCGCCGTCCTTGGTGATCATGGCAAGCGTCCCGGCGCCGAGCACCGGCTTGCCAAGATCCTTGCCCGCATAGGCCGGCATGTAGAAGAAGTCGGCGTCCACCCCCAGCTTCGTGCCTTCCGGGAAGAACGAAGGGATGAACGAGGCCTGATGGTGCATGTAGCACTTCGGCGGCGAGGCGAAGAGGCCCTTGGGGCTATCGCGGAAGTCGGTCGTCGCCACCGCGGCGGCCCCGCCGTCGACGAACTTGTCGTTCCGCGCGAACCAACCGAATTCGTCGATCGCACCGACGACGGCCGGATCGGTGAAGGGAATCTCGTTGCTGACCCATTTGTCATAGGTCTCGGGGCTCGCCGTGCGCAGCATCATGTCCTCGACCCAGTCGGTCGCCGGCCAGCCGGTCGCACCGCCAGACCCAAGACCAATGCACCAGGGCGTGCCGCCATCGGCGACGATCTGCTCCGTCAGTGCCTTCAGCTCTTCCATCGTCTGCGGCACCTCGTAGCCCGCATCCTCGAAGTTCTCGGGGACATACCAGACGAGCGATTTCACATCGATCTTGTACGGGAAGGCGTAGAGCGCCGGCGCGCCGTCCTTGCCCTTGTAGGTTCCGAGCGAGACCCAGCTGTCGCCGGCGGCATAGTTGTCCTTCAGCCAGCCCTGCGTCTCATCGCCAAGCGGCGTGAGAAGCCCCTTGGAGGCGAGGTCCGCGATCAGGCCCGGCTGCGGCAGCACTGCGATGTCGGGGGGCGATCCGGCCTGCGTGTCGATGACGATCTGCTGCTCGTAGTTCTCGGACGAGGAGTATTTCACCGTCACACCCGAGGCGGCCGTGAAATAGGCAAGCATGCTCTCGACCAGCGCCTGATCCTCGCCGCGCCAGGGCCCGAAGACCGTCAGGGTCTGTCCGTCAAGGTTGTATTTCGCTGCGTAGTCCTCGTAGCTCGCCCAGTTGAAACGGGCGTCCTCGCCCGGCGCGAACTTCAGATCCTGCGCACAAACAGCACCAGAGACGAGTGCCGACGCGCAGACCGTCGCTAGAAGCGTGCTTTTCATTCAATCCTCCCGGTGATGCGGGCTCCCTCCCGCAGGTCTTCCTGGCGCCAAGCGATTCCAAAGCGCTTTGATGCACGCCACCATGCCTTCGGCTGTTAGCGCTGTCAATCCAAAGCGTTTTGAACCTTGTCACGACCTTAAATATTGCTGCAATGCAGAGAATTTTGGCGATACCATCTCCGTTGACGGCGCAGCCCACCGTGACTATCGTCACGATGAATTGAAACCGCTTTGAATGCATCGCGCATGAATCTCAAGCAACTGTCGGAGAAGCTGGGCCTGTCGCCGACGACCGTCAGCCGGGCGCTGAACGGCTATCCCGAAGTCAGCGAGAAGACGCGACAAAGGGTGAACGAGGCCGCGCGACGCCACAACTACCGGCCGAATATCCGCGCCAAGTCACTGGCGACCGGACGCGCGATGGCGGTCGGCCATGTCATCCCGATCTCGACCAAGCATGAGATCGTGAACCCGATCTTCGCCGATTTCATCGCCGGCGCGGGAGAGACCTATTCGCTCGCCGGCTATGACATGGTTCTGTCGGTCGTCTCGGACGCCGACGAAGTGCGCACCTACCGCGAGCTGAAGTCGAAGGCGAATGTGGATGGGGTCATCGTGCACGGTCCGCAATTCGACGACCGGCGCATACCGCTCCTTCACGAGATCGGCCTGCCGTTCGTGGTGCACGGCCGATCGAGCGCAGTCGCCCTGCCCTATGCCTGGCTCGACGTGAACAACCGCCATGCTTTCGAACGGGCGACGAACCTTCTTCTCGACCTCGGTCACAGGCGCATCGCGCTTCTGAACGGGCTTGAGGCGATGGATTTCGCGATCCGCCGGCGCGCCGGTTTCGTTGCCGCGCTCGACGCGCGCGGCGTTTCCCCGGCCCCCGCCCTCATGCGGTCAGAAGAAATGACCGAGATCTACGGCTATCGCGCCGCCCGCGAAATGCTCGAAGGACCGGAGGCGCCGACGGCTTTCCTGACCTCGTCGCTGCTGACCGCGATCGGGGTGCGGCGCGCGCTTGAGGATCTCGGCCTGAAGATGGGACGCGACGTTTCGATCGTGACCTATGACGACGAGCTGAGCTATTTGCCGAACGGCGACGAGGTGCCGATTTTCTCGGCCACCCGGTCTTCCGTGCGCGAGGCGGGGCGGATCGCAGCACGGATGCTGCTGGATCAGATCGCCGATCCGGGCGGGCCGCCGCAGGAGCGGCTGCTCGAGGCTGCACTGGTGCTCGGCGGCTCGACAGGGCCGCTTGCCGGCGTCTGAGACGGGAGGCGCGCATGACCCTTG
The DNA here is from genome assembly GCA_020446905.1 of Paracoccaceae bacterium. Classification (GTDB taxonomy): domain Bacteria; phylum Pseudomonadota; class Alphaproteobacteria; order Rhodobacterales; family Rhodobacteraceae; genus Albidovulum. The sequence continues at coordinate 18,426 of JAGRDU010000137.1, read as the reverse complement.
GCATCGGCCGGCAGGACTTTCCGGATGGCTTCCTCTTCGGGGCCGCCACCTCGGCCTATCAGATCGAGGGGTCGTCTTTCGGCGGTGCCGGTCCCTGCCACTGGGACAGCTTCGCGGCGACCCCGGGCAATGTGCTCGGCGCCGAGGACGGCGGACGCGCCTGCGACCATTTTCACCGCTGGGAAGAGGACCTCGACCTTGTCGCGGGAGCGTGGCTGGACGCCTACCGGTTTTCAGTGAACTGGGCGCGGGTGCTGCCCGAGGGCACCGGACCCGCCAATCCCGAGGGGCTGGATTTCTACGACCGGCTCGTGGACGGGATGCTGGCACGCGGGCTGAGGCCCTTCCTCACCCTCTATCACTGGGACATGCCCTCGGCCCTGGCGATGCGGGGCGGCTGGACCAACCGGGATGTCGCGGGGTGGTTCGCGGACTATGCTCGCCTTGTCCACGCCCGGCTTGGCGACCGGGTCGAGACGACCGCGACGATCAACGAGCCGTGGTGCGTCGCCTGGCTGTCGCATTTCCTCGGGGCCCACGCGCCGGGCCTCAGAGACATCCGCGCCGCCGCCCATGCGATGCACCATGTGCTTCTCGCCCATGCCGCCGGCATTGAAGCCCTTCGGGCCGAAGGGGACGCCACCCTCGGTATCGTCCTCAATTTCGAGCACGCCGCGCCTGCCAGCGACACGCCCGCCGACAACGCCGCCGCCGCGCGCGCGGACGCCATATATAACCGCTGGTTCATCGAGGCACTGACGCGCGGGACTTATCCCGAGGAGGCGCTGTCGGGCCTTCTGCCGCACATGCCACAGGGCTGGGAGGCGGACATGGACCGGATCCGGGCCCCGCTCGACTGGCTCGGGGTGAACTACTACACGCGCCACATCTATCGCGACGACCCGGGCGCACCCTGGCCCGGACTGGCCGATGTGGAGGGCCCGTTGCCGAAGACCTCGATGGGCTGGGAGATCTATCCCGAGGGGCTCACCGGCTTTCTGACGCGTCTCGCGCGCGATCATGTCGGGTCGCTGCCGATCTACGTCACCGAGAATGGCGCGAGTTTCGACGACCGTCTGGAGGGTGGGGCGGTCGACGACCCCGGCCGCATCGCCTTTCTGGCCGCGCATCTCGCCGCGACGCGAGACGCCGTCGCGGCGGGGGTGAACCTGCGCGGCTTCTTCTACTGGTCGCTCCTCGACAACTACGAATGGGCGTTCGGCTATGCCAGGCGCTTCGGCCTCGTCCATGTCGATCGACGGACCTTGAACCGCGTGCCGAAAGCGTCCTATCACGCCTTGACCGCCGCACTCGCCAAAGCGTGAAAGGCTTGCCCATGACGGCTCCGTCCCTCTCTCTCGTGGCCGATGTCGGCGGCACAAACACGCGTGTCGCACTGGCGCGGGGCGGCGCGGTCGACGCAGGCTCGATCCGGCGCTTCCCGAATGCCGAACACGCCGGACTTGCGTCGGTGCTGACCGCCTACCTTGGCGCCGCCGCGACCGGCCCGGTCGAGGGGGCCTGCGTCGCAGTAGCCGGTCCCGTCGATGGCGGCGTTGCGCGGCTGACCAATCTCGACTGGACCATCGACCCTGCGTCTGTGGCCGCAGCCACCGGCGCGCGCCGTATCGCGATCATCAACGACCTTCAGGCGCAGGGCTATGCGCTGGGCCACATCGCTCCCACGCATCTGCGCCCGCTTGTGCCGGCCTCGGGTCCCTTGCGGGCGGCCCATCCGCAGCTCGTGATCGGCGTCGGGACCGGCTTCAACGCGGCGGTGGTGCACGACACGCCATCCGGTCCGGTCGTCACCGCCTCGGAATGCGGGCATGTCACGCTGCCCGTCCGCTCCGAGGCGGATCTCAGCCTCATGCGGCATGTCGAGACCGCCCACGGGTTCGCCGGGGTCGAGGACGTCCTCTCCGGTCGCGGGCTCGAACGGCTTCACGCCTGGGCGGCGCGCGAGGCGGGGCGGGATACCCGGCTCAAGGCCTCTGACATCGTGGCGGCGATCGGCGCGGCAGAGGATCCCGTCGCCGAGGCGACCGGCGCGACTTTCGTTCGGCTTCTCGGGACGGTGGCGGGCGATCTCGCGCTGATCCACCTGCCCTTCGGCGGCATCTACCTGATCGGCGGCGTCGCCCGCGCTTTCACACCCCATTTCGAGCGGTTCGGCTTCGCCGCGGCGTTCCACGACAAGGGGCGCTTTTCCGCTCTCGTCGGAGAAATCCCCGTCTCGATCATCGAGGACGACTATGCGGCCCTGACCGGCTGCGCGCGGCGGCTCGCCGCCGGCTAGGTCAGCCGAGGAATGCGATCAGTTGGCGGGTCGAGCCGTCCTTGGCCTCGGCGCTTTCGCGGCCGGCGAGGATCGGTTCGAGTGCGAGGGCAAGTTCCTTGCCAAGTTCGACGCCCCACTGGTCGAAGGAATTGATTCCGAGGATCACGCCCTCGACGAAGACCCGGTGCTCGTATAGCGCGACGATTTGGCCGAGGGTGAACGGTGTCAGCTGGTCATAGGCCAGCGTCGTCGAGGGACGGTTGCCGGGGAAGACCCGGTGGCGCGCCTGACGCTCCAGCTCCGGCCCGGTCAGGCCCTTCTTCGCCATGATCGCGCGCGCCTCGTCCAGCGAGCGGCCGCGCAGCAGCGCCTCGGATTGCGCGAGGCAGTTGGCGACCAGCAGGCGGTGCTGATGGGCGAGGTCGGGTTCGTGCCCCTCGCGCGCGACGAGGAATTCGCAAGGCACGATACGGGTGCCCTGATGGATGAGCTGGTAGAAAGCGTGCTGGCCATTGGTCCCCGGCTCGCCCCAGACGACCGGTCCCGAAGCCTCGGTCAGGTCGGTGCCATCCATCGCGACGCGCTTGCCGTTCGATTCCATTTCCAGCTGCTGAAGGTAGGCCGGCAGCCGGGAGAGGCGCTGGTCATAGGGCAGCACCGCGCGGGTGGCATGGCCGCAGATCTGGTTGTGCCAGATGCCAACGAGGGCCAGCATCACCGGCAGGTTCTCGGCGAAGGACGCCGTACGGAAATGCGTGTCCATCGCCGCGCCGCCGTCAAGGAAGGCGCGGAAATCCTCGGGGCCGATGGCGATCATGAGGGCAAGACCGATTGGCCCCCACATCGAATAGCGCCCGCCGACCCAGTCCTCGAAGCCGAAGACGCGCCCCGGGTCGATGCCGAAGGCGGCAGTCTTGTCCATCGCCGTCGAGACGGCGGCGAACTGGGCGGCCGGATTCGCGACCTTCGCCGCCATCCATTTCCGCGCCGTTTCGGCATTCGTCATGGTCTCGATCGTCGTGAAGGTCTTGGAGGCGACGATCACCAGCGTCGTTTCCGGATCCAGGCCCGCCAGCACGTCGTGCACATGCGCGCCGTCGACGTTCGAGACGAAATGCGCGCGGGGGCCATCGGCAAAGGGCGAGAGTGCAATCGCCGCCATCGCGGGGCCGAGATCGGAGCCGCCGATGCCGATATTGACGACATCGGTGATCTTCCCGCCCTGCCCCGTGAACCGCCCCTCGCGGACCTCACGTGCAAAGGCCTCGCAGCGCGCATGGATCGCGCGCACCTCGGGCATCACATCGCGTCCGTCGACCTTGACCGAGCCTTCGAGGTTGCGCAGCGCCGTGTGCAGGACCGCGCGCCCCTCGGTTTCGTTAATCTTCTCGCCCGTGAACATAGCCTCGCGCCGGGCCGCGACGCCGGTGGCTTCGGCGAGCCGGATCAGCAGGTCCCGGGCATGGGCGTCGATGGCGGTCTTGGAATAGTCGAAGAGCATCCCGTCCGCGCGGATCGAGAAATCGCGGGCACGCTCCCCCGAGCGGAAGAGATCCAGGATCGGGCGGCCGGCGGTATCGGCGCGGTGAAAGCGCAGGTCATCCCAAAGGCTCATCTTCAATCACTCCGTGCAATAAGAAACCGCTCACGCGGCCCAGTGGACGGTGGCATTGGAAAGCACCGCGCTGACCGGGGCCTCTTCGGCCGACAGGCCTTCCGCACGCTCGACCGCATCGCGCTTTTCTTGCCCGGTTATGAGGATATGGCAAGACATTGCGCCGGCCAGAACCGGCGCGGTCAGCGTCACCCTTGGCTCGCCCGCACCGGGCGCGCGCATCGGCAGCAGGATCGGGGCATCGGCAGAGAGCGCCTCGTCCAGCCGGTCGGCTCCTGGAAAGAGCGAGGCGGTGTGCATGTCGGCGCCCATGCCGAGGAGAAGGACCGAGATCGGCAGATGCGGCCGGATCGCCTCGCAAAGGTCGTCCAGCGACGCCTCGGGGTCGGGCGTGCCCGCGTAAAGCGGCACGAACCGCGCGGCGGCGGCCTTGCCGGTCAGCAGACGCTGGCGCAACAGGCGCCCGTTCGAGCGTTCGCTCGTCTCGGGCACCCAGCGTTCGTCATTGAGAAAAACGGTGACGCGGTCCCAGTCGAGGCTGACCCCCGACAGCACGTCAAAGACCGGTCCCGGCGTCGTGCCGCCGGGCACGCAGAAACTCACCATTTCATTCCGCCGCAGGGCCGCCGCAAGCTCGCTCGCCAGCGTGTCGGCGAGGCTGAACATCATCAGCTCGCGGTCGGGGTACTCGACAAATGTCATTCCCGGATCTCGCGCCATCGCCGCCCGTCGCGGTGCAGAAGCATCAGCGCGTCCTCGGGCCCGGACGAGCCGGGATCGTAGGGCTTGGGCTTCTCGCCCCGCGCCTCCCAGCCGGCGATGATCGGATCGGTCCAGGCCCAGGCTGCCTCGACCTCGTCACCCCGCATGAAGAGCGTCTGGTTGCCGCGGATCACATCCATGATGAGGCGTTCGTAGGCGTCCGGAATATCCGTCCCATCCTCGCCCAGGGCCTCGGCAAAGGACATGTCGAGCGGCACCTCGGTAAGGCGCATCCCGCCCGGCCCAGGTTCCTTGATCATGACCGAAAGCGTCATCCCCTCGTTCGGCTGGAGCCGGATCGACAGCACGTTCTCGCGCCAGCCCTCCTCGTCCTCGAAGATCGAATGCGGCACTTCCTTGAAGACAATGGCGATTTCCGAGGCGCGGGCACGCAGCTTCTTGCCGGTGCGCAGATAGAAGGGCGTCCCCTTCCAGCGCCAGTTGGCGATCGCAACCTTCATCGCGATGAAGCTTTCGGTGGTCGAGGCCGGGTTCTCGGCATCTTCCGCGTAGGACGGCTCCGGCGTCACACCAGTCCGCGCCCGGTACTGGCCACGCACGATGTCCTCTGGTCGGACCGGCTGCAGGGCATGGATGACCTTCAGCTTCTCGTCCCGCACCGCGTCGGGGTCGAACCTGTACGGCGCTTCCATCGCGATGAGGCAAAGAAGCTGCATCATGTGGTTCTGCACCATGTCCCGCATCGCGCCCGACTTGTCGTAATAGGCGCCGCGCCCGCCGACGCCGACGGTTTCGGCCACGGTGATCTGGACGTGATCGACGTGGCGGGCGTTCCAGAGGGGCTCGAACAGGATATTGGCGAAGCGCACCGCCATCAGGTTCTGGACAGTTTCCTTGCCGAGGTAGTGGTCGATCCGGTAAATCTGGCTTTCCGCGAAGTGGAGCGCGAGCGTCGCGTTCAGCGCCTTCGCGCTGTCGAGGTCGCGGCCGAAGGGCTTTTCGACGACGATCCGCGCCTCGGCGTTGGCGACACCGTAGCCGTGCAGCCGTTCCGCAATATCCCCGAAGAGCGAGGGCGCGACCGAGAAGTAGAAGGCCTGCACCACATCTCGCCGGACGAACCCGGCAAGCTCAGCCCAACCGCCGTCGCCGCGTGCGTCCACCGGGATGTAATGCAGGTGTTCAAGGAAGCGTTGCAGAGTCTGGCCGTCCTGCCGGGCCTTCGGCAGGAATTCGGCGATGGCCTCGGCCACGAAGTCGCGAAAGCCGGCGTGATCCATCTCGCTTCGGGCCGAGCCGATGATGCGCGAGGTTTCTGGCACCTGCCCGGCGAGGTAGCGCCGGTAAAGCCCCGGCAGAATCTTGCGCCGGGCAAGATCGCCTGTCGCACCGAAGATGACGAGGTCGAAGGGATCGACGGGAATAACGCGAGAGACCATGGGTCCTTATGCCTCATGTTAGCGCTAACGAACGCCGATTTAGCGACTAACGCGGGCCAAGTCTAGCATTGCTTTTGCGTTGCGGCCATGACGGCGGGGCTTAGGCCCAGAGATCGGCGACACATTTCCCATCGCGCGGCAGGTCGTCGAAACTGGTGAGGCCGTCAAAATGGTCGATTGGCAGATGGGCGACCGCCTCCGGCGCCGCAAGGCGCACGTTGACGGCACTGCGCACGCGCCCGTCCGGCCCCGCCCCCCGCGCCCGCCAGGCGGCGACGCAGCCGCAGGTCGGGCAGAAGTGAAAGCCGATGGAGCGGCTGCCCCGGACATATTCCGTCGTCGGGCCGCTGACCGTGATCCCCTCGCCGTCGTAGTCGTAGATCCAGAGCACCCCGTAGCGACGGCAGATCGTGCAGTTGCAGGCCGTCGCACCTTCGGGGTCGCCGCGATAGACCCAGGAGACCGCGCCGCAGTGGCATGCACCCTCGATCATCGCTCTATCCCCGCACATCCACGACCACCCGGCCCCGCACCTGCCCCTTGAGGATCGCGGCGCCAAGGCGCGGCAGATCGGACAGGACGGCGGGTTCGATCATCGCCTCAAGGCGGTCCATCGGCAAGTCCTTCGCGATCCGCTGCCAGGCCCGCAGACGGTTCGCGTAAGGCTGCATCACCGAATCGATGCCGAGAAGATTCACGCCCCTGAGGATGAACGGCGTGATGAGCGCGCCCTCGATCGCGGCGCCGCCGGCAAGACCGATCGCCGCTACCGAGGCGCCGTATTTCATCTGCTTCAGCACCCGGCCCAACATCACCCCGGCAACGGCATCGACGCAGCCGGACCAAAGCTCGGATTCGAGCGGCTTCTTCGTCACCTCGGCGAAGTCCTCGCGCGCGACGATCTGGGTCGCGCCGAGCGATGTCAGGTAATCGGCCTGATCGGGGCGCCCGGTCACCGCCGCCACCTCGTGCCCGAGATGCGCGAGCGTCGCGACGGCGACCGACCCGACGCCCCCGGCGGCGCCGGTGACCAGCACCGGCCCCTGCCCCGGCTTCAGCCCGTGATCCTCCAGCGCCATGATCGCCAGCATCGCCGTCAGCCCGGCCGTGCCCACCGCCATTGCGGCACGCGTCGTGAGACCCTCCGGCAGGGGCACGAGGTAGTCCGCCGGCACGCGCGCCTTTTCAGCATAGCCGCCCCAACGGTTCTCGCCCACGCGCCAGCCGGTCAGCACGACCTTGTCACCCGGCTTGTAGCGGGGATCGGACGAGGTTTCGACCGTTCCGGCGAAGTCGATCCCCGGAACATGCGGGTAGGTCCGCACGAGGCCTCCGCCCGGCCCGATGCAAAGCCCGTCCTTGTAATTCACCGTGGAGTATTCGACCGCGACTGTGACATCGCCGTCGGGCAGCTGGTCCTCGGACACTTCGGCTACCGCGGCATGGGTTTTGCCCTCCGCATCCTTCTCGACCACCAGCGCCCTGACCATGACTGACCTCCCATTTGCGTTCGGGGTCATCCTTCCGCAAACGCACGCAGGATGCCAGCGGCTTCCTCAGGCTTTTTTCGCCGCCCGCTCCTCCAGCAGCCGGGTCAGCCAGTCCGGGTCCATTTCGGGGACGGAAGACAGCAGAAGCTCGGTGTAGGGGTCGTGCGGCGGGTGGAACATCTCGTCCTTTTCGCCCTGCTCCACCACGCGGCCGTTCTGCATCACCACCACTTCGTCCGCGATGGCCTTCACGGTCGCAAGGTCGTGGGTGATGAACATATAGGCGAGGTCGAACTCGGACTGGAGCCGGTCGAGGAGCTTCAGGATGCCCTCGGCCACGAGCTGGTCGAGGGCCGAGGTCACCTCGTCGCAGATGATGAACTTCGGCTCGGCGGCGAGCGCCCTTGCGATGCCGATCCGCTGCTTCTGGCCGCCGGACAGCTCGGACGGCAATCGGTCGATGTACTTCGCCGGTTCCAGCTCGATCAGCGTCAACAGGTCCTTGATCCGCGTTTCCAGCGCCTTCCCGCGCAGGCCGAGATACATCTGCGCCGGCCGCCCGATGAGTTCCCGCAGGCGCAGCTTCGGGTTCAGCGCCGTATCGGCCATCTGGTAGATCATCTGCGCCTGTCGAAGCTGGTCGCGCGTCCTCTGGCGGTAGTCGGCGGGCAGCGGCTGGCCGTCGAAGAGGACCCGCCCCTGACGCGGCGGCAAAAGGCCGGTGATGACGCGCGCCGTTGTGGACTTGCCCGAGCCGCTTTCGCCCACGACCGCGACCGTGCGCCGCTTGTGGATGTCGAAGCCGACATTCTTCAGAACGTCGGTGGAGCCATAGCCCGCGGTCACGCCCTGCACGGATACGACCGGCACGGCGTCCCTTACCGCCGGCTGCGCCGGACGGGCCAGCGAGCGCACGGCCCAGAGCGACTTGGTGTAATCCTCCTTCGGGGAAGACAGCATCGTGCGGGTATCGGCCTCTTCGACCTCCACCCCGCGCAGCAGGACCTTGATCCGGTCGGCCATCTGCGCGACCACGGCGAGGTCGTGGGTGATGTAGATTGCCGCCGTGTCGAACTGCGCGACGATATCGCGGATCGCCGCCAGAACCTCGATCTGGGTCGTCACGTCGAGGGCGGTCGTCGGTTCGTCGAAGATGATGAGGTCGGGGCGACAGGCCATCGCCATTGCCGTCATCGCCCGCTGGAGCTGCCCGCCCGAAACCTGATGGGGATAGCGGAATCCGATATCGCCGGGGTTCGGCAACTGCATGCGCCGGTAGAGCTCTACCGCATCGCGCTCGGCCTCTGCGCGGCCCATGACGCCGTGTTGGACCGGCGCCTCGGAATACTGGTCGATGAGCCGATGTGCGGGGTTGAAGCTCGCCGCCGCCGATTGCGCGACATAGGCGATGCGCTTGCCGCGCAGGCCGCGCCGCTGGCTTTCGCTGGCGCTTCGCAGGTCGATCCCGTCGAAGTCGATGGTCCCGCCCGAGATACGGCATCCGTCGCGGGTGAAGCCCATCGCGGCAAGACCGAGCGTGGACTTTCCCGCGCCCGATTCCCCGATCAGGCCCAGCACCTCGCCCTTGTGAAGGGTCAGGTCCACGCCCTTGATGATCTCGGACCAGGTCTCGTCCGACCGGCCCTCGATCCGGATGTCCTTCATCGTCAGAAGGACCGGCTTTTGCGTCTTGTCCGCCATGGCCCTACTCCTTCAATCCGCTGGCGCGGTGCAACATCCAGTCCACCACGAAGTTGACCGCGACGGTCAGAAGCGCGATCGCCCCGGCCGGCAAGAGCGGCGTCACGTCGCCGAAGGTGATGAGCGCGGCGTTGTCCTTGACCATCGAGCCCCAGTCGGCCGTTGGCGGCTGGATGCCGACGCCTAGGAACGAGAGTGCCGAGATCATCAGGAATACGAAGCAGAACCTGAGGCCGAATTCCGCCACCAAAGGCGCGAGCGCGTTCGGCAGAATCTCCCGCGTGATGAGCCGCCAGAGCCCCTCGCCGCGCAGCTTCGCTGCCTCGATATAATCCATCACGACGATATTCAGCGCGACCGACCGGGCCAGCCGGAAGACGCGGGTGGAGTCGATGGTCGCGATCACAAGGATCAGTGTCACGACCGAGGTGCCGAAGATCGTGAGGAGCAGCAGCGAGAAGATCAGCGAGGGGATCGCCATGAGAATGTCGACGATCCGGCTCAGCACCTGATCCATCCAGCCCCCCACCGTCGCCGCCAGAAGCCCGAGGATCGAGCCGATGGAAAACGCCAAGGCGGTCGTCAGAAACGCGATACCGACCGTGTTCCGCGCGCCGTAGACAAGGCGGGTGAACATGTCGCGGCCAAGGTTGTCGGTCCCGAGCAGATGTGTCGAATCCCACGGCAGGAACTGCGCCCCGACGACCTCGCGCTCGGCATAGGGAGCGATGACCGGGGCGAGGAGTGCTACGAGGATGTAGAGCAGGATCACCAGCATCCCGAACCCGGCTGTGACCGGCGCCGAACGGAGCGCCCGCGCGGTGCCGCCACGCGTCACAGAGGCCGCGATCTTCAGAAACAGCCAGCCCGCGGTCAGCGCCCCGGCGATGGCGACGGCGATCCAGAAAAGGGCGATGAGGAAAGACATGGCCGCCCCTTTACTTGCGATGGATGAGACGCGGGTTCGACAGGGTCGAAAGCACGTCCGCCGTGAGGTTCAGGAGCACATAGGCCGCCGCGAAGATCAGCGCGACGGCCTGCACCACCGGGAAATCGCGCTTCGACACGGAGTCCACCATCAATTGGCCGAGGCCGGGATAGACAAAGACCGCCTCGACCACGACGACGCCGGTGATGAGATAGGCGAGGTTCAGGGCCACGACCGTGATGATCGGCGCGAGCGCATTGGGCAGGGCGTGCTTCAGGATCACGCGGGCGGGCGACATGCCCTTCAGCCGCGCCATCTCGATGTAAGGCGAGGCGAGAAGGTTGATGAGCGCCGCGCGGGTCATCCGCATCATGTGGGCGGTGACGACCAACGTCAGCGTCAGCGCGGGCAGGAAGGTGCGGTAGAGCGCCTCCGTAAAGGTCGTGGAGGCATCCATTCGCGCCATCGAGGGGAACCAGCCGGACTGGGCGAGGACGAAGATCAGGATATAGGCGACGAAAAATTCCGGGAACGAGATCGAGGTCAGCGCCATCGCGTTCGCCGCCCGGTCGAAGATCGAGTTGCGGTAAAGCGCGGCGAGGATGCCGAGGGTCAGCGACAAAGGGATCGCAATGGCAGCGGCATAGAGGGCGAGAAAGAGCGTGTTGGACAGGCGCGTCGCGATCAGATCGGCAATGGGGCGCTTGTTGGCCAGCGAGGTGCCGAAGTCCCCGTGCAGGGCGCCGAGCAGCCAGTTGATGTACCTTGTATGCGCGGGCAGATCGAGGCCCAGTTCCTTGCGGAAGGCCGCGACGGTCTCGGGAGTCGCGGACTGGCCAAGAATGTTCTTGGCGAGATCACCGGGCAGAAGCTCGGTCGCGCCGAAGATGATGATGGAAATCACAAAAAGCGTCAGCAGTCCAAGCGCCAGCCGCTTTGAGATCATTGACCAGATGATCGACATCTGCGGTCCCCCTTGTATCCGCGGCCATGGCGGCGCGCTTGTCCCCGAGGATCAAAGGCCCCGGCGACGCCCGCCGGGGCCGGGTTTGTCAGGCGAACCACCAACGCTCGATCGCGCGCAGGCCGTCCATGCCCTGGTTGGCGCCCACCACCTCGGGGATACCGACCTTGTCGGAATGCGCCATCACGTAGCTCGCGAACATCGGGATCACGGTGCCGCTGTCGTTCGCGCAGATCGACTGCATCTCCCAGTACATGTCGCGGCGCTTGGTCTCGTCGAGTTCCGAACGGGCGGCGATGAGAAGTTCGTTGAACCGCGCGTTGTCCCAGAAGCTTTCGTTCCAGGGCGCGCCGGCTGAGTAGGCGACCGAGAACATCAGGTCCTGCGTCGGGCGCCCGCCCCAGTAGGAGGCGCAGAAGGGCTTCTTCATCCAGACGTTGTCCCAGTAACCATCCGACGGCTCGCGCACGACCTCGATATTGATGCCGGCTGCCGCTGCCCGTTCGGCGTAAAGGACGCCCGCGTCGACGGCACCGGCAAAGGCGCTGTCGGCGACCGAAAGCTGGACATCCAGCTTGTCCATCCCGGCCTCTTTCAGGAAGAACTTGGCCTTGTCCGGGTCATAGGTCTTCTGTTCAAGCTCGGTGTTGTAAAACGGCTGCTGGCGGCCGATCGGCAGGTCGTTGCCGACCTCGCCGTAGCCCTGCAGGATCTTGTCCACCAGCTCCTGCCGGTCGATGCCCCATTTCAGCGCTTGGCGCACGTTGGCATCGCTGAAGGGCGCGGCCCGGGTATCCATGACGAAAACGTAGTGCTGGTTGCCCGCAACCGGCAGCACCTTGATCCCCGGCGCGCGGCCAAGCAGGGCCACGGTGTTCAGATCGACGCTGTCGATCACATCCACCTCGCCCGTCATCAGCGCGTTCTGGCGCGCGGCGGCATCGACGATGGCCAGTATCTCGACCCCGTCGAACCAGGCGCGGTCCGTCTTCCAGTAGTTCGGGTTGCGCGTCATCTTCACCGATACGCCCGGCTCGAAGCTGTCGAGCACATAGCCGCCGCAGCCGTCGGTCGTCATCGGATCGATCTTGCCGTCGGCCGAAGGCAGGATCACGAGGTGATAGTCCGCCATGATGAAGGGGAAGTCGGCGTTGCCGCCCGAGAGCGTGACGACGACGTTGTCGCCATCCGCCTTGATGTCGCTGATCGGATCGACATAGGGCTTTGCCGCCGACTTCGACTCTTCGCCGCGGTGGTAGTTGATCGAGGCGACAACGTCATCCGGTGTCAGCGACTTGCCGGAATGGTAGGTTACGCCCTTGCGGATCTTGAAGGTCCAGGTTACGGCATCGGCCGATGCCTCCCAGCTTTCCGCGATCTCGGGGACAAGCGAGCCGTCCGGCGCGATCTCGGTCAGGGTGCAGTTGCGGGCGGTGTTGAAGCACTGCACGAACTGCGAATCCCAGGTCGCCGGGTCGAGGCTGTCGGTGGTGTTGCCGCTGGCGAAGGCGATGCGGATGATACCGCCTTTCTTCGGCTCGGCCATGGCGCGCCGGACGCTCGCCGGAAGGATGAGCCCGGCCGCGCCGAGCGCGGTCGCCCCTTTCAGAAGTCCGCGGCGGGACAGTCCGCCGGTGATGAAATCAGTCATTCTTCCCTCCTTGTTGTGGTTGTTCTTTCGCGCGCGGGCCATTGGCCCGACGCTCACCTTTCTCGTTCGCTTACCTTATACCGGGCCCGGTCCAGCCAATCCGGATTGATCTCCACCCCCCAGCCGGGGCCGTCGGGGATCCGCACCCGGCCGCCCTCGACGGCAAAGGGATCCCCGCGGAAGAGCCCATATTGCCAGGGATAATAGTCCTCTTCCTCGATCGAGAACTCGAGGTACTTCCCCGCATTCGGGATCGCGCCCAGAAGATGCATGGTGCAGATCGTCACGAGCGAGAGGTTGGCACTGTGGGGCGTGCAGGGCAACCCCGCCCTCGCGGCCATCTCGGCCACAAGCAGCGTCCGAGCGATCCCGCCCATGTACATCACGTCCGGCTGAACGATATCGACGGCGCGCATCGCGATCATCTGGCGCCAGACGATCAGGTCCCAGTCTTGCTCGCCCCCCGTGACGTCGAGCGCGAGGGCCTCGGTCACCTCGCGGGTCTGCTCCAGTTCCCAATAGGGGCAAGGCTCCTCGAAATGGCCGATGCCCTCGGCCTCCAGCATCCGGCCAACCTCGATCGCCCTTGCGGGCGAAAACCCCGAATTGCCGTCGACGAGCTTCAGGACCCCGTCCCCGAGCGCCCGCGCGACGGTCGGGATCACCTCTTCCGTCCGCCCCGGCCATTCGTCGATGTCATGTCCGCATTCGGCGCCGACCCGCCACTTGAAGGCATCAAAGCCCTTCTCGTCCCTCAGGCGCACCATCCGCGCCGCCTCGTCCTTCGGCGTGATGTCCCGCTTCATCGACGAGGCATAGGCCCGCAGGTCACCCGCCCCGCCGCCGAGAAGCTCGACCACCGGCTTGCCCGCCCGCCGCCCCGCCATGTCCCACAGCGCGGTATCGAGGCCGGCAAGGGCCCGGCAACGATAGGACCCGGGAAACTTGTGTTCCTTCTCCTCGACGCGGTGGACAAGGGCGAGGATGTCGCCCGTCTCCTGCCCCAGGACATGCGGCGCAACCTGCCGGTGCAGGACCTCGGCGGTGATGTCGGCGTTGTAGGTAGAACACTGACCCCAGCCGAAGGCACCATCCTCAGCGGTGACGCGGGTGAACGAGACGAATTCGGTGCTGAAGCTCTCGACCTTCGAGATCTTCGTCATCCCCGAATGCCCCCTTCCCCCAAGGCCGGGCAAATGCCCGCGCCCCCCCCGATTTGCCCGATGATGAACGAGATCGTCTGCATGACCGCGATGCGTAAGCGACCAAAAGCCCTCCGCAACCGACATCCTGCCGGGTTTCTATTGATTGTCGAGTCAATTTCCCGCGCCGTCGTGGGCGCCGTAGTAAAGGCCGACGACATGCTCCGCCTCGGCGAAGAAAAGCCAGCGTCCCGACGCCGCGCCGACAAGGTGCAGCACGAAAGCAAGAAGATGCGCGGAGAACCTGTCGGGCAGGAGGATCACGATCATTCCGGGCACGAGCGCGGCAAACAGGATCGTGATCCAGCGCAGGCGCGCGGCGTGCCTGCGGCCGACCACATGGATCATCTCGCGCATGAGGTAGTTGGTGCCCGTATGCGGCGGCGCGAAGGAGCGCAGGTTGCCCTTGAGGCCCGTCGCGGTGCCCAGCGTGCTGCCCCGGGCCGCGAACCGCCCGTCGCCGAGCCGCCAGGCAACGACCTGCAGCACCGCGAGGATCAGGCAGAGCAGCCCCGCGAGATACGGAAGCCCGACAAGGGTCGCGCCACCGGTCAGGGCGTAGGCCAGAAAGAGCGACGGCGTCGTCCAGTGGTTCCAACGCGGCACAGTGCGCAGCTGCGCGTAGATCATCCCGGTCGAGAACAGCGCCAGAAGTGCGACCGCCGCTCCGGTTATCCCGAAGGCGGCAGGCAGCCCGCCGCCGAAGACCGAGGCAAGCGCGAGCGGCGCAAGCATCGCCAGCGCCCCGACGGCGGCCCAGCCCTCGCGGCTGAGCCAGCTTGTCCGCCACTGCGTGAAAGCCAGAAGGGCGCGCTGCGGGTTGCCGAGATGGAAGGTCGAGGCGAGAAGGCCGGAGACGGCCAGAGCATATCCGGCGCCCCAGAGAAAGGCCGCCTCAAGGCCGAACGGGAGGGCGAGGCCGAGGCCGAGAAGGATGAGCGTGCCGAAGCCGGCGCCGGACAGGACAGTGAAGAGAATGACGGAAGGCGCGGGATGCATCAGAACCGCCCCAGAAGACGGTCGAGCCAGCCTGCGATGCCCGTCGCCTCGACATCGGCAATGTCGGTCAGGGGCGCGGCCCCGGCCGCCCCCTTCCGGCGGGGCGGCAGGTAGCGGTTGACCGGCGCCGTGCCCTGTTCGGGCATCAAGGCGACCCCGCCGCGCGACGCCACGAGGCGGCTGACCGCGCTTTCCGGGTCGCCAAGATCGCCGAAATGCCGCGCCCCGGTCGGGCAGGTGCGCACGCAGGCCGGCACCCGGTCTTCCTCGGGAAGGGTCTCGTTGTAGATCCGGTCGACGCAGAGGGTGCATTTCTTCATCACGCCCGCCGCCTGGTCCAGCTCGCGTGCACCATAGGGGCAGGCCCAGGCGCAAAGACCGCAACCGATGCAGGCGTCCTCGTTCACCAGCACGATCCCGTCCTCGGCACGTTTGTAACTGGCGCCGGTCGGGCAGACGGTAACGCAGGGCGCGTTCTCGCAATGGAGGCACGAGCGGGGGAAGTTCACGATCTGCGGCGGGCCGTCGTCCTGCATCATCTCATAGCTGTGGACGCGGTTCAGGAACGTCCCGGAATTCTCTGATCCATAAGCATTTTGATCCGAGAGAGGCACCCCGTATCCCTGATCGTTCCAGCCCTTGCAGGCGGTGACGCAAGCCTGGCAGCCAACGCAGGTATCGAGGTCGATCACCAGCCCCAGTTTCTTTTCGCACGGCGGCGGCAGGGCGGTCATGTCCGGTGCCTCCTCGGATTTGGCACGGGCGAGCGGAGCGGTGGGAAGCTGGGCCGCGCCTCGGCCTCCGGCGGCGCCTTTTCGATCCGCACCCGCAGGTCGAACCACGCGGCCTGCCCCGTGACCGGATCTGAGTTCGACCAGCGCATGCCGTCACCCTTCTTCGGGAGAAGTTCGTCGATCAGATGATTGAGAAGAAACCCTTTTGTCGACTCTGAGGCATCCACTGACAGCGCCCAGGCCCCCTTGCGTTTACCGATGGCATTCCAGGTCCAGACGGTATCTGCGTTCAGCGCCGCCATGTGCGCCACCGGCACCGTGATTTCACCCGACGGAGAGGTCATCCGCGCCCAGTCACCCTCCTGAAACCCATGCGCCTCCCAGAGCTTGGTTGGCAGGTAGAGCGGGTTTTCCCCGTGGATCTGCCTGAGCCAGGCGTTCTGGGAGCCCCAGGAGTGATACATCGCCATCGGCCGCTGCGTCAGCGCGTGGATGGGATAGCCGTCAGCCGCCGCTTCACCGAAGGGCGGATACCAGACCGGCAGCGGGTCCATCGCCTCAATCAGCCGCGCGCGCAGATGCTCGGGCGGCTGACGGTCTCCATGCCCCTCGGCGGCGCGGCGGAAACGCTGCAGCGGCTCGGACCAGATCGAGAAGAGGAAGGGCAATGGTTTGTCGTAAAATCCAAGGTTTACGGCCCATTCCTGATATTCGGAATTCCACGGCTTGAAGAAGGCAGCAGCCTCTGGCACGTGCTCCACGCGGAACCCGCCGTTCGCGATGTAACGCTCCAGTTGCTCCGGGTTCGGCGCCCCGCGCCCCGTCGTTTCGCCGTTCCCGCGCCAGCCCATGAGGGGGCCGATGCCCGGACGCCGCTCATGAGAGACCATGTAATCCGCATAATCCCGGTACTTTGCGCGCCCTTCTTCATCCACGAAGCCCGGCAGTTTCAACCGGTTGGCGAGGTCAACCAGCACCGACTGGAACCCCCGCACCTCCCTGTCCGGCGCCACCACCGGCCAGCGGATCGCATCGGCGGCGGCATCGGGCTCGCAGATAGGGCGATCCAGCAGAGAGATGCAGTCGTGCCGTTCCAGATAGGTCGTGTCTGGCAGGACGAGGTCGGCATAGGCCACCATCTCCGAGGCATAGGCGTCCGAATAGATGATGCGCGGGATCTTGTAGTCGCCCGAGGCGTCCTTGTCGGTCAACATCTCCATCACGGCGGCGGTGTTCATCGAGGAATTCCACGCCATGTTCGCCATGTAGAGAAAGAGCGTGTCGATCCGGTAGGGATCACCGGCGTGGGCGTTGGGGATGACCATATGCATGAGGCCATGGGCCGAGAGCGGGTTTTCCCAGGTGAAGGCCTTGTCGATCCGCGCCGGGCTGCCGTCCGGCTTCTGGGCAAGGTCCTCCGGTCCCTTCACAAAGCCCAGGTGCGGCCCCCCGAGCGGTTTGCCCGGTTCACAGGCGCAATGCGGCGTCGGATGGGCGTCGAAGGGCTTGGGATAAGGCGGCTTGAACCGGAAGCCGCCGGGGGTTTCGACCGAGCCGAGCAGGATTTGCAGAAGGTGCAGCGCCCGCGCTGTCTGAAATCCGTTGGAATGGGCCGAAATCCCCCGCATGGCGTGGAACGAGATGGGGCGGCCGACCATGGTCGCGTGCCGTTCACCGCGAAAGTCGGTCCAGGGGCGGTCCAGTACCACCGGCGCATCGAACGCCGCCGCAAGTTCGGCCGCCAGTCCCTTGATCCGGCTTGCGGAAATTCCGGTGCGTCCAGCGACCGCCTCGGGCGCGTAATCCGCCGCCAGATAGCGTTCCGCGAGATGCTGAAACACCGTGCGGCAGCCGTCACGGGTGGCTCCGAGGTCCGGCCGCACCCCCTTCCGGTCGAAGGGCACCAGTTCGCCGGTCGCGCGGTCGATCACCAGCAGCTTGCCATCCGGATCGCGGAGCAACAGCCCGTCCTTGCCCACAAGGCAAGGCGCGTTCGTCCACTGCGCGAGGTAGTCCGTATCGACCTTCCCGGCCTTCAGAAGTTCGTGGATCAGCGAGAGGATTAAAAGGCCGTCCGTCCCCGGCGTGATCCCGTACCAGTCATCCGCGACGGCGTTATAGCCCGTCCGGATCGGATTGATGCCGATGATCCGCGCCCCCCGCGCCTTCAGCTTGCCGATGCCGATCTTGATCGGGTTGCTGTCGTGGTCCTCGGCGACGCCGAAGAGAAGGAAGAGCTTCGTCCGTTCCCAGTCCGGGCTTCCAAACTCCCAGAATGCGCCGCCCATCGTGTAGATGCCGGCGGCGGCCATGTTGACCGAACAAAAGCCCCCGTGGGCGGCATAGTTCGGCGTGCCGAAGCCCTGCGCCCAGTAGCTGGTAAACGACTGCGACTGGTCGCGCCCGGTGAAGAAGGCGAGCTTTTCAGGTGCCGTTTCGCGGATCGGTTTCAGCCAGGAGACGGCGAGGTCCAGCGCCTCGTCCCAGGTGATTTCCTCGAACGCGCCAGAGCCGCGCGGGCCGACCCGCTTCAAGGGCGCGCGCAGTCGCGAGGGCGCGGTGACCTGCATGATCCCCGCCGCCCCCTTGGCGCAAAGAACGCCCTTGTTGACCGGGTGGTCGCGGTTGCCCTCGATATAGGTGACCTTGCCGGACTTCAGGTGGACGTTGATCCCGCAGCGGCAGGCGCACATGTAGCA
>JAGRDU010000136.1 GCA_020446905.1 Paracoccaceae bacterium | reverse complement strand
CCGAAATAGACGCCCGAGGTCAGCTCGCGCACGATCATGATGTCGAGTCCGGCGACGACGTCCTTTTTCAGCGAGGAGAAATCGGCAAGCGCGTCGAAGCACTGCGCGGGGCGGAGGTTGGCGTAAAGGTCCATCTCCTTCCGGAGGCGCAGAAGGCCCCGCTCGGGCTTCACCGAAAAATCGAGCTTGTCGTATTTCGGGCCGCCCACGGCACCCAGCAGCACCGCGTCCACCTCTTGCGCCTTGGCCATCGTGGCATCCGTCAGCGGCGTGCCATGCGCGTCATAGGCGCAGCCGCCGACGAGGTCTTCGCTGACGTCGAACTTCAGGCCACGCTTGTCGCCATACCAGCCAATGATCTTCTTGACCTCGGCCATGACCTCGGGGCCGATGCCGTCGCCGGCGAGAATGAGAAGGGAAGGATTGGCCACGTCAGCGCTCCTCTGGGGTCGGATAATGGGTTCCCGCCCGCCTAGCCAATGGCCGCCCCGCGGTCAAGCGGCGCGGGGGTTCTTGCCCTTCGCGCACGCCCGTCCCAGAGTGGCAGGAAGGAGGCCCAGATGCATATTCTTGACCTTGGCGATGTCCGGCTGCACTGGCGCGAGGACGGCGATCCGGCTGGGCGCCCGGTTGTCTTTGCCAATTCGCTCGGCACCGATTTCCGGCTTTGGGACAAGGTGATGGCCCTGATGCCGAAGGGCTTGCGCCTCATCCGCTACGACAAGCGGGGCCATGGCCTCTCGTCCTGCCCGGAGGGCGCCTATTCCATGGGGGCGCTGGTGCGCGACGCCGAGCGGCTGCTGGACACGCTCGGGGTGAAGGACTGCGTCTTCGTCGGCCTTTCGATCGGCGGCATGATCGCGCAGGGGCTGGCGGTGAAGCGGCTCGATCTGGTCCGCGCCATGGTCCTGTCGAACACCGCCGCCAAGATCGCCACCCCGGCGATCTGGTCGGACCGGATCGCGGCCGTCCGTTCCGGCGGGATCGAGGCAATTGCCGATGCGACGATGGAGCGCTGGTTCTCTAAGCCGTTCCGGGAGACGGCGGAAGTGAAGGGCTGGCGCGCGATGATGGTTCGGCAGCCGGTAGAGGGGTACATCGGCTGCTGTGCGGCGATTTCCGGCACCGATTTCTATACGCCGACCTCGGGCCTGTCGCTGCCGACACTCGCCATTGCCGGAACCGAGGACGGATCGACCCCGCCCGATCTCGTCCGCGAGACGGCCGAGCTAATCAAGGGCGCACGGTTCGAATTGATCCGGGGCGCGGGTCATCTGCCGTGCGTCGAGAAGCCCGCCGAATACGCCGCGCTTCTGCGCAGCTTCCTGCATTCGGTCGGGCACGCTTGATGGCGGAATACCTGCTGATCCACGGCTCCTGCCACGGCGCCTGGTGCTGGCGCGACGTGATCCCGGCGCTTGAGGCGCTGGGTCATGCGGCCCGCGCGATTGACCTGCCCGCGCATGGCGATGACCGGACCCCGGCCGGGGAGGCGACGCTGGAAGGATACGCCGAGGCAATCCTTGCCGCCATCGAAAACCCCGTGACACTCGTCGGGCATTCCGCCGGGGGCTACCCGATCACCCTTGCCGCCCAGATGGCACCGGAAAAGATTCGCCGCCTCATCTACCTCTGCGCCTATGCCCCCGCGCCTGGCCTCTCGATGATCGACATGCGCCGCGCGGGACCGCGCCAGACGCTGAAGGATGTGGTCCATGCCGCGCCGGACGGGGTGACCTACAGCTTCGACCTGACGAAGGCGCCCGGCCTGTTCTACCACGACTGCCCGCCGGAGGCTGCCGCCTACGCCCTGCCGCGCCTTTGCCCCGAGCCCATCCTGCCGCAATCCACCGCTCTGCCGGAAAGCGGCGGGCAGCACCCCGACCGCCACTACATCACCTGTGACGACGACCGCGTGATCCCGCCGGAATACCAGCGCGATATGGCCCTGGGGTTTTCGCCCGAAAGCCGTCACGGTCTGCCTTGCGGCCATTCGCCCTTCTTCACGATGCCGGGCGCGCTGGCCGCACTCCTTTCAGACCTTTCCGCCTAGGAGCTTCCGATGACCGAGATCCGCGCCGCCGTCTGCCACGCCTTCAATACCCCCCTGCAGGTCGAGACGGTGCATCTGCGCGATCCCGGCCCCGGCGAGGTGGAGGTGACGCTCGCCGCCTGCGCGATCTGCCATTCCGACATCAGCTATATCGACGGCGGCTGGGGCGGCAATGTGCCGGCGGTCTACGGGCATGAGGCGGCGGGGCATGTGACGGCCCTCGGCACGGGTGTGACATCGCATACCCTCGGTGATCCGGTTCTGGTCACGCTGATCCGCACTTGCGGCCACTGCGCCCCCTGCATGACCGGCCATCAGGTGCATTGCGCTGCGCCGCCCAAGGTCGACACCACCCTGACGCTGGCGGATGGAACACCCGTCGAACAGGGCCTCAATTGCGGCGCCTTTGCCGAAAGGGTCGTCGTCTCGGCCACCCAGATCTGCGCCCTGCCGCGCTCGATGCCGCTCGACGCCGCCTCGCTTCTCTCGTGCGGGGTCATCACCGGCCTCGGCGCCGCCGTGAATGCCGCGAAAATCCGGCCCGGTGAGGTCGTCGTGGTAATCGGCGCGGGCGGCGTTGGCCTCAACGCGATCCAGGGCGCCCGCCTTGCCGGGGCCGCCCGCGTCATCGCCGTCGACGTGAGTGCCGAGAAGCTGGAAGCCGCCAAAGAGTTCGGTGCCACTGACGGCATCCTCGCAACCGAGCCCAAGCCCTGGTCCGCGGCGAGGAAGATCGCGGGTCGCAGCGCCGATGTCGTCCTCGTCACTGTCGGCGCCATCCCCGCCTATGACACCGCCACACGCTACCTTGCCCCCGGCGGGCGCCTCATTGCGGTAGGCATGCCGCATTCCGGCGCCACCTCGTCCTATGAGCCGGTGATCCTCGCCGCGACGGGGCAAAAGATCGAAGGCTCCTTCATGGGCGATACCGTCCTGCCCCGCGACATTCCCTGGATCACCGATCTTTACGCACAGGGGCGGCTGAAGCTGGATGAGCTGATCTCTGGCCGCTGGAGCCTCGATCAGATCAACGAGGCGATAAGCGACACCAAATCCGGCGCGGCACGTCGCAACGTGATTGTCTTTTGACGCCGCGCTGACCGAAACTTGGGCGGAGCGACCCGAGGGAGGACCGCCATGCGCCTGAAGGACCTTGAGATCTTCACCGTCGCCCCGCCCGCGCCGGGATGGGGCGGGCGCTACTGGATCTTCGTCAAGCTGACGACGCAGGACGGGATCACTGGCTATGGCGAATGCTACGCCTCCTCGGTTGGGCCGACGGCGATGACGGCGGTGATCGAGGACGTCTTTGCCCGCCACATGCAGGGCGAAAACCCCGAGAATATCGAACTGATGTTCCGCAGGGCGTATTCCTCAGGCTTCACGCAGAGGCCCGACCTGACCGTCATGGGGGCTTTTTCAGGACTTGAGATCGCCTGCTGGGACATTCTCGGCAAGGCGCGGAACCGGCCGGTCTGGGCGCTTCTGGGCGGGCTGATGAACGAACGCCTCCGCTCCTATACCTACCTCTACCCCGAGCCGGGCAAGGAAAGCGCCGGCTTCTGGGTGGACCCGGATCAAGCGGCCGAGGCGGCGTTGCGCTTCGTAGATCTCGGATTTACCGCCGTGAAGTTCGATCCCGCCGGCCCCTATACGATCCGTGGCGGCCATGAGCCTTCCGGTTCCGACCTCACCCGCTCCTCCGCGTTCTGCAAGGCGATCCGGGAGGCGGTGGGCGACCGGGCGGACCTTCTCTTCGGCACCCATGGCCAGTTTTCCGTCCCCGGCGCGATGAGGATGGCGCAGGCGATCGAACCCTATGGCCCCTTGTGGTTCGAGGAACCGATCCCTCCCGACAACCTCCTCGATTTCGCGGCCGTGCAGCAATCGACCCGCATTCCCGTCGCGACAGGCGAGCGTTTCACCACCAAGGCCGAATTCGCGACCGTTCTGCGCACCGGCGGCGCCCGCATCCTGCAACCCGCGCTTGGCCGTGTTGGCGGCATCTGGGAGGCGAAGAAGATCGCGGCCATCGCCGAGGTCTTCACCGCACAGGTCGCGCCGCACCTCTACGCCGGCCCGGTCGAATGGGCCGCGAACCTGCACCTTGGCGCCTCGATTCCGAACCTCCTTATCGTCGAGACAATCGAGACCGGCGGTGCCTTCCACCTGAAACTCATCAGGAACACGATCAAGTGGGAGGACGGTTACGTCCTTGCGCCGCTGGGTCCCGGCCTTGGCATCGACTTCGACGAAGACCTTGCCCGCGCCTATCCCCACACCGGAGACCAGCTGCACCTTCAGATGCAGGAAGCGCCCTGCGATTATCGCCGCCCGAACCTCTTCGAGGGCGGCGCTCCACGGAAGGATTGAGCCATGGGACGGATCGTGGTGCTGGGTGTCTTCATGGCCGACACGACCTATCGGACATCGCGGCAACCGAAGACGGGCGAGACCGTCCTCGGCACCGGCTTTGATCTGGGCCCCGGCGGCAAGGGTTCGAACCAGGCTGTCGCGGCGGCGAAGGCCGGAGCAGAAGTTCACTTCATCAGCCGCCTCGGCCGCGATGCTTTTGCAGAGCTGGCGCGCGCCACCTGGACGAGCGCTGGCATAATACCAGAGATTTCTGAAGATCCGGAACTTCATACCGGCGCCGCCTGTGTCATCGTGGACGAGGCGTCGGGAGACAATGCGATCATCATTGCGCCAGGTGCCGCGGGACGGATTTCTGTCGCCGATGTGGAAAGCCGCCGGCACCTGATCGCTGGCGCGTCGGTCTTCATGACGCAACTGGAACAGCCCCTCGACGCTGCCATGGCCGGGCTTCGGATCGCGCGGGCGGGCGCCGCGACGACGATCCTCAACCCTGCTCCTGCCGCCCCGCTCCCGGAAGGCATGCTCGCGCTCTGCGACGTCGTGACCCCGAACGAGACCGAAGCCGAGGCATTGACCGGCGTAGCCGTCACCTCTCGGGCAAGTGCGGAAACTGCCGCCCGCAGACTTTGCGAGATGGGTGCAGGGTCCGTGATCGTGACGCTTGGTGAAAAGGGTGCGCTCTATCACGATGGCGCCGGGGCGACCTTGGTCCCCGCGTTCAATGCCGGTCCCGTCGCCGAGACCACCGGCGCGGGAGACGCCTTCAACGGCGGCTTCGCGGCGGCCCTCGCGCGCGGGTGCAGCCCGCGCGAGGCGGTCCGCTACGGCTGCGCCACTGCTGCGATCTCGGTCACGCGGCGCGGTGCGGCGGCCTCCATGCCGTCGCTGGCGGAGGTGGAAGCCCTGCTCGCACGGGCCTGAACGCGAAGCCGCGAGACCGCCGGGCGACGGTTGGCGCCGCCCTTGACCCGGAACGATTGCGCGGTTCCCCGGCTGTGCCCTGCGGGCATACGGCCGACAGGTTGCGATGCCCTGCGGACGCCGCAAAAGGTTCTGGTGTGCGAATCGTAAGGTCGATTGAGTTCCCGAAATCCTTCAAGGATTTCGGGCGCGCATTCTTTCAAAGAATGCGGGGGTCTTCCTTCTGCGACGGGGTGAGCCAGCGGACGGGTGCACGGTTGCAGAAGATCACGAACTGTCCGGCGTTCTCAGC
The DNA here is from genome assembly GCA_020446905.1 of Paracoccaceae bacterium. Taxonomy (GTDB): domain Bacteria; phylum Pseudomonadota; class Alphaproteobacteria; order Rhodobacterales; family Rhodobacteraceae; genus Albidovulum. The sequence goes on along the minus strand of JAGRDU010000136.1, from coordinate 1,993 downwards.
CACCTGATATCCGCGGCGGTCGATCTCGGGCATGAAGCGTGCAATGCCCGCGAAACGCTCGACATCCCGCGCCTTTCGCCGGATGACGGCGCCTTCCTGCACCGCTCTTGAGGTGAAGAGATCTCTCAGCCAGACCTCGGGCGACAGGGGAGAATCCAGGGTCCGCATGAACGAAGGGTGACCGCGGGCTGGTCAAGGGCAGGTTAAGCGGAAAGGATCCCCGGGGCGATATCCGGCTACCCCCTCCGCCTCTTCCCGCCCCTCTGCCCGGGCCGCCCCGCCGTTGACCTCCCCCTCGCCGCGCCGGCCTTCTCGACCGCCTCTTCCACAGCCGATTGCCGCGCCAACGGGTCGTCCGAAAGCACAAGATCGACCGCCTCCAGCCGCTTCACCTCGTCCCTGAGGCGTGCCGCCTCTTCGAACTCCAGATTCTCGGCCGCTTTCCGCATCTGGGTCCGGAGCGCGTCGAGATGTGCCTCGAGGTTGGCCCCATGCATCGGCTTGTCGACCTTTGCGGTGACTCGCGCCTGGTCCGTATCACCCTTGTAGAGGCCGGCCAGAATATCCTCGACGTTCTTCTTCACCGTTTCGGGCGTGATCCCGTGCTCAAGGTTATAGGCGATCTGCTTTTCGCGCCGCCGCTCCGTCTCGGCCAGCGCGCGTTCCATCGAGCCGGTGACATGGTCGGCATACATGATGACGCGGCCCTCGGCGTTGCGCGCTGCCCGTCCGATGGTCTGGATCAGTGAGGTTTCGCTGCGCAGAAATCCTTCCTTGTCCGCATCGAGAATCGCGACCAGCCCGCATTCGGGAATATCGAGGCCCTCGCGCAGCAGGTTGATCCCGACCAGAACGTCGAACGCCCCGAGGCGCAGGTCGCGCAGGATCTCGATCCGCTCGATCGTGTCGATGTCCGAGTGCATGTAGCGCACGCGGATGCCCTGCTCGTGCATGTATTCCGTCAGGTCCTCGGCCATGCGTTTGGTCAGCGTCGTGACCAACGTGCGGAAACCCTTCGCGGCAACCTTGCGGACTTCGTCCAGAAGGTCGTCAACCTGCATCGCAACCGGGCGTATCTCGACAACCGGGTCCAAAAGACCTGTCGGGCGGATCACCTGTTCGGTAAAGACGCCGCCTGCCTGCTCCAGCTCCCACGAGGCAGGCGTCGCTGAGACGAAGACTGACTGCGGCCGCATTGCGTCCCATTCCTCGAACTTCAGGGGGCGGTTGTCCATGCAGGACGGCAGACGGAATCCATGCTCGGCCAGCGTGAACTTGCGCCGGTAGTCGCCCTTGTACATCGCCCCGATCTGGGGAACCGACACGTGGCTTTCGTCGGCGAAGACGATGGCGTTGTCGGGGATGAACTCGAACAGCGTCGGCGGTGGCTCTCCGGGCGCGCGTCCGGTCAGATAGCGCGAATAGTTCTCGATCCCCGCGCAGGAGCCGGTCGCCTCCAGCATCTCCAGATCGAAGTTGCAGCGCTGCTCCAGCCGCTGCGCTTCCAGAAGCTTGCCCTCCTCGGTCAGCTGCTTCAGCCGCCCGGCAAGTTCCTTGCGGATACCGACCGTCGCTTGCTGCAAGGTCGGACGTGGAGTCACGTAATGTGAGTTTGCGTAAATTCTGATCTTTTCGAAAGTATCGGTCTTCTGCCCGGTCAAGGGATCGAACTCGGTGATGCTCTCCAGCTCCTCGCCGAAGAACGAGAACTTCCAGGCGCGATCCTCCAGGTGCGCGGGCCACAAGTCGATCGTATCCCCTTTCACCCGGAACGCCCCGCGCTGGAACGCGGCATCGGCGCGACGATACTGTTGCGCCACCAGCTCCGCGATGACCTTGCGCTGCTCGTAAAGCTCCCCGACAGCCAGATCCTGCGTCATCGCCGAATAGGTCTCGACCGAACCGATACCGTAGATGCACGAGACCGAGGCGACGATGATGACGTCATCGCGTTCCAGAAGCGCCCGCGTCGCCGAATGGCGCATCCGGTCGA
>JAGRDU010000135.1 GCA_020446905.1 Paracoccaceae bacterium | reverse complement strand
TGAAGAAGAAGAAGCGGCGGTTGGCGAGGTCAAGCAGGACCGCCTGATCGGGAAGCTCCGGCCCCCGGTCCCACCGGATCCACGGGGTGATGTAGTAGATCCCAAGGGCGACGATCATGATCAGCCACTTGAGGTTGCGGAACTGACCCTTCACGCGGCGCGGGAAGACGGGTTCACGGGCCGCGTATAGCACCGGAGGAGTTTCTGTGGAGCTCATGAAAAGATTCCCGGGTTGGTCTGTTCGCCACGCCTACCTAGTCGCGCAGGCCGTTCCGCATCATTGATATAGGTCAAAATTCGCATATCAAATGCGACGTTTCGGAGCGGTGCGGGAAAGGCTTGGCGACGGGCCCGCTTTGGCGTTTGATGGCCCCGCGGGAGGGAGGTTCCGCGGGTGGGAGGGGCCAGATGACCGAACGCAGACGTGCGAAGGATTTCAGTGAGTTCACCTCGGCCGAGATCGGCGCGCTGGCGCATCTTTACCGGGCCGAGGTCTACCGCTCGACGATCTGGCGCACCCGGCTCGACACGACGACGAACTGGGCGGTGGTGACGCTCGGGGTCGCCCTCTCGATCACCTTCGCCTCGCCCGATGCCTCGCCCCTGCCCCTCTTGCTGGTCGGCATCCTGATCCTTGTCTTCCTCGCGCTCGAGGCCCGTCGCTACCGCTACTTCAACGTCTGGCGGGCGCGGTCGCGCTGGCTGGAGAAGCACTTCTACGCGCCGATCCTTGGCGACGGAAACCTGCATACCGAGGACGGCTGGCCGGCCGTGCTGGCCGAGGACTACCTGCATCCGACCTATCACATCAGCTTCCTGACCTCTCTGGCCCGGCGGGTGCGGCGCAATTATCTCTGGATTCTCCTGATCCAGGCGGTGGCCTTCACCGGCAAACTGATGATCCACCCGACACCGGTAACCAGCTGGCACGACTTCGTGAGCCGCGCCGATATCGGTCCGGTGCCGGGCGAGTTGATCCTGCTTTTCGGGATCGGCTATTGCGGCGCGGGGGCCTATCTGGCGCACTGGGTCGCCCGGACCGATGCGAAGCGCGCCAGGCAGCGCGGCAGCAAGGGCGAGGCGATGGGCTGAGGGCCTTGTCGGGGGAAGAGGCATCGGCGCCCCCAGGAAACGCGCGAACAGGACGGGGCGCCGACGCCTTGACTCGGGGCGGGTCCGCCTCAGGTCACCCTCACGCTAGGACGCACCGGGGCGACTCGCCTTGACCTGAATCAAACGGTCATGCAATTCGGTGACTTTCGCGCGGCAGGCAGGTCGATGAGAGCGGCGGCGCGAAAGACGGAGGCACGCACGCCCCTCCTCCTCCCGTGACCGTGGAGAGCGCTGGGATGGTGCCATTGCACGGCCGATGGCGCGCGGTGCAAGCGCGGCATACTTCCGGAACGGGACCGTCCAAGGCCGTATCACCACATCCTACTTGTGCAACGCCTCTCGACGCGCGTTCACGGCCCGGGCGGTCGCGATGCCTTGGTCGCCGCCGACGTCGGGGGAAAAGGTTCCAGAAAAGCGAAAAGGGGGCCAATGGCCCCCTTTCCTGCGTCGACACAGGCGCGGCCTATTCGCCGCCGCCACGGCTGTGGACCCAGGAGGCCACGGCGCGGATGTCGGCCTCGGACAGACGGCCGGTCCAGGACGGCATCACGCCGAAGCGGGCGTTCGTCACCGTCTCGGTCAGGGTCGCCTTGTCGCCGCCGTAGAGCCAGATCGCGTCCGTCAGGTTGGGCGCACCCTGGGCACGGTCGCCGGTGCCGTCTTCCATGTGGCAGGCCGCGCAATTGTCGGTGAAGACCACCGCGCCCTCGCCCGCCAGCGCCGCGTCATGCTCCTGCCCCGAGATCTGCAGGACGTAGTTCACGACCTGGTCGATCTGCGCCGGCTCGAGCAGGCCGTCGGCGCCGAACTTCGGCATCTCCGAATAGCGGGCATCGGCGTCGGTGGTGTTGCGGATGCCGTGGCTGATCGTGGTGTGGATATCCTCGATCGTGCCGCCCCAGAGCCAGTCGTTGTCCAGAAGGTTCGGATAGCCGACCGCACCCGCCGCGCCCGAGCCATGGCACTGCGCGCACCAGGTCCGGAAGATCGCGCCACCGGCGTTCTGGGTATAGTTCACCAGTTCGGGATCCGAGGCGATCGCGGTCAGGTCGGCCGCGGCAAGCTTGGCCTCGACTGGCGCGTTCGCGTCTTCATAGCGCTGGATTTCCGCGGCCACATCGGCACGCGTGTCCTGCCCGAGAACGCCCTGGGTCGCCCCGGAGATGAGCGGCCATGCCGGATAGGCGATGGTATAGGCAACGCCCCAGATGATGCAGAGGTAGAAGGTCCAGAGCCACCAGCGCGGCAGCGGGTTGTTGAATTCCTGGATACCGTCCCAGCTGTGACCGGTGGTTTCAGGATCGACTTTCGTCGTGACAGGTCTCTTGCTCATTTCGTGGCCTCCTGCGCCAGAGCGCCGATGCTGCCGCTCTGCGCGGGTTTGTCTTCATGCCGGAAGGGGATGTTCGCGATGTCTTCGTGGACCCGGCGCGATCCGGGCCGGAAGGCCCAGAGCACGACCAGGATGAAGACGCCGAAGATGGCGAGCATCGCCCAGCTGTCCGCGAATTCCCTCAGAAGCGAATATAGATCCATCGCTTCCTCTCCTCAGCGGGCCATGTCGGGCTGGAAGGTCGAGAAGTCGACCATCGTCCCGAGGACCTGCAGATAGGCGACGAGGGCATCCATCTCGGTGATCCCCGCCTGTCCGTCCCAGTTCGAGACAGACGCGCCCGGGTAGCGTTCCTCGAGCCCGGCGGTGTCCGCGTCCGGATCGGCCTGCGCGGCGAAGTCGGCCTTGGCAAGTTCGATCATCTCGGACGTGTACGGCACGCCCACGAGGGCGTCGGTCTTCAGACGGTCCTCGATATATTCGGGCTCGATCAAGCGGTTCGCGAGGAAGCCGTATTTCGGCATCACCGATTCCGGCACCACCGACTGCGGGTCCGTCAGGTGATCGACGTGCCATTCGTTGGAATAGCGGCCCCCGACGCGGGCGAGATCGGGCCCCGTCCGCTTCGAGCCCCACTGGAACGGATGGTCGTACATCGATTCCGCGGCGAGGCTATAGTGACCGTAACGTTCCACTTCGTCCCGCATCGGGCGGATCATCTGGCTGT
>JAGRDU010000134.1:3876-8116 GCA_020446905.1 Paracoccaceae bacterium | reverse complement strand
AGTCGATGACGCGGACAAGGCCGTGATCCAGCACCTCGTGGGCGGTATAGAGATGCTTTTCCATCCCCTCGGACACGGCGCGCAGCGTCGCGCGCGTCTGGCCGCGGGCCTCTTCGATCTCGGCCTTCTGTTCGGGCGTGAGGGTCATCGGGTCGTCCTCCGGAATCGCGAATCGGAGCCACTATATCTATGGGGCGCGGGCGGGGTAACCACGATGGGCGGTGGTCATTCTGAAATTTGATGAGTTTGCGCCCGCTTTGCCCGCCCCCGCGCTTGGCGGCAGGGCCGACGCGCTGCTAGGCTCACGCGGAAACGACCCCGGGAGGCTGCCCATGGCGCTGAAATACCTGCACACGATGGTGCGCGTGAAGGACCTCGAGGCCTCGATGGCCTTCTACCGTCTTCTCGGACTTGAGGAGACGCGGCGCTACGAGAGCGAAGCGGGCCGCTTTTCACTGATCTTCATGGCCCCGCCCGGCCAGCCCGAATGCCCGGTCGAGCTGACATTCAACTGGGACGGCGATGACGGCCTGCCCTCGGACAGCCGGCATTTCGGCCACCTCGCCTATGAGGTCGACGACATCTACGCTACCTGCGCGCATCTTCGGGCGAACGGCGTGACGATCAACCGCCCCCCGCGCGACGGGCACATGGCCTTCGTGCGCTCGCCCGACAACATCTCGGTCGAGCTTCTGCAGAAGGGGCCGTCGAAGGCGCCGGAGGAGCCATGGGCAAGCATGGGCAACACGGGGCACTGGTAGGGCTCCTTCTTCTGGCCGCCTCGCCGGCGGTGGCGGGCTGCCGGCTGGCCCTTGTCCTCGCGCTCGACATCTCCGCCTCGGTGGACGAACGCGAGGATGCGCTGCAGCGCGGCGGCCTCGCGCGGGCGCTGCTCGCGCCGGAGGTGACCGATGCCTTCCTCGCCGACCCGGACGCGCCCGTCTGGCTGACCGTCTACGAATGGAGCGGCCCCTACGCGCAGGCCGCGCTTTTGCCCTGGACCGAGATCGCGGCCGAAGCGGATTTGCAAGCTGCTGCTGCCGCCATCGCAGGCAGCACGCGTTCGCGCGACGACATGCCGACGGCGCTTGGCCATGCGCTCGGCTATGCGGCGGCGCTGCTCCGCGACGGGCCGGACTGCGACGCGCGCACCGTCGATGTCTCGGGCGACGGGCGCAACAACGAGGGCTTCCCGCCCGCCGCGATCTACCGCGCCCACCGCTTCGGCGAGGTCACGGTCAACGCGCTGGCCATCGCCGGTGGCGAGGCGGGGCTGGTCGAATACTACGCGGCCGAACTGATCCACGGGCCGGGCGCCTTCGTGATGGTGGCGGACGGTTTTCGCGACTACGAGCGCGCGATCCGTGCCAAGCTCCTGCGCGAGCTGGCGGTGCCGGTGATCGGGGCGCTGCCGCAGCGGGGGGGCCGGGGATGATGCGGGCCGTGCTTCTGGCCCTGGCGGCCGCGCTGCCCGCCCCGGCCGGCGCCGCCTGCCGCCTTGCCCTCGCCCTCGGCATCGACGTCTCGCGCTCGATCGACGAGGCCGACTACGCAATCCAGCGCGAGGGGCTTCTGGCCGCGCTCGCCGACCCGGTCATCGTCGCGGCCTTCCTTGTGCCCGAGGATCACGTCGCGCTCGCGGTCTACGAATGGTCCGGGCAGGCCTATCAGGAGATCGTCGTGGACTGGACCCCGGTCCTTGGCGAGAGTGACCTTGCCGGCATCATGGACCGGATCAGGACCCATCATCGCGGCGGCGAGGGGCTGCCGACCGGCCTTGGCGCCGCGCTCGACTTCGGGCGGGACCTTGTCGACAAGGCGCCGGACTGCGCCACCCGGACGCTCGACCTGTCGGGCGACGGCCGGTCCAACGACGGGCGCGGCCCGGAAGTGGTCTATGCGAGGGAGGACTTCGGGGACATCCTCGTCAACGGGCTGCCGATCGGGGGACACGAGGCGGATGTGGCGGTCTATTACCGCGAGCGCGTCATCCGTGGCCCCGGCGCCTTTGTCGAGATCGCCCGGACGCAAGCGGACTACCCGCGCGCCATCCGCCGGAAGCTGGAGAAGGAGCTGACCGAGCAACTCATGGGATCGTCGGAGCCCGTGGCGCCCAGGGGCTGAAGCCGCAGACGGCGGCCGTTGTCAGTAGATATACCGGATCTGATCGGTCCAGAACCGTTCCAGGCGCTTGAGGAACCCGGTCAGTTCCCCGCCGTGGGTCAGCCCGATCAGGCCCCTTGCTTCCAGAGTCTCGGCATGCCGGGCGAAAAGCGCGGCGACGGTGCTGCGCACCGCAACCCCCTTGGCCGTCAGCCGCACGCGGACCGAGCGGCGGTCGGTCGCGGACCGTTCGTGGTGCATGTAGCCCATCTCGACCAGCTTCTTGAGGTTGTAGCTGACGTTCGAGCCCTGATAGTAGCCGCGGCTTTTCAGCTCGCCGGCAGAGACCTCGTTCTCGCCGATGTTGAAGAGAAGAAGCGCCTGAACAGCGTTGATCTCGATCTGGCCGAGCCGCTCGAACTCGTCCTTGATGACGTCGAGAAGAAGCCGGTGCAGCCGCTCCACAAGGCCCAGTGTCTCAAGATAGGGGCCAAGCGTCCCGCCCTCGGGCCGCTCCTCGATCCGTGTCTCGAACGACATCGTGTCCTCCGCTTTCAATCCGGGGGGACTGTGCCGCCAAAGCGGAAAATTTCGGTTAAACTTGAAAGGGAGCCTTGCTCGCCCTCAGGCGCCCCGCCCCGAGCGGGCGAAATCGGCGATCTCGGCGATGAGGCCGGCAAAGCGCTCGGGCGCCGTCTGCGCGCCGGTGATCCAGGGATAGAGGTCCTGATCGCTCTCCTCGAGCAGCGCGTCGTAGAGGTCGAGCGCGCCGCCCTCGAACCCCGAAAGCCTGAGCTCCGCGAAGGGGCCGAGGATCAGGTCCATCTCCTTCGTGCCGCGCCGCCAGGACCGCATCGCCATGCGTTTCAGCCGGTTCTCGCGGGTCTCGGCGCTCATTACGCCGCGTCCCGCGCGGCGGCCAGCCGCAGCCGCGCCTCGAGCCGGCCAAGCGCCTCGGCCATCTCGCCCATCTGGGTGCGCATCTGGCGGATCTCCGGCAGAAGCGCCTCCACCTCGGGCGCGCGCGCCGCCGCCTCGTCGGGCGAGGGCACGCCCGGCCCCTCGCCGGTCAGCAGCCATTTCAGCGAGACATTCAGCATCCCCGCCAGCATCTGCAGGCGGTTGGCCCGCGGCTCCCTGAGGTCGTTCTCCCACGCCTCCAGCGTCTTCTTGCGAATCCCGAGACGCGTGGCGAGGTCGCTCTTGCCGAGGCCCGCCGCCTCGCGCGCGGCGGCCAGCCGGTCGCCGAAGGTCGCGGTTTCCTCGCTGAACCAGCCGCTTGCGGCGTCGGTTTTCTCATTGCGGGTCATGGGGGTCTCCTTCGTTTCGTTCAGGCGCAATCGGCGACCGAAGCCGCTTGAACGCGAATGGGGCGCACACTAAGACATGGGCCCGGTGAATTCAAACCGGAGTCCGAAAATGGCGTTCCTGTCCGACACGCTGGGCCGTGTGAAACCGTCCGCGACCATCGCGGTGACCAACAAGGCGCGGGAGCTGAAGGCGGCCGGGCGCGACATCATCGGCCTTGGCGCCGGAGAGCCGGATTTCGACACGCCCGAGAACATCAAGGCCGCCGCCAAGCGCGCCATCGACGAGGGCAAGACGAAATACACCGCCGTCGACGGCATCCCCGAGCTGAAGGAGGCGATCTGCGCGAAGTTTGCGCGCGAGAACGGCCTTTCCTACAAGCCGAACCAGATCACCGTCGGCACCGGGGGCAAGCAGATCCTCTACAACGCACTGATGGCGACGCTGAACCCCGGCGACGAGGTCATCATCCCGGCGCCGTACTGGGTTTCCTACCCGGACATGGTCCTGCTCGCTGGCGGCACGCCTGTGGCCGTCGATTGCGGCATCGAGACGGAATTCAAGCTGACGCCCGAGAAGCTCGAGGCCGCAATCACGCCGAGGACGAAGTGGTTCATCTTCAACTCGCCCTCGAACCCGACGGGCGCGGCCTATACGGCGGAGGAGCTGAAGGCGCTGACGGACGTGCTGATGAAGCACCCGCAGGTCTGGATCATGTCGGACGACATGTACGAGCACCTGACCTTCGACGGGTTCCGGTTCGCGACCCCGGCCGAGGTGGAGCCGGGGCTTTACGACCGCACGCTCACCTGCAACGGCGTCTCCAAGG
>JAGRDU010000134.1:0-3868 GCA_020446905.1 Paracoccaceae bacterium | reverse complement strand
CCGGCTGGCGGATCGGCTATGCCGGGGGCCCCGCGAACCTCATCAAGGCGATGGGCACCATCCAGTCGCAGTCGACCTCGAACCCCTGTTCGATCGCGCAATATGCCGCGCTCGAGGCCCTGACGGGGCCGCAGGACTTCCTTGAGGAGAACAAGGCGCTGTTCCAGCGGCGGCGCGATCTGGTCGTCTCGATGCTGAACCAGGCCAAGGGGATCAAGTGTCCGCGGCCCGAGGGCGCGTTCTACGTCTACCCGGACATTTCGGGCTGCCTTGGCAAGACCTCGGAAGGCGGCGCTAAGATCGAGGATGACGAAGGCTTCGCGACGGCGCTTCTGGAAGAAACCGGCGTCGCGGTGGTCTTCGGCGCCGCCTTCGGCATTTCACCCAACTTCCGCGTCAGCTACGCGACCTCTGAGACGGCGCTGGAAGAGGCCTGCAAGCGGATCCAGTCGTTCTGCGCGGGCCTGCGCTGACCCTGCCGCTTTGACAGGAGGCCCCCGCGCCGCTTAGCTTGGCGCGGGGCCGAGGGGGACGGGCGATGCAGGACCTGCCGAACTACTATTTCCGCGTCCGCGAGAACGGCGCGGCCGTGTTCCGGGTAGATACCGAGAACCGCCAGCGCCGCATCGAGATGGACCAGATCGCTGTCGTCAACGTGAAGAACGGCGAGGTCAAGCCGCATGGCGACCGTACCCTGAGCGAGGCCGACAAGGCCGCGATCCGGGACTGGATGGCGGCGCGCACCGACCTGCTCGCGGCGCGCGACATCGACGATATCCGCCGCGCCATCGACCACCTCAACCTGACCGCGCACTGGGCGCAGACGCGGGCAACGGACGACCAGCTCGAGGCGATCACCGACGATCTGCTGCTGGCCATGCACGACCTGCGGTCGGTCCTCGTGCGCCGGAAGGCTGACCGGTTGGACGCAGCGCCGGAGTGACCCCGCGGCGGCGGTTCCTCGCGACAAAAGGGGGCGTCAGGCGGCCTCCGGCGCGGCCACGCGCCCCCAGCGCAGCCAGAACCGCGCCATGAGCAGGACGGCCGCCACCGCCAGCCCGACGACAAGGCCGAGCCAGAGCCCGGTGCCGCCAAGCCCGAGCGGGAAGGCCAGAACATAGCTCGCCGGAATGCCGATCAGCCAGTAGCTGACCGATGCCATGATCATCGGCACCTTGGTGTCATGCACGCCCCTGAGAAGGCCAAGCGCCATGACCTGCGCGGCATCGGCAAGCTGGAAGAGCGCGGCGACGGCGAGAAGTCCCGCCGCATAGGCAATGATCGCGGGCGTTTCGGGATTCGCAGGGTCGAGGAACAGTGCCGCGAGTCGCTCCGGCATCGCGACGAAGATCGCAATGACGCCGAGCGCGAGGACGAGCGAGAGCGCCATTGCCGCGACCGCGCCGTCGCGCAGGCCCGCCCGGTCGCCTGCGCCCATCGCGCGCCCCGCCCGCACCGTCGCGGCCATCGAGAGGCCAAGGTGCCCCATGAATGTGATCGCGGCGAGTTGCAGCGCAATCCCGTGCGCGGCCAGCTCCATCGTGCCGATCCAGCCCATCATGATCGCCGCGGCCTCGAAGAGACCGCTTTCAAAGAGGCCGGTCAGGCCGATCGGCCAACCGAGCCGCCAGACCTGCACGAAGGCGGGCCAGTCGGGCCGCCAGAACCGCTGGAAGAGGTGGAAGCGCCGCAGTTCGGGCAGAAGCCCGGCATAGCCCGCCATCAGCGCGGCGGTCAGGAACTGCGTCGCCACGCTCGCGATCGCGGCGCCCCGCACGCCAAGCTCGGGCGCGCCCCAGTTGCCGAAGATCAGCGCCCAGTTGAGAAGACCGTTGAGGACAAGCCCCGCCAGCGTCGCCCAGAGCACCATCCCCGCCCGCTCCTGCGCCGAGAGGAAGCTTTTCAGCGCCATGAGAATAAGCGCCGGGACCATGCCAAGCCCCGCGATGCGCAGGTAGTCCTGGCCAAGCCGGGCAACCTCCGGCGTCTGGCCAAGCGCCGAGAGGATCGGTTCCGACCAGAACATCACCGGATAGATGAGCGCGCCGTAAAGGATCGAGAGCCAGAGCCCCATGCGGGTATCGCGGCGCACCTGCGTCTCGTCCCCCCGGCCCATCGCCGAGGCGACCATCGGCATCACCGCTTGCGCGAATCCCGATCCGAGGATGAAGAGCACGAAGAAGGTCGAGCTGCCGATCACCACTGCGGCAAGCTCGGCCACGCCGTACCAGCCCAGCATCACGGTATCGGTGACATGGAGGGCAATCTGCGCAAGATTCGAGCCGACGAGCGGCAGCCCGAGCACAAGAACCGCCCTGAGATGGGCCGCGAATGTCAGAGGTTCCTCCCGCATCCCCTGCCCTTACGCCCGGGCGCGGGCAAGGTCCAGAGCCGCTAGGCGCGCGCGAAGGCCCGCGTTCCGGTCCTCCAGAGCCGGGTCAGGCGCGAGACGGGCACGAGCGCGCGCGCATGGGCCACCGCGGGGTCGTCATCGGGCACCCGGACAAAGCCCGCCCCCTCGGCGATCCGCCGCATCGCCTGATTGCTGCGCAGGTAATAGACTGCCTCTTCCGTGGCGCCGCGCCGCCAGCCCTCGCGCGCGGCGCGGGTGAAAAGCAGCCTTCCAATGCCGCGCCCCTGCCAGCGATCGACAACCGAAAGCGCGATTTCAGCCTCGCCGCCCGCCAGATGCAGCTCGGCAAAGCCGCAGGTTTCGCCCTCGATCCGCGCCTCGACAAGGCAGGCCGGCGCCGTGGTCTCGGCATGCCGGCGCAACATGGACTCGGCGGTCGAGGCCAGGAAGCGGTTCTGCCGCGAGACCGGCGTCAGCGCCAGAAGGTGGTCGGCCAGCCGGTCGCGCCAGCCCTCGTCGCCGGGAGTGACCAGATCGAGCGCGAGGCTCGGAACGCTGCGGGACCACATGCCTGCCACCCTTCTTTCTGCGCACGCAATGCCGCGACGCAGCAAAAGGATGGGGTGATTTGGTTAAGATTCAAAGACGAAATCGGCCGGCCGGCATGACATAGCCGTGACCGGCCCGACGGGCGGCCGTCCGACCCCCCGGCCATGGCCCCGAAATCCGCTTCGCGCGACACCGGAGCACCGCGCGACAAGGGGCTTATTTCACAGGCGTTTTCTTCTCCTGCGCGCCGGAGCCTTCCGCCGGCTGGCGGGAAGCCGCCGCCTCCGGGGCCGCATGATGGCGCCGCATGTCGGGATGCAGCGAAGCGCCCAAAATATGATCGGCGCCGTGGATCACATGACTTGCACGCCCGACGATCAGCGGATCGGGCATCTGCACGACCTCAAGATCCTTGCCCGGATAGTCGAGCGAGGCGAGGAAATGGCGCATGCAGTTCAGCCGTGCGCGCTTCTTGTCGTTCGACTTCACGATCACCCAGGGCGCATCGGCGGTGTCGGTGTAGAAGAACATTGCCTCCTTCGCCTCGGTGTAATCGTCCCACTTGCCAAGGCTCGCCTTGTCGATGGGCGACAGCTTCCAGCGCTTCAAGGGATCGGTCTCGCGGCTGGCAAAGCGCGCACGCTGCTCTTCCTGCGTGACCGAGAACCAGTATTTGTAGAGCCGCACACCTGACCGGACGAGCATCCGCTCGAACTCGGGCGCCTGGCGCATGAATTCAAGGTAGTCAGTCGGCGTGCAGAAACCCATCACGCGCTCGACGCCGGCGCGATTGTACCAGGACCGGTCGTAGAAGACCATCTCGCCGGCGGTCGGCAGCCAGCGCACATAGCGCTGGAAATACCACTGGCCGCGCTCCTCGTCGGTCGGCTTGTTCAGCGCTACGACACGGGCGAAGCGGGGGTTCAGATGCTCGGTATAGCGCTTGATCGTGCCGCCCTTGCCGGC
>JAGRDU010000133.1:17024-19166 GCA_020446905.1 Paracoccaceae bacterium | reverse complement strand
TGCCGCTCGATCTGCGCCAGCGCGCTGTCGAGGGCCTTTTGCTTGTCTGCGGAGCGCTTGTCGTTCATCTCGAGGATATTCGCTACTGCCATGGGTCGGTTCCTTATTTCATACGCCGTGGGGCGCGACAATCGTTGCCTGTGTTCGCCTCTTGTTCTCGTCGTTATGAGATCAAAAAGAGAACATTTCAATCCAATTTTCTGAAAATCGACTTTTGATCGTTCCGGTAAATCTTTAGTTAATGCGCGCGGGCTGCCGCGGGAAAATGCGAAGGGATGAACGCGGATGCTGGTCTTCTGGAAGCAACGGCTGGTCTATCTGGCCACACCGAAGACCGGCTCGACGGCGATCGAGGCGGCGCTCGAGCCGCTCGCGAGCGTCGTGATCCAGCGCCCTCCGGAACTGAAACACACCTCCGTGCGCCGCTACTGGACGCATCTTGCGCCCTATCTCGCGCGCGCCGCGGACGAGGACTTCATGGTCGTCGCGGTGATGCGCGAACCCGTCGCCTGGCTTGGAAGCTGGTACCGGTACCGTCAGCGCCTGACCGGGGTGCGGCCCGAGCGCAGCACCACCGGGATGAGCTTCGACGCCTTTGTCGAGGGCTATCTGCAGGACCCCAAACCCGCCTTCGCGAATATCGGCTCGCAGGCCCGCTTCCTCGCGCCGGGCGATGGTCCGGGCGCGGACCGCATCTTCCGTTACGAGAAGATGGAGGCCTTCGTCGACTTCCTCGAGGATCGGCTCGACTGCGAGATCACGCTGCCCCGCCTCAACGTCTCGCCGCTTGGCGATACCGCGCTGTCGCCCTCGGTCGAGGCGCGGCTGAGAACCGCATCGGCCGAGGATTTCGCGCTTTACAGCGCGATCGGGTAGCCAGGAGCGGCCGGCGCCAACGACGCGCCCCCGCGCCGCGGCCTGCGATACCTGCCCGGACCTTGCGCCAAGCCGACGAGGATGCGTTCTGCCCTGATTCCGCACGCCGTCGCGGCAGCATGCGCCTCGCCACGACAGGAACACGCCGGCCGCCTCCGCACCCTTGGGAATGGCCGGACATGTTGGAGGTCTGCCCCCCGACCGGTCAGTGGATCTGGCCCTGCACCGTCGCGGTCAGCTCGCTGAGCGAGAATGGCTTCGGCAGGAACACCGAGTTCGGAATCCGGTCGCGCGTCTCCGACAGGCTTTCCTCCGAATACCCCGAGACGAAGACGACACGGGTGTTGGGCCGGTCCTTCAGCGCCTCGCGCACCCAGGTCGGCCCGTCCATCCCGGGCATGATGACGTCGGTCACGAAGACATCCACCGAAAGACTGTCATCCTCGAGCGTCCTGAGCGCCTCCTCGGCGTTTTCAGCCTCAAGGACCGTATAGCCCCGCATCCGGAGCGCCCGGCTCGCAAAGGCGCGCACCGGTGCCTCGTCCTCGACCAGCAGCACGACGCCGTCCCCGGTCCGTCCGGGACGCCGCACCGGGGTGGCCAGTGGCGCCGGCGCAGCCTCCTCCACCCGCTCATGGGCAGGAAAATAGAGAGAAAAGACGGTACCTTCCCCCTCGACACTGTCGCAGAAGATGAAGCCGCCCGTCTGCTTGACGATCCCGTAGGCAGTGGAAAGGCCAAGTCCTGTGCCCTCACCCTGCCGCTTGGTGGTGAAGAAGGGCTCGAAGATCTTCTGAAGCTTGTCCGCGGCAATGCCGGTCCCGGAATCCCGGACGCGCACGATCACGTAGTCGCCCGGGGCCACGCTGGCCCGGTCGCGCACCAGTGCCTCGCGCAGCGTCCGCGTCTCTGTCTCGATGACGATCTCGCCGCCCGAAGGCATCGCGTCGCGGGCGTTGACGACAAGGTTCATCAGCACCTGCTCAAGCTGGCGCTTGTCGGCCCGGATCGGCTTCAACGCCGGATCGTGCGACAGGGTCAGACGCACCCTTTCACCGACGAGACGGTTCAGAAGATGCGTGAGGTCGGAAAGCGTGTCGCGCAGGTCGATCAGTTCGGGCTTCAGCGTCTGCTTGCGCGAGAACGCGAGAAGCTGGCCGACAAGGCTCGCCGCACGGTTGGCATTCTGGTTGATCTGCACAAGATCCGCATAGTCCGGATCGCCCTTGTCATGGCGCAGCAGAAGAAGGTCGCAATGCCCTGAAA
>JAGRDU010000133.1:1571-16982 GCA_020446905.1 Paracoccaceae bacterium | reverse complement strand
CCGATCGCCTGCATCTTCTGGCTCTGCACGAACTGCGCCTCGAGCGTCTTGAGCTGCGTCGCATCCGTCAGGATCGCGACCAGCGAGGGCTGGCCGTCCTGCAGCGTGCGGCTCAGCGTCATCTGGACGAAGGCATCGGTATCACCGCCCCGCACCCGCAGCATCTCGGGTCGCAGCGCGGCGCGCCCGGCAAGCGTGTCTGCGATCCAGTCGCGCACCGGCCGGCCAAGCCCCTCGAGATGATCGGAAAGCGCGGCGCCCGGCTCCACCGCGCCAAGCAGCCTGCGCGCGGCGGCATTGATCTCGCAGACCTCGCCTTCGGGACCCGGACGCAAGAGCGCGACGGGCAGATGCTCGAACGCCGTCGGATCACGCGTCACGCCCGCGCTTTCGGCCGGCGCGGGCAAGAGATAGATCTCGCTCCGCCCGCCGGCCCCCTCGACGGCCGAGACGAGCACGCGGGTCAGCCCCTCGGTCGTCGTGAGCTCGTGCTCGTGGCCGGTCCTGAGCGGCAGCATCGTGAAGATGCGGTCGAGGGTCTTCACGCGCTGGCCGACAAGGCGCCGCGCGGCTTCGTTCATGAATAGCACCGTCCCGGTCTTCGAGACCGTGAGCATCGGCAGGCTCATCGTCTCGGCCCCGCGTCCGCCGACCGCGCGCTCGGCCATGTCCTCAAGCCGCCAGAGAAATCCGGTATCGCCGATCCTGTGCACCGAGAGGCGTACGTGGCCGCGCCGGGTAACAAGATCCTCGCGCGCCGCGCCAAGCGCCTCGGCGCGGTTCTGAAGGCGGTGGAGCACCGCCGCCGGATTGGCGAAGACCTCGGCCAGCGCCCGCGTCAGCGTCTGCCCGCCGCGGCTGCCGAACCGTTCCAGCGCCGCCCGGTTCTGTGTGCCGATCTCGCCCGTCTCGTCGGTCGTGAAGCTCGGCGAGGCATCGTTGGCAATGAAGGCCGCGATCTGGTCCTGAACCGCCGCCTGGGCCGCCACGTAGCGCCGGCTGAGGAAGGTGATGATCGCCGCGAGTGCCGCGAAAGTGCCGGCGACGGCGAAGATGCCGATGCTCAGCATCCCCTCGGCCAGGAACATCGCCGCGACCGTCGCCGCTGCGGCAAGCGCCACGAAAAGCGCGCTGCGCGGCGCGAGCGTCACCGCGGTGCGCGTCATCGGATGCGGAAATAGCGCCGGATTCGCCACCTGGGTGCTCCTCACAGATTCGGTTGTCCCGCATTCGGACCCGAAATGCTTAAATGCCGATTAATCCGCGCAAGTCACAACGTGGAGTTGAATATCCGCGCCCCTATCCGCGCGTCAAGTGCGCGACATAGAGCCCGTCGCCGCCTGTGTCCGGTGTGAAACGCCGCTCTGATGTCAGCGTCCAGGCGGGATGCGCGGCCAGGAACCGCGCGACCCGCGCACCGTTCTCGGCTTCGAGAAGCGAACAGGTCATGTAGGCGATGGCGCCCCCTGCCCGCACGTACTGCGGCGCCGCATCGAGGATCGCGGCCTGGGTCGCCAGAAGCGTCTCGAGCCGCGCCGGCGTCAGGCGCCACTTCGCATCCGGATCGCGCCGCCAGGTGCCGCTGCCCGAACAGGGCACATCGAGGAGCACAAGGTCGAAGACCTGCCCGCGCAGCGCCTGTCCGTCGGCGACGGCAATCCGCGCCCCCGCCCGCGCGGCGCGATCCGGAAGGTCGGCCATCCGCCCCGGTGCGATGTCATGCGCAACGATCCGCCCCACCCCACGCGCGGCCAGCGCCAGCGCCTTGCCGCCGCCGCCCGCGCAGTAGTCGAGCGCATCGCGGACGCCGGCAAGCGGCAGGCCGGCGATGGCGGACTGCGGGCTGAGGTCCTGCACTTCCACGAGCCCCCCGAGGTAGGCAGCGCTGGTGCGGATCCGCCCGGCGTTTCCGGTGACCTCGAGCGCCAGCGGCTCAGCCTCGACCGGTCGGGCGACGATCCCCTCGGCCGAAAGAGCCTTCAGCGCGGACGAGGGGTTCGACCGGCCGGCGTTCACGCGCAGGTAAACCGGCGCCCGGCACCGCATTGCGGCAAGGCTGTCCCCGGCCCGGGGGCCGAGTGCCTCCTCCAGCGCGGGCAGGAGCCATCCCGGCACGTCAAGACGCACCAGCTCCGCCTCGGTCAGTCGGGTCACCGACGCGAGGGCCGCCCGTTCGTCGCCGGACAGCGGAGCTGGCGCGTAACCCTCGCCGGTGAAAATCACGTCGGGCCTGGCGCCCGAAGCCACGGCGTGGCCGATCATCAGCGCACGGCCGGTCAAGTCCGCCTGCCCGGAAAGCGCAAGGCAGGAACCGCGGCATCGCAGCGCCGAAAAGACCAGATCGCGCACCGCCGCGCGGTCGCCCGATCCCGCGAAGCGGTTGGCCCGCGACCAGCGGATCAACGCCGCCTCGGCCGCCTGATCCGCCAGAACCCCGTCGAGGATCTCGATCGCGGCGGCGACACGCGCCTCGGGTCTCATGCGGCACGCGCCCGCATCAGCCGACCCGGTAGTTCGGGCTTTCGCGGGTGATCTGCACGTCGTGGACGTGGCTTTCCTTCAGCCCCGCGCCGGTGATCTGCACGAACTGGCAGCTCTTGCGCATCTCGGCGATCGTCCGGTTGCCGGTGTAGCCCATTGCGGCGCGAAGGCCCCCGACAAGCTGGTGGACCACCGCGGCCGCCGACCCCTTGTAGGGTACCTGCCCCTCGATCCCCTCAGGTACCAGCTTGTCGCTGGCGGCATCCTTCTGGAAATAGCGGTCGGCCGAACCGCGCGCCATCGCGCCAAGACTTCCCATGCCGCGATAGCTCTTGAAGCTACGCCCCTGATAGAGAATGACTTCCCCGGGGCTTTCATCGGTGCCGGCAATCGCCGATCCGACCATCGCGCAGGAGGCGCCGGCGGCGATCGCCTTGGCGAAATCGCCCGAATACTTGATGCCGCCGTCCGCGATCACCGGGATGTCGCCGGCCGCCGAGGCACTGTCGAGGATTGCGGTCAACTGCGGCACGCCCACCCCCGCGACGATCCGCGTCGTGCAGATCGAGCCCGGTCCGATGCCGACCTTGACCGCATCGGCGCCGGCGCCGATCAGCGCCCGCGTCGCCTCGCCGGTCGCCACGTTGCCCGCGACGACCTGTACCGCGTTCGACAGCTTCTTGATCCGCTCGACTGCCTTCGCGACGCCCTCGGAATGGCCATGCGCGGTATCGATCACCACCATGTCGACGCCTGCGTCGATCAGCGCCTGGCTCCGCTCGAACCCGGCGTCGCCAACGGTCGAGGCGGCCGCGACCCGCAGGCGCCCCAGCTCGTCCTTGCAGGCATGGGGGTTGAGAACCGCCTTCTCCGTGTCCTTCAGTGTCAGAAGGCCGGTCAGCTTGCCTTGCCCATCGGTCACCAGGAGCTTTTCGATCCGCCGGGCTTTCATCAGGCTTTTCGCCTGATCGAGGTCGGCCGGCTCGGTCAGGACGGCAAGGTCCTTCGCCGTCATCATCACCTTGACCGGCGTCTTGTCGTCGGAGGCGAAGCGCATGTCGCGATTGGTGACAATCCCGACAACCCGGCCATCACTGTCGACGACCGGGAAACCGGTGACGTTGTAGCGGTCCTGCAGCGCCTTGGCGTCGGCCAGCGTCTGGTCGGGCGTCAGCGTGATCGGGTTGTAGACGATGCCGCTCTCGAAGCGCTTCACCCGGCTGACCTCGGCCGCCTGCTGGTCGATATCGAGATTGCGGTGGATCACGCCGATCCCACCGGCCTGCGCCATTGCGATCGCCATGCGCGCCTCGGTCACAGTGTCCATGGCCGAGGAGAGAAGCGGGATGTTCATCCGGATTGCCCTCGTCACGAAGGTCGAGGTGTCGGCGTCCGACGGCAGCACGTTCGAGGCCGCGGGGACCAGAAGCACATCGTCGAAGGTAAGGGCCGCGCGAATCTCCATGGGAGGCCTCCATTGGGAGTTTTCGTTTGGCGCTTCCCTGTTTCATGGGGGGGCCGGGAAGGCAACCCCCAAATGCGGTGTCGACCACAGTCTCTTGCGGCGCCCCGCTGCCTCATGCTCAATCCACGCAAACGGAGGCAAGGATGCGCGTCGCGGTCGTCAAGAACATGGAACGCTCGCCCCTCGGCCAGGTCGGGGTGGCGCTGGACGAGGCTGACGCGGATGTCGTCACCTTCCGGCCCTACCGTGACGGGCGCCTGCCGGACGACCACGCGGCCTTCGACGCGCTCGTCGTCCTAGGCGGCGAGCAGTCCGCACTTGACGATGCCCGCTATCCTGCGCTGCCGGCCATCGCGGCGCTGATGCGGCGCTACGCCGAGGCCGAGAAGGCGGTGCTCGGCATCTGCCTCGGCTCGCAGATCCTGGCGCGCGCCTTCGGCGGCACCAACCGGTTGGGCGTCGCGCGCGAATTCGGCTGGAGGCCGATCGCCGCGACGCTCGCCGGAAAAGCCGATCCGGTTCTCGGCGCCGTTGGCGACACGTTCCCGATCTTCCAGTGGCACAGCGACACCTTCACGCTGCCGGCCGGGGCCGAGCTTCTCGCCTCGGGCACCGAGGTCCCGCATCAGGCCTACCGGATCGGCGCCAAGGCCTACGGAACGCAGTTCCATTTCGAGGCGAGCACCGTGGTCGTCGACGACTGGTCCCGCGCCTTCGAGGAGGCCGCGGAGGCGATGCAGCCGGGCTGGCGTCACGCGCGGTCGGCGCTGGCGCGAAACCTTGGCCCGGCCGCGGATGCCGCCGGCCTCGCGCTCGCCCGTGCCTGGGTCGCCCTTGTCTAGGCCGCGGCCGCGTTCGTCTTGATGGCGAGCGCGCCAGTCGCCCAGGTCTTCAGGATGCGGAACGCGATATAGGGAATGACGAACGTCGCCGCGACCAGAACCACCGTTCCGGGATAGCGCCAGCCCCCGCCCACCGTGAGCCAGAGGCTCGCTGTCGCCGCGAGCGGAAAGGTGAAGGCCCCCCAGAGCGGGGAAAAACCGGCCGCCGTCATCCAGCGCCCGCGCGCCACGAACCAGCCGAGCAGCAGCGCCGCGACCCCGGCGGCGCCCATCGACACCGCCTCAAGCTCCAGCGCCGCGGCGACAAGCCCCAGAAGCGCGACCGGCGCAAGGTGGATCGCCAGCAGCGGCCTGAGCGGCGCCGGCACGTCTTCCTTGACCAGTTGCTCAAGGCTCACCGCCCAGATCAGCGCGGCGATGAGAGCCGAGGCGAGAAAGATGCCGAAGGCGGGCATGTAGTAGGCATGCAGCGTCCCCGCGAGGGCGCCGATGATAAAGCCGACATAGTTGAGATGCCAGACCGGCGTCACGCGGCGCTGCTCGGCCGGCCCCCGCGCCAGTTGCACGAGCAAAATCAGGACGAGCGCCGCATGCAGGCCGAAGCCGGCAAAGAGAACCACGCGCGACAGCCCCGCGCCGAACGGGAATATCGCCATCGACATGAGATAGATACTCAGCACCGCCGCGGCGAGGCCGGCGCGCCCGGGAAGGATACGGACCTCCTCGGCGACGACGGCAGGGCGGCGCAACACCTTGATTGCATAGGCCCCGAAGGCGAAAAGGAAAAGCAGCGTCACCGCCCCGAGGATCGCATCGGGCAGCGCCTGCGGCAGCGCATAGGAGCCGGCGGCACGGCGCCAGGCCAGCCCGAGCCCGAAGAGCCCCATGATCGGGGGGAAGATCGCCGGGGGAACGCGCCGGCAGAGCCCGCGTGGGGTCGGGTTCGGAGCCTTGAATTTCATCGTCCTGCCTCGTTCGTCTTTTGCGGCGATCCTGCGCGAGCGCCCCGGCCGCTGGCGAGCCGAATCGCGGCCGCCGGGTAAGAATTTCACGTGCTGCGGCGCCTTTGCCGCGATTGCACTTCTCCTCGGCGCGCCGACCGCCTAGTAACACGGGGGGCCGCCGGCCCGCGACGCGGCGAACTGCCGCCGGGGATATCGCCGCCCATGACCGAACCCGACCGACCGTTTGCCGCCGCGCTCTGGATGATCGGCTCAATCCTCGGGTTTTCCGCGCTCGCCGTCTCGGGGCGCGCCCTTGCCGGGTCGCTCGACACGTTCGAGATGATGCTCTACCGCTCGCTGATCGGCGTCCTCGTGATCGTCACGCTGGCATCCGCCACCGGCCGGCTGGCCGAGATCGACCGCCGCCGCCTCGGGGTCCATGTCCTGCGCAACGCGCTGCATTTCGCGGGCCAGAACCTGTGGCTTGCCGCGCTCGCGCTGATCCCGCTCGCGCAGCTCTTCGCGGTCGAGTTTTCCTATCCGATCCTCGTCGCCCTGACCGCGCCGCTCTTTCTGGGCGAACGGCTCGCGCCGATGCGGCTTCTGTCGGCCGCGATCGGCTTTGCCGGGATCCTGATCGTTGCCCGGCCCTTCGGTGCAGACGGCTTGTCGCTTGGCTTGCTCTTCGCGCTCCTCTCTGCACTCGGCTTCGCGGGATCGGCCATCGTCACCAAGCGGCTGACGCGCGGCACCACCGTCCTGTGCATCCTCTTCTGGCTGACCGTCCTGCAGTCCCTCTTCGGCCTGCTCTGCGCCGGATGGGACGGGCGGATCGCCCTGCCCCCCGCCGCCGCGCTCCCCTGGGTCCTCCTGATGGGGCTTGCCGGTGTCACCGCGCATCTCTGCCTCACCAAGGCGCTGTCGCTCGCCCCCGCCTCGGTGGTCACCCCGGTCGACTTTCTGCGCCTGCCGCTGATCGCGGTGATCGGCATGCTCTTTTATGGCGAGCCGCTCGACGCCTGGGTTCTTGTCGGCGGCGCGGTGATCTTTGCGGCGAACTGGCTCAACCTGTGGTCAGAGGGCCGCTAGGCCACACCCTGTTGCGACGATACGCCACGTCATTCATTGACGGCTGCGCCAACCTCGGCCTAGGCTCTGCGCATAATATAACCAGAACACGTTAGGGATGAGGAAAATGGGACGTGTGATGTTGACGGCTGGCGCCGTCGTCGTCGGGGCGACCGGTGCCTTTGCGGGTGGGATCGAGCGGTCGTCGCAATCGGTCGCCCCGCTCTTCGAGGCGGGCAACTACGCCGAATTCTCGTTTGGCAGTTTCAACCCGGAGGTGAGCGGCACCTTTTCCGGCGTTCTGCCGAGCGGCGACATGGCGCCGACCTACGGCACCTTCTCCTTCGCCTACAAGCGGGCGCTCAAGGACAATCTCGATATCGCGCTGATCGTCGACCAGCCGGTCGGGGCGGATGTCGCCTATCCGGCGGCGAACGCGCCCTACCCCTTCGCGGGCTCCTCTGCCGAGGTGCGCTCGCTCGGCGTGACCGGCCTTCTGCGCTATAAGTTCCCCTCGAACGTGTCGCTCTACGGCGGCCTTCGGGTGATGCGGACCAAGGGCAATGTGAACATCATCGCCCCGGCCCTGACACCGGCCTTCACCAACTACGGCCTCTCGGCTGATCCCGACACCCAGGTCGGCTATGTCGTCGGCGTGGCGTGGGAAAAGCCCGAGATCGCCGCGCGCGTCGCACTGACCTACAACTCGAAGATCACGCACAGCTTCGACGTGGTCGAGACCGGCCTCGCCGCCATCCCGCTTCCGGGCACCATGGATGTCGAGATCCCGCAGTCGGTGAACCTCGAGTTCCAGACCGGGATCGCCGCCAATACGCTGCTTTTCGGCTCGGTGCGCTGGGTCGACTGGACCAAGTTCGACATCACGCCGCCGGTGCTCGGCACTCCGATCGTCTCCTACACGGACGACGTCGTGACCTACTCGCTCGGCGTCGGACGGAAGTTCAACGAGCAGTGGTCCGGCGCGGTCATCCTCGGCTACGAGAAGTCCGGGGGAACGCCGGTGGGCAACCTCGGCCCGACCGACGGCTACAAGAGCATCGGCCTTGCCGCGACCTACACGATGGAAAGCGTCAAGATCACCGGCGGCGTCCGCTATGTCGATATCGGCGATGCGACCACCTCGACCATCGGATCGCGGTTCACCGACAACTCCGGCCTCGGCGTCGGGGTGCGGGTCGCCTACAGCTTCTGATCCGGTTTCGCACCAGACCGGCGAACGGCCTCCGATTGGAGGCCGTTCTTCTTTGGCGCAGGTTCCGGGTGTGCCTGCCGCTCGCCCGGGGCTAATGTCGCCACATGCCAGGACCCATGCCCCAACAACGTCTGACGCCCCGCGCCTGGGGCCTCCTCCTCCTCCTCTCCGCAATCTGGGGCGCCTCGTTCCTGTCGAACCGCGCCGCACTGGAGGAAGTTGGCGTTGCCACCACTGTCGCCTTCCGGGTCGCCGGCGCGGCGGTCGCGCTCTGGCTTTGGATCGCAGCCCGCCGTCTGCCGGTTCCGCGCGACCCCGCCTATCTCTGGCGCTTTCCGGTGATGGGGCTTCTCAACAACGTCATCCCCTTCTCGCTGATCGTCTGGGGCCAGCAGCATGTCCCCTCGGGCCTCGCCTCGATCCTGAACGCGACGACGGCGGTCTTTACCGTGCTGGTCGTGACGTTCGTATTCCCGGACGAACGGCTGACCGCCCGCAAGATGCTGGGCGTCCTCCTGGGCTTTCTCGGCGTCGCCGTCGCCATGGGGGCCTCCGCGCTCGCGGCCTTCGATCTCGCCTCGCTCGGTCAGATCGCGATCCTCGGCGCCTCGCTCTCCTACGCCTTCGCCGCCACCTTCGCGCGCCACGCGACACGCGGGCTGCGGCCCGAGGTCGCGGCGGCGGGGATGCTGACCGCGGGTGCCCTCGTCATGGTTCCTGCGGCCCTGCTGATCGACGGGCTCCCGACCCTCGCCTACCACCCGGCAACATGGGCGGCGCTGATCTACCTCGCGCTTTGCGCCTCGGCGCTCGCCTACCTCCTCTACTATGCGGTCCTGACTCTCGCCGGGGCTGGCAACCTCAGCCTCGTCACGCTCCTCATCCCGCCCTTCGCGATCACGCTCGGCGCCCTCGTCTATGATGAAGCGCTGGCCCCCCGCGCCTATGCCGGTTTCGCCCTTCTCGCGCTCGGGCTTCTGATCCTCGACGGGCGCCTCCCCCTGCCGCGCCCCAAGAAATCGCGTGAACTCTCCGGCGGTTCCCGTTAATCAGCCGGAAACTCTGGCGGTGGGACCCATGATCTATTCCTCTCCCGACGACTGGCGCAGGGCAGGCGAGAAGCGCGTCCTGCTCTTCGGCATGTCCGGTCTTGGCAAGACGCATGTGTCGAACCTTCTGCGCGCCGCCGGGGGCTGGTTCCACTACTCGATCGATTACCGCATCGGCACCCGCTACATGGGCGAGCATATCGCCGACAACTTCAAGCGCGAGGCGATGAAGGTGCCGCTCCTGCGGGACCTTCTGATGACGGACTCCGTCCACATCACCTCGAACATCACGTTCAACAACCTCGCGCCGCTCTCGACCTATCTCGGCAAGCCGGGCGATCCGTCGAAGGGCGGCCTGCCCTTCGGCGAGTACATGAAACGGCAGGAGCAGCACCGCGAGGCAGAGATCGCGGCGCTCCTCGATACGCCGAGATTCATCGAGCGCGCCGAACGGCTTTACGGCTACGAGCATTTCGTCTGTGATTCCGGCGGTTCGATCTGCGAGGTCGTAAACCCCGAGGATGCCTCCGACAGGGTCCTGACGGCGCTCTCGCAGAACCTCCTGCTCATCTGGATCAAGGGGACCGAGGCGAATACCGCAGAGCTTCTCCGCCGCTTCGACCGCGCCCCGAAACCGATCTACTACCAGCCCGATTTCCTGAACGAGATCTGGGAAAGCTACCTGGCCGACAATGGCGGCGACGAGACACGGGTCGATCCCGATGCCTTCCTGCGCTGGGGCTACGCCCAGGTCCTGGCGCACCGGCAGCCGCGTTACGCCGCGATGGCCGAGAACTGGGGCCTGACGATCGAGGCGGCCGATATCGCCACGATCGCCAGCGCCGGCGATTTCATCGACCTTGTCGCGCGCGCCCTTGAGGCGCGGGGGTGAACGACCTATCTGCCTGAGACGACTGGAGAAACCCGATGCCCATCACCCTGCCAGAGACGCTTCCCGCCTTTGAGGTCCTCTCGAAGGAAGGCGTCATGGTGATGTCGCCGGACCGCGCCAGCCATCAGGACATCCGCCCCATTCGGATCGGTCTTCTCAACCTCATGCCGAAGAAGATCCAGACCGANNACCAGTTCGCCCGGCTGATCGGCGCGACGCCGCTCCAGATCGACTTCCAGCTGATCCGGATGAGCGAGCATCAGACCAAGACCACCGCCGCCGAGCACATGGCCGCCTTCTACCGCCCGTTCCAGGAGGTGAAGGCCTCGGGCGAGAAATTCGACGGCCTCATCATCACCGGCGCCCCGATCGAGCATCTGCCGTTCGAGGAGGTCACCTACTGGGACGAGCTATGTGAGGTGATGGACTGGACCCAGACCCACGTGCATTCCACCTTCGGCGTCTGCTGGGGCGGGATGGCGATGATCTACCACTTCCACCGCGTCAGGAAACATATCCTTGACCACAAGGCCTTCGGCTGCTTCCGCCAGCAGAACCTTGCCCCCGCCTCGCCCTATCTGCGCGGCTTCTCGGACGATTTCGTCATCCCGGTCAGCCGATGGACCGAGATGCGGCAGGACGAGATTGACCGCGCGGGAGGGCTCAGGACACTTCTCGGCTCGGACGAGGTCGGGCCATGTCTGGTCGAGGATGCCGGGCACCGCGCGCTCTACATCTTCAATCACTTCGAATACGACAGCGACACGCTGAAGCAGGAGTACGACCGAGACACCGCGGCCGGCACGCCGATCAACGTGCCGCTGAACTACTACCCGGATGACGATCCCGCGCGCCCGCCGCTCAACCGCTGGCGCAGCCATGCGCATCTGCTCTACGGCAACTGGATCAACGAGATCTACCAGTCGACGCCCTTCGAGATGGACCGCATCGGCGGCTGACCTCGCGCGCCCGATTGAACGGCGCCCGGCAATCGCCATACTGCGAGAGACACGACTGGAGGCCAGAATGGCGAAAGAAACCGCAGCGCCCGCGACCGAGATCCCCTTCGTCGGCGAGATCACCAAATTCCTCAAGACCGAGGCGCCCGCGGAGATCCGCGACCTTATCGCCAAGGCCGGCAAGGACGACATCCTGTCGAAGAGCTTTCCCTATTCGGAAGAAATGAAGGGCAAGCACTACGACAAGCAGATGGAAAAGCTCCAGATCGAGCTTGTGAAGATGCTCCACGACCTGCGCGGCACCGGCAAGCGGCTCTGCGTTCTCTTCGAGGGGCGCGATGCCGCCGGCAAGGGCGGCGCGATCGAGCGGATGCGCGAGAACCTCAATCCCCGCAACGCCTATATCGTCGCGCTGCCGAAACCGAACGAGCGCGAGGCGACGCAGTGGTACTTTCAGCGCTACATCGACTGGCTGCCGGCGGCCGGTGAGATCGCGCTCTTCGACCGGTCCTGGTACAACCGGGGCGTTGTCGAGCACGTCTTCGGCTTCTGCAAGCCCGAGCAGCGCCAGCTTTTCTTCCGGCAGCTTCCCGATTTCGAAAAGATGATCGCCGACGAGGGCATCATCCTCGTGAAGCTCTGGCTGAACGTCGGACGCGCCGAACAGCTGCGCCGTTTCCTCAAGCGCGAGAGCGATCCCCTGAAGCAGTGGAAGCTGAGCTGGATCGACGTCGAGGGGCTGAAGAAATGGGACGAGTATTCCGCCGCCATCTCCGAGACGCTGGACAAGACCCACAGCAAGGTCGCGCCCTGGACCGTGATCCGCGCCGATGACAAGGCGCGCGCCCGCATCGCGGCGATCCAGACCGTCCTCAGCGCCGTCAACTACGCCGGCAAGGACAAGAAGGCGATCGGTGCGATCGACGCGAAGATCTGCGGGGGACCCGACCTTCTCGATGTCTAAACGCGGCTACCATCACGGCAACCTCAGGCAGGCGCTGATCGACGCGGCGCTGGCGCTGATCGAAAGCCAGGGGCCGCAGGGCTTCACGCTCTCGGATGCCGCCAAGTCGGCCGGCGTGACCCCCGCCGCCGTCTACCGCCATTTCGCCGGCCGCGACGATCTGATTGCCGAGATCGCCCGGCAGGGGTTCGAGATCTTCGCCGATCTCATGGACCACGCCTATGCCGGCGGCAAGCCAAGCGCCCTTGCCGCCTTCGAGGCAACCGGGCGCGCCTACCTCGCCTTTGCCCGCAAGTTCCCGGGCTATTACATGGCGATGTTCGAAAGCGGCATCTCGCTGAACGCCAATCCCGACCTTGCCCGCGCGGCCGAGCGTTCCCGCATGATCTTCGCGCGCTCGGCCGAGGCCCTGTCCCAGCACATCCCCGAGGCCAAGCGGCCCCCGGCCTCGATGTTCTCGGCCCATATCTGGGCGATGGCCCACGGCGTGGTAGAGCTTTTCAGCCGCGGCGCGCCAGGCGCGCGCGCGCCCTTCCCGCCAGAGGACATCCTCGAAACCGGGATCGGCATCTACCTCCGCGGCCTCGGCCTCCTGCCGCCGGACGCCTGACAGATTGTGCCGGTGACAATTTGGCCCGGGCGGAACACCCGTCGCCCCTTGCCGAAGCGAGGCACCCGGGTCTACGGAGAGCCATGACCTCCGCCGCCCCCCTGCCCAAGGATGACGATGCCCGCGCCCGCCGCAACGTGGCGGTGCTGATCGCGGCGCAGGCGATCCTTGGCGCGCAGATGCCGATGATCTTCACCATTGGCGGCCTCGCGGGTCAGATGCTCGCGCCGAACCCCTGCTGGGCCACCCTGCCGATCTCGATGATCGTCCTTGGCTCGATGCTCTCGGCCACGCCACTGTCCGCCTTCATGGGCCGCTTCGGCCGCCGGGCCGGGTTCTGGGTCGGAACGCTCGGCGGCGCCCTCGGCGCGACGGTCGGCGCCTATGGTCTTTACATCGGCTCCTTCTGGGTCTTCCTCGCCGGATCGCTCCTGACCGGCGTCTACATGTCGGCACAGGGGTTCTACCGCTTCGCCGCCGGCGACATGGCCTCGGACGCGTTCCGGCCCAAGGCGATCTCCTGGGTCATGGCGGGCGGCCTCGCCTCGGCCGTCATCGGACCCGCACTGGCCACGAACACCGCCGAGGCGCTGCCCGTGACCTTCCTCGGCACCTATCTCGCGGTGATCGCGGTGAATGTCCTTGGCGCCTCGCTCTTCTTCTTCCTCGACATTCCCCGCCCCGCGCCCGCACCGGCCGGCGTCACGCTCGGCCGCAGCCGGGGCGAGCTTCTGCGCGATCCGGTGATCCTCGTCGCCATGGTCTGCGCGATGGTGAGCTACGCCCTCATGAACCTCGTCATGACCTCGACCCCGCTCGCCGTCGTCGGCTGCGGCTATGACAAGACCGACGCGGGCCATATCGTCACCGCGCATGTCCTCGCGATGTATATCCCGTCGTTCTTCACCGGCCATCTCATCGCCCGGTTCGGTGCCCCGAAGATCGTCGGCACCGGCCTTGCCATCCTTGCCGCCTCGGGTGCCGTCGCGCTGACCGGGGTCGAGCTGGAGCAATTCTTCGTCGCGCTCGTCCTTCTCGGCATCGGCTGGAACTTCGGCTTCATCGGGGCGACGACGCTGCTTTCCACGGCGCATGAGCCGCATGAACGGGGCCGCATCCAGGGCATCAACGACCTCGTGGTGTTCGGCGGCGTGACCTTTGCCTCGCTCTCCTCGGGCGGGTTGATGAACTGCTCGGGCACCAGCGTCATCGCCGGCTGGCAGGCGGTGAACCTCGCGATGATCCCGTTCCTTGTCCTTGCCGGCGGCTCGCTCATCTGGCTGGTGATGCGCCCGCGGGCGGACTGAGGTTCAGAACGTCTCCGTAAAGGCGCGCCACAGAAGGGCGCCGCGCCGGTGGAAATCCGACACCGCCAGGGTGCCCGCCGCGATCCGCCGGGGTTCACGCGCAGCCAGTGCAAGAAGCCGGTCCGCGCTGGCACCCGGCCAAAGCGCCACCCTGGCGTCTTTCGGCAGCGATCCGCCCTTCAACCGCGCGCGGGCAATACGCATCCGCCCCTCGACCGCCAGCGCCTTCAATGTCTCCGGACGTCCGTCGACGAACGGGACGCGCCCTCGCGCCTCCAGCTCCGGCGCCGCCTTCAGCCACTGCGCCAGACCGGCGCCAAACGCAAAATCGCGCACCGCCGGTTCGGCGGCCTGAGGCGCGCCGAGGCAGAGGGCGGCAGCCCACATGAGGTTGCCCGAGGTCGCATCCAGATAGGCATCGAACGCGGCCCGATCCTCGAACGGGTCGGACCAGCAGTCCCAGCGCCGCGCCTCGGCCAGCCCGGCCAGCAGCCGCGCGAGGGCCTGGTCCGCACGGAGCAGCGGCGCCAGCGCCTCGGTCACCGCATGGCCCCGCCGCTCCTGCCCGGCGGCCAGCCCCCCGATCGTGTCGATCCACCACTGCAGGCGCATCTCGGCGACCACAGGTTCCTTCGCAGCCCAGGGCGCCCGTGCGATCTCGAGATTGGCGGCATAAAGCGGCCAGAGCCGGCCCCGCGCAGGCACCGGCGCCGCCATCGTCGCGGCGAACCGCTCGGGGTCTCCGGTCTCGACGGCGCGCGCGCAGTCCTCGACGCTCATTCCGGCGCCACGACAAGAAGCGCATAGGCGATGTCGTCGGGGGCCGCGCGCCAGCGCGCAATCTCGGCCTCGGCAGCGTCGAGCACGGCGACCAGCCCCGCGTCCGCGCCGGACCTGAGGTCCGCCACGCGCCGCGCCATCGGCTCGTAATAGCTGCCGAACGCCGCGCCGATCACCATGCGCTCGCCCAAGACACGGTAGCCGGCGGCGGCCACCCGGTCGCGGATGCCCTCGATACCGGTCACCGAAGGATACTCTGCCGCCCAGAAGGCACGCGCAGCCTCCGACGGGCGCGGCGGCAGGCAGGGCTCGGAAAACGCGACGCGGCCCTCGGGCGCCAGCGCACCGCGCCAGAGCCTCAGCCCCTCGGTCACCCCGAGGAAATAGATCCCGCCCGCGCACCAGATCAGATCATAAGGCCCCGTGACTTCGGCCATGTCGCCCTGCCGGACGGTGACACGTGCGCCATAGGGCACAACGCGGGCGCACGCCTCCTTGACGAAATGCGGCACCCGGTCGATCGCCTCGATCCGCGCGCCCGGCCGCGCCTTGGCCAGCGTCCGCGTGTCCGCCCCCGGCCCGCAGGCCAGATCGGCGATGCGCGCATCCTCGGGCGTCGCGGCGGCATAAAGCGCCCAGTGCACATCCTCGGCCAGCCCCGGCCCCTCGCGCGGCAGGTCGCGGTGCAGCGTGAAGAACGAGGGATCGGGGCTCATGCCGGCACCGCCCCGTCGCGCACCAGCTTCCAGGTGATCGCGTCCAGCAGCGCCTCGAAGGACGCGTCGACAATGTTCGGGCTGACCCCGACAGTGGACCAGCGGTGGCCCGCGCTGTCCT
>JAGRDU010000133.1:0-1566 GCA_020446905.1 Paracoccaceae bacterium | reverse complement strand
CGCGGGTGACGGCCTCGGTCCCGCCTTGCGTGATGCGAACCTTGAAGTCGACCAGGCGCAGGTCGTCGATGACCGACTGATACGGCCCGAGGTCCTTCGCCAGCGCCTTTGAGAGCGCGTTGACCGGCCCCCGGTCGCTGCCCGTCTCGTCCATGCTCTCGCTGACCGAAAGCATCTTCTGCCCGCCGATCTTCACGACGACGACCGCTTCGGAGAGCGTGACCATCTCGTCGCGCTTGTTCTTTCGCCGCTCGACCGTAACGCGGTAACGCTTCACCTCGAAGAAGTCCGGCAGGATGCCCAGCTCCCGCCGCGCCAGAAGCTCGAACGAGGCCTGCGCGCCGTCATAGGCATAGCCCTGATCCTCGCGCGCCTTGATCTCGTCGAGGATGCGGGCGAGTGCACCGTTCCCCGGCGCCTCGATCCCGGCAGCGGCAAGACGCGCGCGCAGGTTCGACTGCCCCGCCTGGTTCGAGATCGGGATCAGGCGCTCGTTGCCGACGCGGGCGGGGTCGATGTGTTCGTAGGTCGTGGGGTCCTTGAGGATCGCCGAGGCATGCAGCCCCGCCTTGTGCGCGAAGGCCGAGGCGCCGACGTAAGGCGCGGACCTGAGAGGCACACGGTTCAGGATGTCGTCGAGCATCCGGCTGGCCTTGGTCAGCCCCTTCAGCGCGTCGGCTGTCACCCCGGTCTCGAACCGGCTCGCATAGGGTTCTTTCAGGAGCAGCGTCGGGATGATCGAGGTGAGGTTGGCATTGCCGCAGCGTTCTCCAAGGCCGTTCAGCGTCCCCTGGATCTGCCGCGCCCCCGCCGTCACGGCGGCGAGCGAGTTGGCGACGCCAAGCCCCGCGTCGTCATGCGTGTGGATGCCGACATGGGTGCCCGGCACCCCCGCCGCGATCACCGCGCGGGTGGCGGCCTGTACGTCGGGCGGCAGCGTGCCGCCGTTGGTGTCGCAGAGGACGACCCAGCGGGCGCCGGCTTCATAGGCTGCGAGACAGCAGGAAATGGCGTAATCGGGGTTCGCCTTCCAGCCGTCGAAGAAGTGTTCGGCATCGAAGAGCGCTTCGCGTCCAAGTTGGACGAGATGGGCAATGGAGGCGCGGATGTTCTCGACGTTCTCTTCCAGCGGGATGTCGAGCGCCGTCCGGACGTGGAAATCATGCGTCTTGCCGACAAGACAGACGGCGGGCGTATTCGCATTCACGACCCCCGCAAGCACCTCGTCATTCGCCGCCGAGCGGCCGGAGCGCTTGGTCATGCCGAAGGCGGTGAAGGTGGCTTTGGTCTCGGGCCTTGCGGCGAAGAAATCGCTGTCGGTCGGGTTCGCGCCAGGCCAGCCGCCCTCGATATAGTCGATCCCGAGCGCGTCGAGCCGTTCGGCGATCTGGACCTTGTCGGCCACGGAGAACTGCACGCCCTGCGTCTGCTGACCGTCGCGGAGCGTGGTGTCGAAGAGGGAGAGGCGTTCCTTAGACATGACACGCCCCTCTGCCGGGACACCTTGCGGCCCGGTTCACGTCCGACCCGCCCGCCTCCTTGCGCGCGGCAAGGCCGCGCGCAGCG
>JAGRDU010000132.1 GCA_020446905.1 Paracoccaceae bacterium | reverse complement strand
CCGTCGCCTGGGGCTATGCCCGCGCCGCCGACCAGCGGGGCGTGGATCTCATCCAGAACTGCGAAGTCACCGGGATCGACATCGTGGATGGCCGCGTGATGGGCGTGCAGACAACACGGGGTGCGATCAAGGCGAAGAAGGTCGGGATCGTCGTTGCGGGCCGCTCGGGGCAGGTGGCCGCGATGGCCGGTATCCGCCTTCCGATTGAAAGCCATGTGTTGCAGGCGTTCGTGACCGAGGGGTTGAAGCCGGTGATCGACCATGTCGTCTCGTTCGGCATGGGGCATTTCTACATCTCGCAAAGCGACAAGGGCGGCCTCGTCTTCGGCGGCGACCTCGATTTTTACAGCTCCTACGCCGCGCGGGGGAACCTGCCGATGGTGGAGCATGTGATGGAGGCGGGGATGACGCTGATGCCGATGATCGGCAAGGCGAAGGTCCTGCGAAGCTGGGGCGGGATCATGGACATGACGCCAGACGGATCGCCGATCATCGACGCGACAGATGTGGGCGGGCTTTATATTGACTGTGGCTGGAACTACGGCGGCTTCAAGGCCGTGCCCGCCTCGGGCTGGGCGATGGCCCATCTGATGGCGACGGGTGAGCCGCATCAAACCGCCAAGCGCTACCGCCTGAACCGTTTCCTGACCGGCCACCTCATCGACGAGGAAGGCACCGGGTCGCAGCATAATTTGCATTGAGGGAGAGCCATGCGTATCAACTGCCCTCTCTGCGGCACCCGCGACCGGCGTGAATTCACGTACTACGGGGCCTCGGTCTATGCCGACCGCCCGGCCGAGAGCGCCGGGCCCGAGGCATGGGACGACTACCTGCACCTGCGGGACAACCCGGCGGGCGAGACGACGGATCTCTGGTATCACGAACTGGGCTGCGCCGCGTGGATCGAGGTGACGAGGAACACCGTGACGCATGAGATTTCCGGAACACGGCTTCTGACGGCGCCCGAGAAGGGGGGCGCGAAATGAGGATTGCGGGCAAGGGCATCCTCGACCGGTCCCGCACCGTCGGCTTCCGTTTCGACGGCAGGGACTATACCGGGTTCGAGGGCGACACGCTCGCCTCGGCGCTTTTGGCCTCGGACGTGCGGCTCATGGGGCGGTCCTTCAAGTATCACCGGCCGCGCGGGGTCATGACGACGGGATCCGAGGAGCCGAATGCGCTGGTGACGGTGGGGCAGGGCGCGCGGCAGGTCCCGAACGTCAGGGCAACCGTGCAGGAAATTCACGCCGGGCTTGAGGCGCGGGGGCAGAATGCATGGCCGTCGCTCGGTTTCGATGTGCTTGAGCTGAACGAGGTCTTCTCGCCGCTCCTCGGCGCGGGGTTCTACTACAAGACCTTCATGTGGCCGAAGGCCTTCTGGGAAAGCCTTTACGAGCCCCTGATCCGCCGCGCCGCCGGTCTTGGCGCGCTCTCGAAGCAGCACAACGACGAGGCCTACGAAAAAGCCTGGGCGTTCTGCGACCTTCTGGTCATCGGCTCTGGTCCCGCCGGGCTGATGGCGGCACTGACCGCGGGGCGCGCCGGGGCCGACGTGATCCTTGCCGAGGAAGACCACCGCATGGGCGGGCGACTTCTCATGGAGACGCACGAGGTCGCGGGCAAACCCGGCGCCGACTGGGCGGAGGAGGCGCTGCAGGAGCTCGCGTCCTTGCCGAATGTCCGGCTGATGACGCGCACGACCGTGACCGGCGCCTATGACGGCGGCACCTTTGGCGCGCTGGAACGGGTCGGCCTGCATATCGCCAACCCGCCGGCGGACCTGCCGCGCGAATGCTTCTGGCGCATCGTCGCAAGGCGGGCGGTTCTGGCCTCGGGAGCACATGAACGGCAGATCGCGTTTTCCAACAATGACCGGCCGGGGATCATGACGGCGGGGGCGGCGCGGGGGTATCTCAACCGTTGGGGCGTCGCGCCGGGCCATTCCATCACGCTTCTTTGCAACAACGACGACGCCCACCGCACCGCCCGCGACTTCATCGCGGCGGGGGTGAATGTCGAGGCGGTGCTGGACGTGCGCGCGGACGCGAAGGCCGAGGGTCTGCCCCTGCGGCCGGGCCTGCGCATCGTCGACACGGCGGGTCGCAAGGGGCTGAGCGCGATCATCGTCGCGGACCGGGAGGGGAAGATCTCGCGCATCCCGACCGATTGCCTGGCCGTATCGGGCGGCTGGAACCCGGCGCTGCACCTGACCTGCCACATGAACGGCCGCCCGGTCTGGCGCGAGGACATCGCCGCCTTCGTGGCGAGGCCCGGCATGGTGCCAGGGCTCGCGGCAGCAGGCGCTGCGAATGGGACATTCTCGACGCAAGGGTGTCTTCGCGAAGGGCAGGAAGCCGCGATCCTTGCGCTTTCCGAACTTGGGATGAGCGAGAAGGCGGGCGCGGTGCCTCAGGCCGAAGATGGCGCGGTGAACCTGCGGGCCTATTGGGAAGTGCCGAAGCCGAAGCACCGCGCCTGGCTGGATTTCGCCAATGACGTGACGACAAAGGACGTGCGATTGGCCGCGGAGGAAAACTTTGCCTCCGTCGAGCACATGAAGCGCTACACGACGCAAGGCATGGCGCCGGATCAGGGCAAGAACTCCAACATCGGCGCGCTCGCGATCCTCGCCGATGCGACCGGGCGGGGCATCCCCGAGACCGGCACCACGACCTTCCGGCCGCCCTATGTGCCGGTGACGATTGCGGCGATGGGCGCGGGCGGGCAGGGGGCCGGGTTCGCGCCGCAGCGCCTGACGACGACCGACAAGGCCGCCCGCGACCGGGGGGCGCCGATGATCGAGGCGGGGCTCTGGTACCGCGCCGCCTATTTCCCGCGCCCCGGCGAGGCGACCTGGCGCGAGGCCTCTGACCGCGAGGTGACGATGGTGCGTGAAAGGGTCGGCGTTTGCGATGTCTCGACCCTCGGCAAGATCGACATCCAGGGCAGGGACGCGGGCCGGTTCCTCGACCTTGTCTACACCAACACCTTCTCGACGCTGAAGCCGGGGCGTGTGCGCTACGGGCTGATGCTGCGCGAGGACGGGATGGTGATGGACGACGGCACCACGGCCTGCCTTGCCGAAAACCACTACCTGATGACCACGACGACGGCGGCGGCCGGGCAGGTCAT
The DNA here is from genome assembly GCA_020446905.1 of Paracoccaceae bacterium. Taxonomy (GTDB): domain Bacteria; phylum Pseudomonadota; class Alphaproteobacteria; order Rhodobacterales; family Rhodobacteraceae; genus Albidovulum. Next base: position 3,816 of record JAGRDU010000132.1, on the reverse strand, counting down.
GCGCCACCTCGACTTCGTGAAACAGGCGCATTGCCCGGACTGGGACGTCCGCGCCATCTCGGTCACGGAGAACTGGGCGCAGTTCGCCGTCGCCGGCCCGCTGGCGCGCGAGCTTCTGAATTCGCTCGCTCAGACCCCGATCGACGCCGGGACCTTCCCGTTCCTCTCCTGCGGCACCCTCCGCCTCATGGGCGTCGAGGCGCGGCTCTTCCGCATCTCGTTCTCGGGCGAGATCGGATACGAGGTCGCGGTGCCCGCCCGCTACGGCGCGGCGCTTTGGCGCGATCTTGTCAGCCGCGCCGAAAGCCTTGGCGGCGGGGCCTACGGGATGGAGGCGCTGAATATCCTCCGGATCGAAAAGGGGTTCCTGACGCATGCCGAGATCCACGGGCGCATCACCGCGTTTGATGTCGGCCTTCAGGGGATGGTGAGCGCCAAGAAGGACTGCATCGGCAAGGGGGCAAGCCAGCGGCCCGGCCTGACCGGGCCGGAGCGCGAGCAACTGGTCGGGCTGAAGCCGGTCCAGCCCGGGGCACTGATCGGCGCCGGCGCGCATCTTTTCGATCAGGGCGCCGAGCCAATTTCGGCCAATGACAAGGGCTATGTCACCTCGGCCTGCTGGTCGCCGACGCTGCAAAGCCACCTTGCGCTGGGGTTCCTGAAGGACGGCCGGGCGCGGATCGGGAGCAGCGTGCGGCTGGTCGACCACCTGCGCAAGACCGATACCGTCTGCGAGGTGGTCAGCCCGGTCTTCTTCGACCCGGAGGGAGGGCGCGCCCGTGGCTAGCCTTATCGAAACCAACGCCTGCGACGGGCTTCTGCCGATCTCGGTCGGCCGTGCTGAAATGGCGGAATGCACGGCCGAGCGGATCACCTCTGTCGCGCCCTTCAAGGGCAGGACGCGGGCGCTCGGCACGGGATTGAAGGCGCTGGGCCTTGGCTGGCCCGCGCCGGGGACGAGCCAGACGTCCAAGGCCGGGTCGATCCTCTGGACCGGGGCCGATCAGGCCTTCCTGATTGGCGCCGATCCCGCGGGTCTTGGCGCCAGTGCGGCGCTGACCGACCAGTCCGATGGCTGGGCGCGGATGCGGCTGGCGGGACCGGATGCCGAAAAGGTGCTCGCGCGGCTGGTCGCGCTCGATCTTCGCACGGCGGCCTGCCCGGTCGGCGAGGTCCGGCGCAGCGGCCTCAACCACATGCCCATGGTGCTGTGGCGCAGCGGCGAGGACGCCTTCGAGATCTTCGTCTTCCGCTCGATGGCCGCCACCGCGGTGCACGAGATGGCCGCCGCGATGCGGGCCGTCGCCGCGCGGGACCGCTTCGACTGAACCGGCTTGCCGGCGCACCGCCGAGCACCGATATAGAGGGAAAGCCAAGTCCGCCGGAGTCCCATGAGCCTGCCCCCAGGTTTCCTCGATGAATTGCGCACCCGCACGACGCTGAGCCATGTCGTGGGGCGCAAGGTCACGTGGGATCAGCGCAAGTCGAACCAGGCGAAGGGCGATCTCTGGGCGCCGTGCCCGTTCCATCAGGAAAAGTCCGCCTCGTTCCATGTCGATGATCGCAAGGGCTACTACTATTGCTTTGGCTGCCACGCGAAGGGCGACGCGATTTCCTTCCTGAAGGAAGCCGAGAACATGTCCTTCATGGAGGCGGTCGAGACGCTGGCGCGCGAGGCCGGGATGCCGATTCCCGCCGCCGACCCGAAGGCCGCCGCCCGGGCCGACCGGCGGACGGAACTGGCCGGTGTCATGGAAGAGGCGGTGCGCCACTACCGGCTTCAGCTGAAGACAGGCGCAGCGGCGGCCGCGCGCGAATACCTTGCGGGCCGCAAGCTGACCGAGGCGGCGCGGGACCGCTTCGAGATCGGCTTTGCGCCCGAGGGCTGGCAGGGCCTTTGGGATCACCTGTGGGGAAAGGGCATCGCCGAGGACCTGATCCTGGACGCGGGCCTTGCCAAACCCTCGACCAAGGGCAAGGCGCCCTATGACGTGTTCCGGAACCGCATCATGTTCCCGATCCGCGATGTGCGCGGGCGCTGCATCGCCTTCGGGGGCCGCGCGATGGACCCCGGCAACAGCGCGAAATACCTCAATTCCCCGGAGACCGAGCTGTTCGACAAGGGGCGCAACCTTTACAACATCGGCCCCGCGCGCGAGGCCGCCGGCAAGGGGCAGCCGCTGCTGGTCGCCGAGGGCTACATGGACGTGATCGCCCTTGCCATGGCGGGGTTCGAGGCCGCCGTCGCGCCCCTTGGCACCGCGGTCACCGAGGAACAACTGCGCCTCATCTGGAAGCTCCACCCCGAGCCGCTCATCATGCTCGACGGCGATACCGCGGGGATACGCGCGGCGACGCGCCTCGTCGATCTTGCGCTGCCGATGCTTGAGGCGGGCAAGGCGCTGCGCTTCGTGATCCTGCCCGAGGGCATGGACCCAGACGACCTGATCCGCGCGCGCGGCCGCGCCGCGATGGAAGAGGCGATCGCCGGGGCCGTGCCGATGGTCAGCCTTCTCTGGCGGCGCGAGACCGATGGGCGCATCTTCGACAGCCCGGAGCGTAAGGCCGCGCTCGACAAGGCGCTTCGCGAGGCTATCCGGCGCATCGCCGACCCCTCGATCCGCGCCCATTACGGCGAGGAGGTGAACCGCCTCCGCCGCGCGCTCTTCGATCCGGTGCCGCCCGCAGGGGCGCCCCGCGCGCCCTACGGCCGGGGTGGGCGTGCCCCGAAGCGCGGCGTCGCGCCCGGCCTGCCGATCCTGCCGCTACCCGCGACCCGCAGCTCCTTCCTCGCCGCCGCGCAGGGCGTTGATGCCGAGGAGTACCTGCGCGAGGCGATGATCCTTGCCATCGCGATCCGCCATCCGGACTGCGCGCAGAAGTTTGAAAGCGCCCTCGAACGGCTCGACCTGCGCGGCGCGGGTCATGCGCGCCTGCGCGACGCGCTGCTTTCGGCGCTTCACGGCAAGACAGCCGTGGCCGAACATCTCGGCACGGTCGCGGGTCCGGAACTTGAAAAGCTGATGACGCTTGCCCATGTCCGCATTGCCCCGCCAGTCCGCACCGGGGCAGATCCCGAATTCGTTTCCCTCTGTCTTGCGGAGGAACTCGCGAAACTCGAAGCCCGGCGCGGCGCAGAGGCCGAAATTGCCGAGGCCGAGGAGGACCTCGGCGGCCTTGTTGACGAAGGGCTGACATGGCGGCTCAGCCAGGCGGCCGAGGCCCGCCACCGCGCCGCGCGCTCGAAGCTTGAGGACAACAGCGACATGGGCGAGGACCGCGACGCCCTGTCGGCCGAGTTGCAAAGGCTGATCGACACGGCGGCCTGGGAAAAGAAGAAACCCTGAACGCGGCGGGCGCCGCAGGACCGGCCCTGTGATTCGCCCCCGTGATTCGATATGACGGAAGAACCGATTCGCCCGAGGGGCGATTCGCCCGCAAGGAAGGAGCCCCGATGGCCGCCAAGGACACCGACGAGCAGAAGACCGAAGGCGACGACAACGAGCACACGCTCGACATGTCGCAGGCCGCGGTCAAGAAGATGATCGCCGACGCGCGCGAGCGGGGCTACATCACCTACGACCAGCTCAATCAGGTCCTGCCGCCGGAACAGGTTTCGTCCGAACAGATCGAGGACGTGATGTCGATGCTCTCCGAAATGGGCATCAACGTCATCGAGGAGGAAGAGGCGGACGAGGGCGACAGCAATGCCAACGCTGTCGTTGAAACCTCGACCTCGCGCGAGGTCGCCATCGCGACCTCCTCGGGCGAGACGCTCGACCGCACGGACGATCCGGTGCGCATGTATCTGCGCGA
>JAGRDU010000131.1:3218-15729 GCA_020446905.1 Paracoccaceae bacterium | reverse complement strand
CAGATCGTTGCGCGCCTCGATGCCGACGCAGCCAAGCCCGGACGCCAGCGCAAGAAGCTCGGCATAGCTCACCTGGGCCACCGTCATGTGGTTCAGCGCAAAGTGCAGCATCGCTTCGTCCCCCCGGCCGCCTGTTCAGGCCGGCTCCCGTCCGGCGGCGCCACTTTGGGAAGCCATGGACCGACTCGTCAACGCAACGGCGAGAGTTTCCGTCATTTCTGACGAAATAGCCATCACCCACGATGATGTATTTTCGTCAGTCAGATGCTCTCGGGCAGATAGAGATGCGGCATCAGGAAGTGTTGGCCTGCGATGTTCGAAGGTCCCTCGGTGACTGCCGACGTCATCAGTGCCACGACGTCGCGGCAAAGTTCGGCGAGAGGCGTGGCGATCACCAGCGCAAGATAACGGTCGAGGAGCGCCGCGCGCGATTCCGGCGTCAACTCGTTCACGACAAGCGCGACCTCGCCGGGGGCGCGCGCCTCGCGCAGCGCGGCGATGGCGCCCTCCATCCCGCCCCCCGCGCAATAGATTCCGCTGAGATCGGGATGCCGGCCAAGGAGGTCAAGCGTCGCCTCATAGGTCAGCTGCCGCGTTTCAAGGTTTACGAGCGTGTCGAGGATCGTGAACTCCGGCGCGTATTCGCGGAAATAGCTGCGAAACCCGGTTTCCCTGAGTTCATGCCCGTGCCAGCGATAGCCGCCAACGAAGACCGCGACCTTGCCGGGCCGGTGCACCGCCGTTGCGATCATCGAGGCGGCAATGCGACCGACCTTGATGTTGTTCATCCCGACATAGTTCTGGCGAATGCCGGGTGCGAAGTCGTTCAAAAGCGAAAAGCAGGGAATCCCGGCGGTCTTCAGGTCCTCCACCGCCTCGGTTATCTCGTGATGGGTAATCGCAGTGGCCGCGATGGCGTCGACTTTGCCCATCATTGCGCGCATCTGGCGGGCGAAGTCCGACGGCGCCTGGGAGGCGGAAAAGGCAATCTCGGCCATGCCGCGCACGCCCGGTGCGGTGCGGGCCGCGCGGTCTGCCTCGGCGGCGAAGTTCTGGTAGAAGGCCTGCCTTTCCTTGTGCAGGACAAAACCGAACCGCATGACTGGCAATTCGGTGCGCAGGCGCTGCCCGATAAGGCCCGCCGCATGGTAGCCGACGCGCTGCGCCGCCTCGAAAACCTGTCGGGCCGTCGTCTCTCGCACCTTCTCGCGCCCGTTCAGGACGCGGTCGACCGTCGCGACACTGACGCCGGCGGCTGAGGCGACATCTGCAATGGTGGATCTGCGCGCCATCATGACTCCCTGATGTCTTTCCATCATCTCTGAGATTGATTTTGACGATTTCTGAGAGCTTTCCAATCCCCGATCTAGGTTCCCGAGGATGATTCCACCTATCGTCGCAGGCGGGAGAATTCGGGAGGAGAGGCCATGCCCAAGCGTGACTACAGCCTGCTCGGCGAGGATGGCCACCGCGCGGTGGCGACCGGACTCGCGGCGGCGGAGTGGTACCATACGGACGTGCCGCGCAAGGAGATGAAGGCGCTGATGCAGCGGACGGACGGGCCGGCGCTCCGCGATACGGCGATCCTCTACGGTGCGATGATCCTTCTGGCAGTCGCAGGCATTGCGCTTTGGCCGTCCTGGTGGTCCGCGCCATTCTGGCTGGCCTATGGGGTCCTTTACGGCTCGGCCTCGGATTCGCGCTGGCACGAATGCAGCCATGGCACCGCCTTCCGCACACCCTGGATGAACACCGCCGTTTACCAGATCGCCAGCTTCATGATCATGCGAAACCCCGCGACCTGGCGGTGGAGCCACGCGCGCCACCATACCGACACCTATATCGTCGGACGCGATCCCGAGATTGCGGTGATGCGTCCGCCCGTCATGTTGAAGCTGATCGGCAATTTCTTCGGCCTCTTCGACGCTTCGGCCTTCGTGAAGCGGATGTTCTACAACGCCTTCCTCGGCGTCCACCCCGAGGAAAAGACCTTCGTCCCCGAAAGCGAGTGGCCCAAGGTGGTGCGGGCCGCGCGCGTCCATCTTGCCATCTACGCCGCCACGATTGCCCTCGCGCTTGTCACGCACTCGATCCTGCCGTTGATGGTGATCGGCCTGCCGCGGCTCTACGGCGCCTGGCACCATGTGATGACGGGCCTTCTGCAGCACGGCGGGCTGGCCGACAATGTGACGGACCACCGGCTCAACAGCCGCACCGTCTACATGAACCCGGTCAGCCGCTTCATCTACTGGAACATGAACTACCATGTGGAACACCACATGTTCCCGATGGTGCCCTACCACGCTCTCCCGAAGCTGCATGCGGCGATCCGGCACGACCTACCGGCGCCGACGCGCTCGATCCGCGCGGGCTATGCCGAAATGTGGCCGGTCTGGATGCGCCAACTGAAGGGGGAGGATCTTTTCCTGCGCCGCGACCTGCCCGCGACGGCCAAGCCCTATCGTGAAGATTTTCATGCCGCCGCGCTCGGCGCGGCCGAATAACTCATCGGGAGAACAGACATGGCCGACTGGATCCACGCTTGCGACACAAGCGATATCGACGAAGAGGACGTGATGCGCTGGGATCATGACGGGCGCACCTTTGCCCTCTATCACAGCCCCGAGGGGGAGTTCTTCTGCACCGACGGGCTTTGCTCGCACGAGCAGGTTCACCTTGCGGGCGGTCTCGTCCTCGACCATCTGATCGAATGCCCCAAGCACAACGGCCAGTTCGACTATCGCACCGGCGAAGCCAAACGCGCGCCGGTCTGCGTGAACCTGGCAACCTATCCGGTCAAGGTCGAGGGCACGCGCGTCCTCGTGCAGGTGGGATGATGGGCTTTGCGCCCTCTGCCCGCCACACCGTCGCGAGCCTCCGGGCCGCGCGCGGGCGTCACCAATATGCGATGCTCAGGGTCGAGACTCTGGAGGAGGCGGCGGCGGCCGAGGCGGCGGGGGTCGAGCTTCTCTCGGTGCCGCCGGCAATGATTCTTGATCCGCGGTTCCGTGCTGCCGCGCCGAGCGCCTTCGCCTTTCCGGGCGAGAATTTCTACGAGATTGGCGGGCCGGACGATTTCCTGAAATGGGCCTTTCCGCTGCTGAAGCATGGCGCGGACGCGGTCTACTGTTCGGGCTCGCTCGCGGCGGTGAGGCTTCTTGCCGAACATGGCGTGCCGGTCTGCGGTCATGTCGGCCTGATCCCCTCGAAACGGACCTGGACAGGCGGGTTCAAGGCGGTTGGCAAGACTCTCGACAGCGCGAAATGGATCTGGGAGGACTGCCGCGCGCTGGAAGAGGCCGGCGCCTTTGCCGCCGAGATCGAGGTGGTGCCCGCCGCAATAACAGCAGCCATCGCGGAACGGACCTCTCTGTTCCTCATCTCGATGGGCGCCGGCGCGGGGGGGCATGCGCAGTATCTCTTTTCGGATGATGTTCTCGGCCAGACCAGCGGCCATGTTCCGCGCCATGCCAAGGTCTACGCGAATCTGGCGACAGAATACGAGCGTCTTCAGGGGCTTCGGATCGAGGCGATGACCCGCTTCGCCGCCGAGGTGCATGGCGGCGCGTACCCCTCGAACGATTATCTGGTGGAGGCCGAGGCTGAAACCGCGCTGGCGTTTCGCGACTGGCTTTCAACCAATGGGTGACAAGATGGGAACGTTGGGCGTCGGGCTGATCGGCACCGGCTTCATGGGCAAGATCCACGCGCTGGCGTGGCGCTCGGCGCGCGCCGTCCTCGGGGCGGACCTGCCCGAAGCGCGGCTGGAGCTTCTCTGCGACACTCCGAAGGACAAGGCGCGCGCGATGGCGGGCCAGTTCGGCTTTGCCCGCGCAACGGCGGACTGGCACGCGCTGGTGACGGACCCGCGCGTCGATGTCGTCTCGATCACCACGCCGAACAACCTGCACCGGGAAATGACGCTTGCCGCGCTCGCTGCGGGAAAACATGTCTGGTGCGAAAAGCCCATGGCGCTGACGCTGGCCGAAGCGGAAGAGATGGAGGCCACCGCGCGGGCTGCTGGTCGCGTCACGCTCGTCGGCTACAACTATATCAAGAACCCCGCCTTCGATCTCGCCCGCCGCCTGATCGAAGCCGGCCGCATCGGCCGCGTGGTGCATATTCGCGGCTGGGTGGACGAGGACTATCAGGCCGATCCCGACCTTCCCTGGACCTGGCGCGCGAGGATCGCGGACGCCGGGCTCGGGGCGCTGGGCGATCTCGGGTGCCATCTCGTCTCGATGGTCACGGGGCTGGGCGGGCCGATCGAGAGCGTCATCGCGGACACGCAGGTGATCCATGAATCCCGGCCCCTGCCGGATGGGTCTGGCCGAGGACAGGTCGAGAACGAGGATACCGCGACCGCGATCCTTCGCTTTGCAAGCGGCGCGCATGGCTCGATCTCGACCTCGCGCTCGGCCTGGGGGCGCAAGAACCGCCTGGACTGGGAGGTGCACGGCACGAAGGGCATGATTACCTTCGCGCAGGAGCGGATGAACGAACTTCAGCTCTACGTGAACGAGGGGCCAAAGGCGGAACAGGGGTTCCGCACGATTCTGACGGGGCCTGACCACCCGCCTTTTGGCCAGTTCGTCCCCGCGCCGGGCCATCAGCTCGGCTTCGGCGACCTGAAGGTGATCGAGGCGGGTGAGCTCTTGCGCGCGATCCGCGACGGGCGTGCAGCCTATCCCTCGTTCACCGATGCACTCGGTTTCGAGCGTGTCATCCATGCTATTGCCGAAAGCGCCCGGGGGGACGGACGCCGGATGAAACTGCCAATCGGGTAAAGCGACCGCCCCGGAGGGGGTGTCGGGTCACTGGTTCAGAGAGGAATGGCGCACCCGAAGAGATTCGAACTCCTGACCCCCAGATTCGTAGTCTGGTGCTCTATCCAGCTGAGCTACGGGTGCGTGGAAGTGGCATTTAGCGGCGTGGCGGGGCCATTGCAAGGGCTAAACCGCCGGGACCTTCGCCGCTGCGGTCGCCTCGCCTGCCTGCACTTCACGCGGCAGGTGGAGGATGAACTCGGTCCCCGTCTCGCCGGTCTTGAGAAGCTCGAGACGGCCGCCGTGGCCACGGATCAGCTCCGAGGCGATGGCAAGGCCGAGGCCGGAGCCGCCCTTGCGGATGCCGCCCTGAAACGGGCGGAAGAGGTGCTCGCGCGCCTTCTCGGGCAGGCCCGGGCCGGTGTCGCCGACACGGATCCACCAACCAGCCTCATCCTCACCCGCGCCGATCTCGATGGTGCCGGACTTGCCGGTCGCCTCGATGGCCTGACGTGCGTTTCGGATCAGGTTCGTGAGAACGCGGTGCAGCTGCTCCTGATCGGCGCGGATCGTCAGCGCGGCCGGAATATCGGTGACGAAGTCGATCTCGGCCTCTCCGGCCGCCAGTTCCTCGCTTTCCACGATATCGCGGACAAGGCCGCCAAGGTTGAAGCGGGTCAGCGCCGGGGGCGGTTCGTCCGCCTTGCCAAAGGCGAGCGTGGATTCGCAAAGGCCCACGGCGCGGCTGATCGAGGCGACGAGCTTGGGCGCAGAGCGCTTGACCATCGGATCGTCGCTTCCCTCGATCCGGTCAACGAGCAGTTGCGCGGTGGTGAGGATGTTGCGCAGGTCGTGGCTGACCTTGGCGACACCGCCGCCCAGTTGCGCCAGACGCTCGCGCTGGCGGAGCGCCGCCGTCAGCTGCTGTTCAAGCGATTGCAGCGCCTCCTCGGCCTCGCGCAGTTCGGCGACACGCGCCTCGGGCACGATGACGCGGCGCGCATCCTCGGGCGCCTCGGCGTAAAGGCTCATCTGCCGGACGACACGGCGGATCGGCGTGACAAGGAGGCGCCGCACGGCAAGGAAGAGTAGCAGCGCGGTGACCGCCGAGATCACCGCCGAAAGGCCGAGGATACGCAAGCCGTAGTCGATCATCGCGCTCCGGAGCGGCCCGGTGTCCATCGTCGCCTCGATCAGGAGGCCGGCCTGCCGCACCGGGTCGCCGATGACCCGGATGATGCGGTCGGTCGGATCGACAAGACAGGCGATCGCGTCGCGGATCAGTTCCCAGGCCGGGGCCTCGCGCAGGTCGTAGCTGCGCCAGATCGGCGCGGGAATCGGCGAGGAGAGGACAAGCTGGCGCACCTCGTCGCGTCGCAGGACGACGTTGTAGACCTCGGCATTGGCGAGAAGTTCGCGCTCGAGGTTCTCGTCGATCATCTCGTCGGTGGCCAGAAGCGCGAGCGAGGCGATCTGCGCGCGCTCGAGGCGCGACATGATGTAGTCCTCGCGGAATCGCGCGACCGAGGGTACGAAGATCAGGATTTCGGCCAGCATGACGAACAGCGCCGTCAAGAGCAGGAAGCGGCCTGAAAGCGTGTTGAAAAGCTTCAATCCAGTCGTCCTTGCACCCGGGCGCATCCTGATGGCGGCGGGCTTGCGGGCCGGCCGGCTGGGCAAGAGAATAGTCATTCCCGGAGCGGCTTTAAACCACCTGGAGACCATTGGCGGCCGATGCGCAGTGGGTCGCCGCGCGCACCGTGAAAAAGCCCGCCGGATCGGTTGACTTGGGGGGCCTACCCGTCTAATAGCCGGGCTTCGAATGACAGCGGCCCTCGAATCCGGCAAAGGGGTTCGGGCCAGGAAAACCCGGAGTAGACGCGATGAAGCGCACGTTCCAACCGTCGAACCTCGTTCGCGCCCGTCGCCACGGCTTCCGTGCGCGCATGGCGACCAAAGGTGGCCGCAAGGTGCTGGCCGCGCGGCGCGCCAAGGGCCGGAAGGTTCTGTCGGCCTGAAGGCCGAGGGCCAGGCACACGGCATGACACCGCCGGAGGCGCCCGTGCAAGGCCAGATGGGCCGGGGCACGGAATCGCCGCCGGCGGTTTCCGTTTGTCTGGTGCTTGCCAAACGAGCCGATTTCCTGCGCGCGGCGCAGGCGCTTCGGCAGGGAACGCCGGGTTTCCTCCTGCAGGCCCGTGAGCGGCGCGCCGAGGAAGCGGAGCCGGGCGCGATCCGCATCGGCTATACCTGCTCCAGGAAGCTCGGCAATGCCGTCGCCCGCAACCGCGCGAAGCGGCGCCTGCGCGAGATCGCGCGCGCGGTCCTGCCGGCTCATGGCCGGCCCGGATGGGACTATGTGCTGGTCGGGCGGCCCGGGGCGACCGCCACACGTGACTTCGTCGAGATGAAGGCGGACCTCGTCCGCGCACTGGGCCGCATCCACGCAGGCAGGACATGAGCCCCCTTGCCCATCTCGTCGCCCTGCCCGTCCGCGCCTACCGGCTGGTGCTCAGCCCCTGGGTCGGGCATGGCTGCCGGTTCCAGCCGACCTGTTCGGCCTATGCCCTCGAGGCGCTGGAAAAGCACGGGGCGCTCCGGGGCACATGGATGGCGGTGCGACGGATCGGACGCTGTCATCCGATGGGCGGGTCCGGTTACGATCCGGTCCCCGATCGCAAGGACTGAGCCGCCGCGCGGCTTGCGAAACCCGCCGATCCGGTCCACGACTTGGCAAGGGCAGCCGGGGAGGGACGATGCGAAACTGGACGAGCGACGCCATCGCCAAGATCGAGGCGGACTTCCAGAGATCCGCCGACACGCATCTCTTCCGGCTCGACGTGCCGGGCATCAGCGGCGTCGACATCTATCTGAAAGACGAAAGCACGCATCCGACCGGCAGCCTCAAGCACCGGCTCGCACGGTCACTGTTCCTCTACGCGCTCTGCAACGGCAAGCTGAAGGAAGGGCGCCCGGTGATCGAGGCGTCCTCGGGCAGCACTGCCGTGTCCGAGGCGTATTTCGCCCGGATGCTCGGCCTGCCCTTCATCGCGGTAATGCCGAAGACCACCGCCCGCAGCAAGATCGACCTGATCGAGTTCTACGGCGGCACCTGCCATTTCGTGGACAGCGCACCCGAGATGCACGAGGCGGCCGTGGCGTTGGCCGAACGGCTTGGCGGGCATTTCATGGACCAGTTCATGTACGCCGAGCGCGCCACCGACTGGCGCGGCAACAATAACATCGCCGACAGCATTTTCGGCCAGATGGCGCGCGAGCCGCACCCGATTCCCGCCGCCATCGTGATGAGCGCGGGGACGGGCGGCACCTCGGCGACGCTCGGCCGCTATGTCCGCTACCGGGGCCATCCGACCGAGCTGGTGGTGGTCGATCCCGAGAATTCGGTCTTCTACGACAGCTATGCCACGCGGGACATGACCCTGCGCCGCGCCTGCTCCAGCCGGATCGAGGGGATCGGGCGGCCGAAGGTCGAGGCGTCGTTCCAGCATGACGTGATCGACCGGATGATCCAGGTGCCGGATGCCGCGAGCGTCGCGGCAGTGCTGTGGCTGGAGGAAATCATCGGCCGAAAGGCGGGCGCCTCGACCGGGACCAATCTCTGGGGCGTCCTGCAGATTGCGCAGGAGATGATGGCGGCGGGCCGGCAGGGGTCCATCGTCACGCTCATGTGCGACAGCGGCCGGCGCTATCTCGACAGCTATTACGACCCGGACTGGGTCGCGCGCTGCATCGGCGACGTCACGCCTCATCTCGACACGCTGCGCGATTTGGCCCGGCGCCCCGTCTGACCGGCGCGAATCTTGCTCCGGCGAGGAGGCTGCAGTAAGGCAGGCCCATGCTCGACGAGGCCGACGATATCCATCCCCTCTTCCACGGCGCCCCTGCGACGACCGAGTTCAAGAAGCTGCGCAAGCGGCTGGTGCGCGAGGTCCGCGAGGCGATCGAGACCTACGGGATGATCGAGCGCGGCGCCCGCTGGCTCGTGTGCCTGTCGGGCGGCAAGGACAGCTATACGCTGCTCGCGGTGCTGCACGAGTTGAAATGGCGGGGTCTGCTGCCGGTCGATCTTCTGGCCTGCAATCTCGATCAGGGCCAGCCCGGATTTCCCGCGACGGTGCTGCCGGCGTTCCTGACCAGGATGGGCGTGCCGCACCGGATCGAATATGCCGACACCTATTCCATCGTGACTGACAAGATCGCGCCTGGCGGGACGATGTGCTCGCTCTGCTCGCGGCTCCGGCGCGGCAACCTCTACCGCATCGCGCGCGAGGAGGGGTGTTCGGCCGTCGTCCTTGGCCATCACCGCGACGACATTCTTGAAACCTTCTTCATGAACCTCTTCCACGGCGGGCGGCTGGCAACCATGCCTCCGAAGCTCGTGAACGAGGATGGCGATCTTTTCGTCTATCGCCCGCTCGCCTTCGTTGCCGAGGCGGATTGCGAGAAATTCGCCCGTGCGATGGCCTATCCGATCATTCCCTGCGACCTCTGCGGTTCGCAGGACGGCCTTCAGCGTCAGCAGGTCAAGCAGATCCTCGACGGATGGGAGGCGCGCAGCCCGGGCCGGCGGCAGGTGATGTTCCGCGCGCTGATGAACACGCGACCCTCGCATCTTCTTGACCCGAAGCTCTTCGATTTCGCGGGGCTCGCGCCCGGCGCGCCGGTTGCGGACAAGTTTAGTCAAATTCCCGATCTGAAATCCTCCGGCGATTAACCCCCCGGTGACGGGGGCGCCCTAGCGTCGGGGCTGCCGGGGCAGATGGCCCCGCTCGCGCAGGGGAATGTCATGACCGGTCCCGCAATCTTCGCCGTCCTCGGCCGTCTTGCCGCGCGGCTCTCGCGGCCCGACATGCTCGGCCTCTATGCCGCCCTCGCCATCGCCTGGATGTTCTACGATCAGGGGGCGGCCGCGCTTCTGGTGCTGGCGGCGGCGCCGCTTCTGTGGACCCTGCGACCCGAGCGCGCGCCCGCGCGCGAAGACCTGGCGCCGCCGGCGCCCCGGGCCGAGATCGCGGCGCGGCTGGACCTTTGCCTTGCGGGCGGCAGCGGAAGCGGGCGCAAATCCGCCTGCTTCGTCGTCGGCCTCGACGAGCCTGCGCAGATGATCGAAACCTACGGGCAGGAGGCTTATGACCGCGCGATGGCGCGGATTGCCGAACGCCTCGCGGCAGCGTTGCGCGAACGCGACCTGCTGCGGCAGGTCGACGGCGCGCGCTTCGCGGTGGCGCTCGCCCCGGCGCGCCGGATGGACCTCGAGACGGCGATCCTGATCGCGGGCCGCCTGAAGGCGGCGGTGGGCGAGCCGCTCAGTATCGACGCGATGACCGTCTATATCGGCGCCTCGGTCGGCTTTTGCCTGACGGCCCGCGCGCCCGAGCCGACGGGGGCCTCGGTGCTCGAGGCAGCCGAGCGCGCCTTCGACGAGGCGCGGCGCAACGGGCCGGGCGGCCTGCGCGCCTATTCGGCCGATATCGGCCGCGCCGCCGACGCGCGCGATGCGCTCGGCGACCGGATCGAGGCGGCGCTGGAAGGCGGCGAGATCGTCGCCTATTTCCAGCCGCAGATCTCGACCGACACCGGCGAGGTCACCGGCTTCGAGGCGCTCGCGCGCTGGCAGCATCCCGAGCGCGGCATCCTTGCGCCGTCCGAATTCTTGCCCGCAGTGCTGAGCGCCGGTTATGGCGAGCGCCTTGGCGAGATCATGCTTGGCCACGCGCTGTCGGCGCTTCGCATCTGGGACCGGGCGGGCCTGTCGGTGCCGGCGGTCGCGGTGAACTTCTCGGCGCTCGAACTCCGCAACCCGAACCTTGCCGCCAAGCTGAAGTGGGAACTCGACCGCTTCGACCTCACGCCCGATCGCTTGACGGTCGAGGTGCTGGAATCGGTCGCGGCCGAAACCGGCAACGATGTCGTCGCCCACAATATCACCGCGCTGGCGCGGCTTGGCTGCGGCATCGACCTGGACGATTTCGGCACCGGACATGCGTCGATCGCGGCGCTGCGGCGGCTTTCGGTGCGGCGGATCAAGATCGACCGGTCCTATGTGACGCGGATCGACAGCGATCCCGCGCAGCAGCGCATGGTCACCGCGATCCTGTCGATGGCCGAGCGACTCGGGATCGAGACGCTGGCCGAGGGGGTCGAGACGATCAGCGAACACGCGCTGCTTGCGCAACTTGGCTGCGGCCATGTGCAGGGTCACGCGATCGCTCGGCCAATGCCCCTGCAGGCCACCGAAAGCTGGCTCGCGCAGCACCGGGCCAAACTGACGGTCCGCCCGCAGATCGCGCGCCGCTCCGGCTGATACTCGTCCCGTGGGCAGCCCGCCGGGGCCTCGCCGCCGCGCGCCGCCCGCACGGCGCAGCCCGCCTTCCCCGGGGAAACCGCTTGACCTTTGAGCGCCCGTTCTATTGAACCTGCGCTGACCTTGGCAGGACGGGTGGTGGGTCCCTCATGGACGATCAGAACAAGAATCTCATTCTCGCGACGGTTTTGTCGTTCATCGTTCTTCTCGGCTGGTTCTGGTTGTTTCCGCCCCCCGAACCGGCGCCGCAGGCCGAAACACCGGCCGCGCAAAGCGCCGATGCAGCGCAACCGGCGGCGGACAGCGCGACCAATGCCGGCGCTGCCGCCGTCGATACCGCCGCCGCGGCGCTGGCCGCGGCCCCCCGGATCAAGATCGACACGCCGCGCCTGACCGGCACGCTCTCGCTTCTGGGTGGCCGGATCGACGATCTGTCTTTCAAGGACTACAAGGTCTCGCTCGACCCCGGCGCGCAGGATGTCCGCCTCCTCGCCCCGGTCGGCGGGACCGACCTTGGCGCCGACAAGCCCTATTATGCGGTCTACGGATGGTCGCCCTCCGGCGGGCTGAGCCCGGACGCCGTGCCCGGCGCCCGCACCGAATGGCAGCTTGAAAGCGGCAGCACGCTCGCGCCCGGGCAGCCCGTCACGCTTGTCTGGGACAATGGCGCGGGCCTTGTCTTCCGCCGCACGGTCGCGGTCGACGAGAGCTACATGTTCTCGGTCACCGACAAGGTCGAGAACACGACCGGTGCCGCAGTGCGCCTCGCGCCCTACGGCATCGTCGCCCGGCATGGCATCCCCGAGGGCAAGCGCATCTATGTCCTGCACGAGGGCGTCGTCCGCATGGCGGACGGCGAACTTGAGGAGATCAAATATGCCGCGCTGCCCAAGCTCGACACCGACACGCGCGAGGGCGGGCCCGCAGAACTGCGGGAAGTGACTGAAAACGGCTGGATCGGCTTCACAGACAAATACTGGATGACGACCCTCATCCCGGCCCCGGGCCAGCCCTTCACCTCGGTCGCGAAATATGTGCCCGGCGCGGACCTCTATCAGGCCGAGGCGCGGCTGCCCGCGATCGACGTCTCCCCCGGCGCGACGGGCGAGGCAACGACGATGCTCTTCGCCGGCGCGAAGGAATGGGAGACGATCGCCCATTACCAGAATAATCCCGGCTGGTTCGACCGCCTCCTTGGCGCGAAGACCGATCCGGCGCGGCCGGTCGTGGACCGGTTCGTCGATTCCATCGACTGGGGCTGGTATTTCTACCTGACCAAGCCGATGTTCCGGCTCCTCCACTGGCTGCATGGCGCCATCGGCAACATGGGCCTCGCCATCATCGCACTGACCGTCATCATCAAGGCGCTCGTCTTCCCGCTCGCCCGCCATTCCTACATCTCGATGGCGCGGATGAAGGA
>JAGRDU010000131.1:0-3065 GCA_020446905.1 Paracoccaceae bacterium | reverse complement strand
AGGTGATCTACGTCACGATCGAGCTTTACCATGCACCCTTCGTCGGCTGGATCAAGGACCTCTCTGCGCCTGACCCTTCGTCGATCCTGAACCTCTTCGGACTTCTGCCCTGGGCGACGCCCGAACCGGGATCGCTGCTTTTCGCGGTCTCGCTCGGCGTGCTGCCGATCCTCCTCGGCATCTCGATGTGGTTCCAGCAAAAGCTGAACCCGGCACCGACCGACCCCGCGCAGCAGGCAATCTTTGCCTGGATGCCCTGGATCTTCATGTTCATGCTGGGCAGCTTCGCCTCGGGTCTTGTCCTTTACTGGATCGCGAACAACACGATCACGTTCTTCCAGCAGTACACGATCATGTCGATGCACGGGAAACGCCCGGATCTCTTCGGCAACATCAAGTCGGGCTTCCAGAAGAAGGCGGCGGCGCCCGAGGGCAAGGGCAAGGCGAAATGACCGCGCGCCTCGCGCAGGTCTTCCGCTATCCGATCAAGTCGGTCGGCTCGGAGGAGCTGCGCGAGACAGGCCTGACGCCCGGGATGGGCGTGCCGCTCGACCGGGAATGGGCGGTGCTGAACGCGCGGGCAAAGATCACGCGCCTGCCGGACGGGCGGGCGAGCGCATGGGGCAAGAAGGCCAACTTCCTGACCGGGCGCGCCGGCCCGTCGCTCATGGCGGTCAGCGCCTCGGTGCAGGCGGACGGACGCCTCCGCCTCGACCATCCCGACCTCCGGCACCTCGACATCGACCCGGCGCTGCCCGCTGATCAGGAAAAGCTGATCGCCTGGCTGCGACCGATCTGGCCCGAAGACGCACCCGCCCCGGCCTCGGTCGTGCGGGCGCCGGGTCAACCGCTGTCGGACGAGCCGGAGGCCTTCGTCTCGCTGATCGGCGCGGCCTCGCTAGACGATATGTCGGCGCGCGCGGGGCGCCCCCTCGCGCGGAAGAGATTCCGCGCCAATCTCTGGGTCGAGGGCTGGGCGCCTTTCGGGGAATTCGACCTCATCGGCCGCGACATCCGCATCGGCACCGCGATTCTGCGCCCGGTCGAACGGGTCGGGCGCTGCCGCGCGACCGACGCGAACCCGGAGACCGGGGTACGCGACATCGACATGCTGCAACTTCTGGAGCGGGAGTACGATCACACCGATCTCGGCGTCTTCTGCCGCGTGATCGGCGCGGGCGCAATCGCGCGCGGTGATACCGTCGAGGTGCTCGGATGACGATCGCCTTTCCGCTCGCCGAGGTGCCGGACGAGGCCGCGAGCGAACGCGGGCGCCTGATGTTCGCGGGGCCGGTCGATTTCGTGAAGGGCGTCGTCGCGATGTCGGGCCTGCCGCCCGCGGACCGCGCCGAGGTCTGCTTTGCCGGCCGCTCAAACGTCGGGAAGTCCTCGCTCATCAATGCGCTGACAGGGCGGAAGAACCTTGCCCGCGCCTCGAACACGCCGGGACGGACGCAGGAGATCAACTTTTTCGCTGCCGGCGACAGCCATTACCTCGTCGATCTGCCGGGCTATGGCTTTGCCGAGGCGCCGGTTGCGGTGGTCGCCAAGTGGCAGGCGCTCCTCAGGTCCTATCTCTCGGGCCGGGTCACGCTGCGCCGCGCCTTTGTGCTGATCGACATGCGCCATGGCATCAAGGCGGTGGACGAGGAGATTCTGGCGCTGCTCGACCGTGCCGCGGTGACCTTCCAGGTCGTGCTGACCAAGTCAGACAAGCTGAAGGCCGCGGACCACGACAGGATCCTGACGCAGGTGCGCGCCGCACTTCAGAAGCATCCGGCAGCCTTCCCGGAACTGATCGTCACCTCGTCCGAGAAGGGCGACGGGATCGCCACGCTGCGCGCGGTCGTCGCCGGCCTCGAATAGCATCCTGCCCCGGGCCGCCTAGACGTGCTGGCCGGCATTCACCTCGATCTCGGTCCCGGTCACATAGGACGAGGCGTCCGAGCAGAGGAACCAGATCACGTCGGCCACTTCAGAGGGCTGGCCAAGGCGGCGCAGGGGCAAGGTCTCGACGATCTTCTCGGTGCCCGGCGACAGGATCGAGGTTTCGATCTCGCCCGGCGCAATGGCGTTCACGCGCACGCCGAACGGGCCGAAATCATGCGCCATCTCGCGCGTCAGCGCCTTCAGCGCGGCCTTGGAGGTGGCGTAGGCAGCGCCCGCGAAGGGATGGACGCGGCTTCCCGCGATCGAGGTCACGTTCACCACCGCGCCCCCGGCCGCCGACAGCTCTTCCCGCAGGCCCCGGGCCAGCACGATCGAAGCGAAGAAGTTGACGTGGAAGACATGGCCCCAGGTCTTGAGATCGGTCTCGAGCGTGTTGAGCCTGCCGCCGCCCGGCCCCTTTGGAGAGATACCGGCATTGTTCACCAATGCGTCGAGCCGGCCGTTCAGCTTGGCGCGGATCACTTCGATCGCCGCGATGGTCCGGTTCGGATCTGCCAGATCGATCTGGATGTGATCCTCGCGCCCACCGCCCCAGGGGCACTTCTCGGGGAAAGGCTCACGCGAGCAAGTGATCACCCGCCAGCCCTCGCGCGCAAAGCGCATGACCGTCGCATGGCCGATGCCGCGCGATGCGCCTGTCAGCAATAGGGTCCTCGTCCCGCTCGTCGTCATTCCGGCCTCCGCTCTCTGCCGGCGAAGCTACGCCTTCGGCGGCGGAAGGCAACCGCGCGCGGGCTTGGCAGGCGCGGGGCGAGCGGATAACACGGGAAGCGCCAAGAGGACCCGCGCACGATGAGAAAGCAGAACATGAACCGTGACTGGATCGCCACCGCCCGGACCCTGTCAGAGGCCCTGCCCTATTTGCAGCGCTATGCCGGCGCCGTCGTCGTCGTGAAATTCGGCGGCAACGCGATGGGTGACGAGAATGCGATGGCCGAGTTCGCGCGCGACATCGTCCTGATGCGGCAGGTCGGGGTGAACCCGGTGGTCGTCCACGGTGGCGGCCCGATGATCAACGATCTGCTCGCCCGGCTTGGTATCAAGTCGGAATTCGTGCGCGGCAAGCGGGTGACCGACAAGGCCACGGTCGAGGTGGTCGAGATGGTGCTGACCGG
>JAGRDU010000130.1 GCA_020446905.1 Paracoccaceae bacterium | reverse complement strand
TCTCGTCGACGGTCTGGATGACCTTGGCGTTCGACGAATAGGCGCGTTGCGTCTGGATCAGCGCCGTCAGTTCCGCCGCGACATCCGTCGCGGAACCCTCGCGCGCATAACCGACGACGGCGCCGGTAGGCCCGTCACCCGCGTCCCAGAGGAAGAACGACCCGGAGTCGGGCGAGACCTGGAAGGTCTGGTTGTTGAGTGCAATCAGGCCGTTCGGGTTGGGCACGTCCACCACCGGGATCTGGTAGATCCGGCGGGTGAAGCCGGTGTCGTAGGTCGCGGTGACATAGCCGTTCTCATCGACCTCGACCGTCGTGAGATTGCCGACCGGCGAGCCGTCCTTTGTGATCGAGGTCGGCGCGAAGCTGTCGGAAAGCTGCGTCAGCCCGTTGGGATCGCCAAGCTTGCCGATCGTCATCGTGATCGGCCCGCCCGCGACGCTCAGCGACAGGCTCCCCGCGACCGGATCATAGGCGCCGCCCGAGACCGTCGTGACCGAGGCGAGCGTGCCGCCGTTGGCGCGGGTGTCGTCGAAGGTCAGCGTGTATTCCCCGATCAGGGCGCCATTCTGGGCCGAATCGCGGATCTGCATGGTCCAGCTGTTCGAGGCACCCGTCGCGGGGACGGTCGGCGTGAAGGTGATGTCGAGCGTGTCCGAGGTGCCGAGGTTGCCGAAATACTCGACCGAAAGGGGCAGGGCATTGCCGGCGGCACCTGCCTCGGTCGCGGTTGCGGGCAGGTTGACGCCTAGGTTCATCGTCGTCGTCGGGTCGCCCGCCGTCTGGTTCGAGTTGATGACCACCGGCTGCAGACCCGAGATCGTGTCGCGGGGAAGCACCGGGATCGAGCCGTCGGCATTGGCCGGCCAGCCCAGGAGCACGAGACCCGATTCGGTCCGGAGCACCCCGTCGGCATCGGGTCTGAACGATCCTGTCGTGGTCATCATCAGGGGCTGCGCGCCCCCCGAGAAGCTGTTGAGTGACACCGCCGAGGTGACTGGCAGCATGCCGCGCCCCGAGACCGCGAGATCGAGCGCGTTCGACGTGGCGACGAGCGCCCCGTGTTCATCGATGAGGCGTGTGGTCGAGGCACGCACGCCGCCGGCCGAATAGGTGCCCGCGCCCCGTGCCTGGTTGATGACGAAGTTCTCGAAATCGGTCGAGGCGCGCTTGTAGCCGTAGGTGCCCGAGTTCGCGATGTTGTCGGAGATCGTCGCAAGACGGGTCGCATTGGCGCTGAGGCCCGCGACGCCGGCGTTGAGCGAGGACGAAATGGACATGGGTGCCGCCTTTCTGCTGCTGTGTCCCTGAGTCTCGGGACCCTTCATGCAGCACGGCGGTTTAACATCGCCCTAACGGTCAACGGCCCCGGTCATCGGCCCGATCTGAGCAGGATCACCTCGATCCGGTTGTTGCGGCTGGCCATGGGGTTGTCGACCACGGGCTTGCGGTCGGCGTTGCCGGTGACGCGCTGGGTGCGCCGGGCGTCAAGGCCGTCGCCTTCGAGCATCAGGCGCAGGCGCATCGCACGCGTGGTCGAGAGATCCCAGACCGGGTTGACGCGAAGCGCCTGCGGAAGGGCGCGGATATGGCCCTCCACCGCGACGCCGTTCTTGCTGAGCGCGAAGACACGGACCAGCATCGCCGACATCTCGGTCAGGACCGGCGCAGGCCTGTCGGTGTCGCCCTCGAACAAGGGTTCGCCGTCGAGGTCGAACAGCTCAACGATCAGCCCCTCGTCGGTGACACGGGTGACGATGTGGCGCGCGGCCTCCTCGCTGACCATGCTTTCACCGCCGATCCCCATCAGCGCTTCCTCGATGTGGCGCACCTCCTGCTGGTAGGCCGCCTCGGCCTCGGCATCCTTGGGATCGGCGCCGGTCTGGCCCTTCGCCTGATTCTCCATCGAGGGTTTGAGGCTCGAGGCGCCGGTGCCGTTCTGGGCAATCTGATCCTCGGAAAAGACACTGTCGCCGCCGAACGAGCCGTCGCCACCGCCCGAGACGCGACTGAGAGGAATCGTCGGGCTGAAGTAATCCGCGATCCCCTTGCGTTGCTTTTCCGTCGTCGCGTTCAGCAGCCACATCAGCATGAAGAAGGCCATCATGGCGGTCACGAAGTCGGCATAGGCCACTTTCCACGCCCCACCGTGGTGCCCGTCGCCGCCGACGACCTTCTTGCGCTTGATGATGACTGGCGCGGCATTCTTCTGCCCGGCCATCCCACCAACCTTTTCCCTTTACCCAAGGCAAGGTCTAGCAGGGGCGGATTACGGAAGTGCTAAGGCCTGCCGCTATTGGGCACAGCGCTTCGCCGCCTCGTCCAGTGCGGCGCTGACGCCGAGGAGCGAGAAGGTGTCCTTGGTCTGGGTGCCGCGCCCCGAGCGCGCGGTCAGGATCGCCGAGGCGCCGTTCTTCAGCGCCGCCACGATCTTGGCGTCGTCTTCCTTCGACCCCGACCAGGCCCATTCGCCTTCGGTAAAAAGGTCGAAGGTCGTGCCACCGATGTCGAGCCCGACCGTCGAGCCGGTCGCAAAGGGGTAGCCGCCGGTGAACGAGACCTCGCCCTCGGCGACGCCCGGCCGGTAGGTGACGAAGAGAAGGATGTCGCCGCGGCGG
Source organism: Paracoccaceae bacterium (assembly GCA_020446905.1). GTDB lineage: Bacteria > Pseudomonadota > Alphaproteobacteria > Rhodobacterales > Rhodobacteraceae > Albidovulum. Next base: position 2,654 of record JAGRDU010000130.1, on the reverse strand, counting down.
ACCGAGACCGACTGGCCGTCTTTGGTGTTCACCGTCTCTTTCGGCGCCGTCACGCCCCAGCATTCCTTGGGGCTGTCCTCGACAAAGACGCTCCAGTCCGTGTTCGCCGCGACGCGATTCGTCGAGACCTGGGCGAGGCCGCCGGAGGCGGTCATGCAAAGCGCCAGAAGGGCGGCGCCGGTCGCGCGGGTGATCGGTGAAATCATCTGATGCAGCCTCCGCTGTCTTCGCCTCGGCGCCCCAATCCCGGTACCGCTTGGCCGCGGCAGCTTTTGGCGTGGCGGAGCGCCCGTCAACTCGATATTCGGGTCTTAGCGCGAATCCTGGACGGGGGAAAAGCCCCGAAGGCAGAAATTCGCGCAAAGGTGAGGGTGAGATGGCGGCGCAACCGATGATCGAGCTCTGGCGCGGCGGGATTCTGGAAAGCGTCCATACCGGCCATGCGGTGATCTGCGACGAACGCGGTGAGGTGATCGAGGCCTGGGGGGACCCCGAGGCGGTGATCTTTCCGCGCTCGTCCTGCAAGATGATCCAGGCGCTGCCTCTGGTCGAGAGCGGCGCGGCCGACCGTGTCGGGCTGACGTCCGCGCAGCTTGCGCTGGCTTGCGCCAGCCATAACGGCGCGCATATCCATACCGATGCGGTGGCGCGCTGGCTCGAGGGGCTTGGCCTTGGCGAATCTGACTTGCGCTGCGGTCCGCAGATGCCGGACGATCCTGAGGCGCGGAAGGAACTGGTCTGTTCCGACGCCGCGCCCTGCCAGATCCACAACAATTGCTCGGGAAAGCACGCCGGGTTCCTGACTCTGAACAAGCATCTGGGCGGTGATGCCGACTATGAGAAGCCTGGGCACCCCGTGCAGAAGGCCGCGCTGGCGGCCTTCGAGGAGGTGACCGGGGAGACGTCGCCGGGTTACGGTATCGACGGGTGCTCGGCGCCCAACTTTGCGACCTCGGTCCGCGGACTGGCGCGTGCGATGGCGCGGTTTGCGGCAGCGGATCCGGAGGGCGTTGCGCGAGAGCGGGCAGAGGCGCAGCTCTGGCAAGCGATGGTGGCGCATCCCGAACTGGTCGCCGGCGAGGGCCGGGCCTGTACGAACCTGATGCGGGCAATGGGCGGGACGGTCGCGGTCAAGACGGGCGCCGAGGCTGTCTTCGTGGCGATCCTGCCCGGGCTGAAACGCGGCATCGCGCTGAAGATAATGGATGGCGGGACGCGCGCCTCCGAGGCGGCGATCACCGCGCTTCTGGTGCGGCTGGGCGCGCTTGACGCCCGTCATCCGGTCGTCGGCCGCTACCTGACGGATCCGATCACCAGCCGCCGCGGCATTGTCGCGGGAGAAGTGCGGCTGGCTCCGGGCTTCGCCGGCTGATCCGGCGGAGCGCCCGTTCCGGGCGCAAGTCCTTCTCTCGCCGCCGCCGCTTGCGCGGCTCTGGCTCGGGCGCCTCCGGCGGGAGTATTGGGGTCAAGAAGAAGCTCAGGCGAAGTCTTCGGCGTCGTAACCCTGAATGTAGAGCAGGGCGGTCAGGTCGCCGTGGTTGATGCGGATGTCGCACTGGGCCGCGACCGAGGGCTTGGCGTGGAGTGCGACGCCCGATCCCGCGAGGTGCAGCATCCCGAGGTCGTTCGCACCGTCGCCGACCGCGATCACGTCAGTCGGGGCGAGGCCGAGGCGGGCGGTGATGTCCTTCAGCGCGGCGATCTTCGCCTCGCGTCCGAGGATCGGGCGGGCTACGTCGCCCGTCAGGTGGCCGTCTTCGGCGAGGAGCGTGTTGGCGCGATGTTCGTCGAAGCCGAGATGGCCGGCCACGGCGGTCGTGAAGGCGGTGAATCCGCCCGAGACGAGCGCTGCATAGCCGCCATTGGCCTTCATCGTCGCGATGAGTGTGGCACCGCCGGGCGTGTAGGTGATGCGTTCGGCAAGGACATTGCCGATGACGCGTTCCGGAAGCCCTTTGAGAAGGCCGACCCGTTCGATCAGCGCGCCCTCGAAATCAAGCTCTCCGTTCATCGCGCGGGCGGTGATTGCGGCGACGCGCGGGCCGACACCGGCCATGTCGGCAAGTTCGTCGATGCATTCCTGTCCGATCATGGTGGAATCCATATCGGCAAGAAGCATCTTTTTCCGCCGCCCCGCGGCAGGTTGCACGACGAGGTCGATGCCAAGGCCCTGTAGGCCTTCCCAGGCCTCCCAGCGATTGGCCGGGACATTTTCCACCGCGAATTCCGCCGCGATGCCGGGGTTCAGCCAGCGCGCCTCCCCGCCGGCCCAGGCATCGCGCAGGGCTTCGACCGTGGCGCGGCCGAGATCGGCGCGGGCGGGATTGGCGAGAAGCGTGGCGATCTGCATCTGACAGGTTCCAGGGCGAAGTTTCCGATAGTGGAGCGGCGCGTCGGTTTTTGCCCCTCAAGCGGCGCTTTAGAGCAGATTTCCCGCTTGTGCCAGTGCGGCGAAGGCTCTATCTGCGGCGGCGGGACACCCCTCCCCAACGAGGGGCGTATATCTGGAAGGATACCAGCAATGGTGACGAATACCCCGGCCGCGCGCCCGGCAAATCCGCGCTTCTCTTCGGGCCCGTGCACGAAGATCCCCGGCTTCTCCCTCGACATGCTCGCAGATGCCCCGCTTGGCCGGTCGCATCGTGCCGCCATCG
>JAGRDU010000129.1 GCA_020446905.1 Paracoccaceae bacterium | reverse complement strand
TCACCGCCGACACGGACCGCAACTTTTTCGCCGTCCAGTTCCACCCCGAGGTGCATCACACCCCGAAGGGCGCGAAGCTTTACGAGAATTTCGTGCGTCTTGCCGGCTTCACCGGCGACTGGACGATGGCCTCCTACAGGGACGACGCCATCGAAAAGATCCGCGCGCAGGTCGGTGACAAGCGCGTCATCTGCGGGCTTTCGGGCGGGGTCGACAGCTCCGTCGCGGCGATCCTCATCCATGAGGCCATCGGCGACCAGCTGACTTGCGTCTTCGTCGATCACGGGCTTCTCAGGCTCAACGAGGCCGAGGAAGTCGTGACCATGTTCCGCGACAACTACAACATTCCGCTCGTTCACGCCGATGAGGCCGATCTTTTCCTCGGCGCACTCGAAGGCGTGTCGGACCCCGAGGTCAAGCGCAAGACCATCGGCAAGCTTTTCATCGACGTTTTCCAGCGCGAGGCGAACAAGATCGAAGGCGCGGAGTTCCTGGCACAGGGCACACTTTACCCCGATGTCATCGAAAGCGTCAGCTTCTCGGGCGGACCCTCGGTCACGATCAAGTCGCACCACAATGTGGGCGGCCTGCCCGAGAAGATGGGCCTGAAGCTGGTCGAACCCCTGCGCGAGCTCTTCAAGGACGAGGTTCGCGCCCTTGGCCGCGAGTTGGGCCTGCCGGAAAAGTTCATTGGCCGCCACCCCTTCCCCGGCCCCGGCCTAGCGATCCGCTGCCCCGGAGAGATCACGCGCGAAAAGCTCGACATCCTGCGCCGGGCGGATGCCGTCTATATCGACCAGATCCGCAAGCACGGGCTTTACGACGACATCTGGCAGGCCTTCGCGGCGATCCTGCCGGTCCGCACCGTCGGCGTGATGGGCGACTATCGCACCTACGACTATACCTGCGCGCTCCGCGCGGTGACCTCGGTCGACGGCATGACGGCGGATTATTACCCCTTTACGCACGAGTTCCTTGGCGAGACCGCGACGCGGATCATCAACGAGGTGCAAGGCGTGAACCGGGTCTTCTACGACATCACCTCGAAGCCCCCCGGGACGATCGAGATGGAATGAGCGGCCATCTGCTGCTGAAATGCTGCAGTGCGGCAAAATCCCGCCCGTGACCCGGCGTCAGAGTTGACGCGCAGGGAACCCATACTACATGATGTGCGTCGAGGGAGGGGATAGTCGAGTTGTATCATGTCGCCCCACTTGCCCTGGATCTCACCCAGACCGAAATCGCTGCAATGCAGCATCAACCCTGACGGCCGCCTCTCCGGCCTGAGGGGCCGTGCTGCGCGCCTCATGGCACGTGCACGGCCATCATGGCTGCCGCTCTGGGGGCGGATTTCGCGGCCTCTCGACCCCGCGATGGGTCATTACCGGCAGCAGGTGGTGCAAAGCCGCCGTATCCGCGAGCTGAAACCAGACGACGTTCCCGCCATCGTCCTTCATTACGCCATGCTGGGCGCCGAGGATCGTCAGTCGCGCTTCGGCGCGCGGATGAATTTTGCCGCCCTTTCGAGCCGCTACGGCCATCTCGACTGGGACCATGCGCGGTTTCTAGGGATCTTCTCGGGGCGCCAGCTTGTCGCCCTGGCCGAAGTGGTGGACGAGGTGCTGGACGGTCGCCCGGCGAAAGAGCTTGCCTTCTCGGTGCTGCCCTCGTGGCAGGGCGCCGGCGCGGGAGAACGGCTGATGGAGCGCGCGGTCGAGAGGTTCTCGAAGGGCGCGGGGTTTCCGCTCATCGTCTACACGCGCCCCATCAACCGTCCCATGGCGCATCTGGCGCTGAAATTCGGTGGGACGGCCCGGCTGGTGAACGGCGAGAACGCCTATGTGATCTTGCCGCCCGAGGCGGCCGAGGGCGCTGCCGCCTGATAGCCCCGGGACCAGTCCGCACGGCGCGCCCAGACTGCGGCCCAGTCTGTCGCGGCGCGGTGCGGCGCGACGGCGGCCACAAGGCGCCGCACCAGGACGTGGAGTTTCAGGAGCGACGGGGCACAGCGGGCGGCGCCGGGGCCGCCATGGGTCTTTTGCCAGGCGATCTCGCCGGCAAAGAGCTGGCAGAACATCTCGGCGCGGCTGCGGGCCGAGGCGCCCTCCTCATGGGTGAACTCCGCGCCGGGGATCAGCGCGACGCCAAGGCCCGCCGCTCGCGCACGCGCGCAAAGGTCCGCATCCTCGGAATACATGAAGAAGCGCGTATCGAAGCCGCCGAGCCGTTCCCAGGCGCCGCGGCGGATCATCATGCAGGCTCCGGGGACGACATCGACCGCGAAGGGGCCGGGACCGGCCGATGCAAGGTCGCGCGCGACCGACTGCGGATCGAAGAACGGCGAGGACGGGAAAAGCGCGCGCAGCCCGAGGGCGGCAAAGAGCAGCGCACGGCATGTCGCGGCGCGAAACCCCGAGGTGCGCCTGAACGCTCCGCCCTCGTCGCGACTGATCGCGCCCGCGATGGCAAGGTCCGGGACGTCCGCCATGGCCCGCGCGAGCCGTTCCACGGTGTCCGGACCGAGGCGCGCATCGGGGTTGAGAAGGAGAAGGAACGGGCTTTGTACCGCCCGCGCGGCGCGGTTCACGCCGGCCGCGAATCCGAGGTTCTCATCCGACCGGATCAGGGTAATCTGCCGCCCGGTGCGAGAGAGGGCGTCAAGCGTGTTATCACCTGAGGCGTTGTCGAGGACGACGACAGACAGGTCCTGAGGGACCGAGGCGAGACAGGAGGCGATGTGCGGGGCGGAGTTGTAGGTGACGATGATGACCGTGACCCCCGCCGCCGGCCGGACGCGCCGCTCGATGTCCTCTACCTTGTCCATGACCTGCCCTGGCCTGAAAGGACCGGCTACAACCGGCGTATCGCCGAAGTAATAGCGGCGCTGCCCGAAGGTACAACTCTTCGCGTCGTCGGCCTGTCGGACCGGCCGGTCCCCGCCCGGGCTGCGCCCGCCGGGGTGCAGGTGATCCGCGTTCCGGGCGCGGTCAGCGTCAGGCGCCGGCCGCTGCTTCTGGCCGGGGCGATGGCGCGGGCGTTCTTCGGAGGGCGGCCCTATTCGATCGCGAAATATCCGGTCGCGCGGCTTGGGCAGGTCGTCGCGGCGGAATGCGCGGCGCGGCCCCCGGATGTGGTGATCGCGGGCACGTTTCTCTGGGATGCGATACCCGAGGGGCCGTGGCGGCGGATCCACGACTGCCACAACATCGAACACGCGCTCTGGGACGACTTCGCCGCCGGGACGCGCGGGGCAAGGCGCGCATTCCTGCGGCGCGAGGCACGGCTTTTGCTGCGGCAAGAAGTGCGTCTCTGGGCCGAAGCGGATGCGATCATCGCGATCGCAACGGAGGATGCGGCGGTAATCCGGTCGGCGGTGCCCGGCGCGGCGCCGGTGGTGGTGCCGGTCAGGATTGCCCCCCCTGACCCGTCGGTGCCCGGCGCAAGGCGTTATGATGTCGGGCTGGTCGGCGCCTGGGGCTGGGCGCCGAACGCAGACGCGATCGGCTATTTCGCGGCCAAGATCCTGCCCGCGCTCGCCGCCGAGGGGCGCAGCGTCTGCGTCGCGGGCGGCGATCTGCCCCCTCGCCTTCGGGGGCGACTCACCGCGCTTGGGGCGGACTGCCCCGGCTTTGCTCCCGATCTTGGCGCCTTCTACGCCTCCTGCCGGGTCATCGCCGCGCCCTACCGCAAGGGGGGCGGCGTGCGCATGAAGGTGGCCGAGGCACTGTCGCAGGGCTGCCCGGTGGCGGGAACGCCGCTGGCCTTTCGCGGCCTGCCCGCGCCGCCAGCCGGATGGATCGCGGAGGGAGCCGGGGCGCTTGTCGCGGCCATCGGCGTCATGCTGCGCGAGGGGGCCACGGTGCCGCCGGGGTATGGCGCGGGCCACGGCCGCGCCGATCAGGCGCGCGCCCTGGCCCGCATCCTTGCCCCTACCACGCCATCCGCTTCCAAAGTCTGAGGCGCCGCCGCACCCGGTCGGTCCAGGCCGCAAGGCGGCTGCGGTCGTGATCGCCATGGTAAGGCATGAGGCGCATCCCGTCGGCATCCCGCGCGGTGTAGAAGTTCGGCACCGGATGGAAGTTGCGCATCTTCAGGTGAAACACCTCGCACCCCGCGCCCGCCTGCGGCGGCACGATCCAGCGCCAGTCGGCGGCGACATGCCGCCCCGCCGCCTGCTCCCGCCCGTGAAAGCGCATGAACTGGGCGCTTGCCTCGTGATGATCGATCATCGTGACGCCTGCAGCCGCGAAGGACGCCAGAACGGCCCGGTTCAGCTCGGTCAGGGCGGTGTCGCGCCAGAGCGGATCGGCCCGCTCGTCCGGTGTCAAGCCGATGGCCCGTGCGACCTCGGGCAGAAGGTCATAGCGTGTGCGGTCGGCGAAATCGCGCGAGGCGATCTCGGTGCACATATAGTAGCCGTTGAAGGGCGCGCAGGGAAAGTCGATGCCGCCGATCGTCAGGATCATGTTCGAGATATAGGGCACCGCGTACCAGCGAAGCCCGAGCGCGGCGAGGCCCGGATGGTCCGGATGGGTGATCGGGACGTGGCGCTGTGTCTCTGCCGGAAGCGGGATCAGCGCGCGGGCGTCGTCGGCGTCGCGAACGATCACCGGGAGCACGTCGAACCTGCCCGGTGGCCCTGACGGGGTCCAGCCGAGCGTGCGCGCGATCCGCGTCGCCTCGACATTCTGCCGGTCGCCGAGGACCGAGCCGTCCTCGGCCGGATAGCCCGCATATTGCGTCAGTTGCGCGCTTTCGATCTGCAGGGGCGCGCGCCCGTCCCGCGCGGGCGGGAAGACCGAGATCACGGGGGTGATGCGCCCGTCGCCCAGCGCCTCGCGCATGTGGGCCGCGAGGCGGTCCTGCAGGCCCGCGACGGTCGTGACCTGCCGGCAGTCCACGACGTCGAGCACGTTCCAGGTGAGCCGGCCGATGCAGCGGCCGTGGTTGCGCCAGGCAATGCGCGCGCCAAAGCCCAGCTCGTCTGCCGTCAGGTCGTAGTGGCCCCGCCGCCGCAGGTCGCGGCGCACCGCCGCCCAGCGGGCGCGGAACGCGGCTTCACCGCCGCCGGTCTCGGCGAAATACTGGTACAGGAACGCCTTCGCCTCTGCGCGCCGCTCGCCCGCCGAGAGGTCGCGCAGCCGGCGGCCCAGCGGCGTCTCGGCCCGAAGGTATCGCGCCCCGAGCGCGAGGCGCCGCAGCGACTTGCGCATCACATCAGGCCGTCGAACTGCCGCGCGCCGATCCGTAGGGGGCGGCTGTTGATCTGGTAGACGGTGCGGAGCGCCCGTGCCTTGGCGCGGCGGTAGGCACGGCAGCCAAGCGCCGGTGCGGCATAGTCGATACGGCCCCGCTCGTTCACCGAACTCAGGGGGTGGAGCGCGCGGTCCGGAATATCCCGCGCCTCGACCGCGCGGTGGATCGGGGTGCCGGTCTGCAGCGAGAAGGCGTTGAACCGGACCCTGTCCAGCTTGTCCATGTGTGCCTCGAGGAAATCCGCTGTCGCCGCCATGTCCTCGGCGGTCTCTCCGGGAAAGCCGTTGAACATGGTGCACCGGACGCTAAGCCCGGCAGCATGGGCATTGCGAATGAAGGCGGCGTTCGCCTCGACCGAGGAGCCCTTGTTCATCAGGTCGAGCATCCGCTGGCTGCCGCTTTCGAGGCCGAAACTGATGCGCCGCATGCCACCCTCGACGGCGAGGGCGAGGTCCTTGGCCGACAGGCCGTTGTCGCGGCGCAGATCGACATGGACGGTGCCGATCCACTCGGCACCGCGCACGAAGCGCTGCGCCTCGGCGGCGATGCCGCGGATCATGTCGGGATAGGAGTTCAGCTTGAGGTCGAGAAAGACGAAGTTGGTGGTGCCGTGACGGCGCGCCTGCTCCTGCATCTCGACGAGGACGCTTTCAACCGAACGGGTGCGGAAGGTGCGCCCCGAAACCGAGATGACATCGCTGCAGAACAGGCACTTGTCCCACTGGCAGCCGCGCCCGGCCATCAAGGGGATGATCCGAACCGGATAGCGATCCCACGGGAAGTCGGTGTAGTCGGCCATCGGCGTCAGGTCTAGATCGCGAAGCGGCGATGCCGGCGGCCCCCGGCGGCCATCGGGCAGAACGGTGCCGGGGAAACGCGCAAGGTCCTCGCCCGCGACGGCGGCCTCGACAAGGCGCCCGATGCCGCGGTCCATCTCGGCGCCGACCAGCGCGGTCAGCCCGGGGATCTTCCGCCAGATCTCGGCGATTTCGAAGACGTTGAACATCGGTCCGCCAAGGATCACCCTGATGCCGCGGGCCCGCGCCAGCCGGCAGATCTCACGGACAAGCCGGTAATGCTGCAGATAGGCAGAAAGCAGGATCACATCCGTGCCGCGGTCGATCTCGTGCCGGATCTCGGCCAGCGTCGTCGCGTCGGGACGTTCGGTCATCCACTCATGGGTGCGGCGGGCACCATCGCGCAGCCACTGGAACGTCGGCGAGGCCGACAGATGCAGGCGTCGCTTGAGGTGATCGAGATAGGTTTCGCGCCGTTCGCGCAGGACGGAAGGGACGTCATGGGCGAGCGGCGAGACCAGACGCACCTCGTGCCCCTCTGCGCGCAGGGCGGCAACAAGGAGGCCGATTGCCAGTGTCGGGAAGCTCGCGAAATTGTTGAGGTCAACCATCAGAGCCCGGCATCTGACGTGCCGGGGCGCCTCCGTCTGTGGAAGCGGAAGGGCCTGCCGAGTTGTGGTACGCGCCCGCAGCCTGTCGGCCTTGGATCTTGTCGGACCGAGTGCCGTCACCAAACCGCTTTCGTCAAAGCCCCCTCCACGTCCGAAACAACCCCTGCGGGATCATTTGTCAAGCCGGACGAGCAATGCCCGGCAAGCCGCTGGCATCTTTTCGCTTTCCGGAGCGGCCTGACGTCCGACGCCCGACGCCGCGAGAGCCGCGTCGGGTGTGCCGCCATACCGTGCATCGCCTAATAATTGGGCGAAAGGCGGAAACCTGCCGAGCAACCCTTCCGGAAAGCGGCGGAAAGCGTATCCGCGCCGCTGCAAGTGAAAATCTTGCATCTGCAGCACGAGCAATTCACTTGCGAATGCATTACATCGGGTGTGAATGCCCAAGCTGCCTTCACCCCTGAGTCGGCAGTATGCTAATCGGTTGATAACAAAAGAATGACACCGTCAAATAACCGTCTCGATGCCCTGCCCCGCCGCGCCGTGCTGGCCGGCGGATCGGCGCTGGCGCTCCTCGCGCTGGTGCGTCCGCAGTCTTTGCATGCGCAGCAATCCGGCGCCCTGCCGTTCAGCTTCGACACGCTTACCGAAGAAGCGCGTCAGCGCGCGGCCGCACCGTCGCCCGCGCCCGAAGAAGTGGCGCCGCTTTTTGCGGCAATGAACTACGACGAATACAACCATATCGCCTATCGCCCCGCCCGCGCACGCTGGGCACTGAAGGACGTGACCTGGCGGCTCATGCCGTTCCATCTCGGATGGCTCTTCAAGGAGCCGGTCCGTCTTTACGAGGTCGCGGACGGTCAGGCTCGCGAGATCACCTACACGTCCGACGATTTCGAGTATCGCGGCACGCTGAAGGACCGGGTGCCCGCGGGCACCGCCCTGCCGGGCGTCGCCGGCTTCAAGCTGACCCATCCGATGAACCAGGGCGACAAGATGGACGAGATCGTCTCGTTCATCGGGGCGAGCTATTTCCGCGCGCTCGGCCAGGGCAACGCCTACGGGCTCTCGGCGCGCGGTCTTGCCATCGACAGCGGCCTGCCGAAGGCCGAGGAGTTTCCGCGCTTTTCCGGCTTCTGGATCGAGAAGCCGGCAGCGGGCGCGACCGAGATGGTGATCTATGCCGCGCTCGACAGCGCGAGCGTAACGGGCGCGTACCGCTTCGTCGTCCGCCCCGGGGTCGAGACGACGGTCGATGTGACCGCGCGGCTCTTCTTCCGGCAGGAGGTGGAGCAGCTTGGCGTCGCGCCGCTGACCTCGATGTTCCTCTTCGCCGACGTGAACCGGCTCGGCTTCAACGACTACCGTCCGCGCGTCCATGACAGCAACGGCCTCAGGATCGTGCGCGAGGACGGCGATGTCATCTGGCGCGCGCTCGACAACCCCAGGGCTCTCTCAAGCTCGTATTTTGCCGAAACGCGGCCGAAGCGGTTCGGCCTGCATCAGCGTGGGCGCGACTTCGACGACTATCAGGATAGCGGCGCCCGCTACGATCTGCGCCCGTCGGTCGATATCGAGCCGGTCGGCGACTGGGGCACCGGCAAGGTGCGGCTGTTCGAACTGCCGACCGAGGTCGAGGTGCATGACAATATCGGCGCCTTCTGGGTGCCCGATACGCCCGTCAAGGCGGGCGACGCGCGTGAATTCGCCTACCGGATGCACTGGGGCCGGCTGGAACCCGACTTTTCGGACGACCTTGCCATCGTCACCGCGACACGGAGCGGCATCGGCGGCTCTGCCGGGAACGAGGAGCCGCCCGACACGCAGAAATTCGTCGTCGATTTCGAGGGCGGCCTTCTCGGCCGGACCGCCGATGGCGACCGGGAAATCGCGCCGGTCCTGACAGTCGAAAACGGTGCGGCCGAAAATATCACGCTGTCGAAGCTGCCCGACGGGCGGACCTGGCGGCTGGTCTTCGACATCCGCGCCGAGGCCGGCGCGCTGGTCGAGATGAACGCGCATGTCGCGGGCTTCGGCCGCAAGCTGACCGAGATCTGGTCCTTTCAATGGGGGAAAGCATGACGTCGTTCGAGACTTCCGCAGGCGCCCCGACGACCACCGCCGAAGAGCGCCTTGCCCGCGCGGCCCTGCCCGACGCGCCGCTCGCCATGCCCGATCAGGTACTGGCGCCGCGCCCCTTCGCCGAAACGCTTGCCCGGCTCAGCCAATTGCCCGGGCGCCGCGCGGAGCCCTGAGATGGACGCGCCCCGGACACCCCATGGCCTGCGCGCGCTCGCGCTGATCCTGCCGCTTGTCGCCGGCGGGGGCGCGGCGGCGCTCTTCCTGCAATATGCCTCGGCGGCGGGGCTGACGCCCTGGGCGCTCTTCTGCGCCGGCCTTCTGACGCTCTCGACCGCGTGGCTGGCCTGGGGGGCCATGCTGTCCCTGATCGGCCTCCTGCCCGCGACGCCGCGCGAGGTGTCGTCGGCCCCGATCCGCGGCCGCACGGCGATCCTCATGCCGGTCTGCAACGAGGATGCCGCCGACACCTTCGCCCGCCTCGCGGCGATGATCGAGGACCTGAGGGACGCGCCGGCCGACATTCATTTCGCGATCCTCTCGGACAGCTCGCGCCCCGAGGCCGTGGCGGCCGAGGCATTCTGGTTCGACCGGCTCCTGACCGAGACCGGCGCCGAGGGGCGGCTTTTCTACCGCCGCCGCACCCTCAACACCGGACGTAAGGCCGGCAATATCGCGGACTTTTTCCGGCGCAGCGGTGCGGCCTATGACTATGCGCTGATCCTCGATGCGGACAGCCTGATGGCGGGCGCGACGATTCTCGAAATGATCCGGCGGATCGAGGTTGAGCCGCGCATCGGCCTTTTGCAGACGCTGCCCTCGGTTGTGCGCGCGAAGTCAGTGTTCGGCCGCGCGATGCAGTTCTCGGCCTCGTTCTATTCCCCGGTCTTCGCCCGGGGTCTCGCGCGCCTTCAGGGCAACGCGGGTCCCTTCTGGGGGCACAATGCCATCGTGCGCACCCGCGCCTGGGCCGAGGCCTGCGGGCTGCCGGAATTGCCGGGCAAGGCGCCGTTCGGAGGCCATATCCTCAGCCACGACATCGTCGAGGCGGCGCTTCTGGCACGCGCGGGGTGGACCGTGCGGGTCGATCCCGATCTTGGTGGATCCTACGAGGAAGCGCCGGAGAACCTCATCGAGCATGCCAAGCGCGACCGCCGCTGGTGCCAGGGCAACCTGCAGCACGCCAAGGTCATCCGCGCGGCGGGGCTGCAGGGCTGGAGCCGGCTCTCCATGCTGCTCGGCATCGTGGCCTATGTCGCTCCGGTCTTCTGGGCGGGGTTCCTGATCTCGGCCGTCGCGGATCGTGCCACGGTGCCGCCGCCCGACTATTTCCCCGACCCCTACCAGTTCTTCCCGATCTTCCCGAGCGACGAGACCGCCAAGGCGATCGGCCTTTTCATCGGCATTATCGGGCTTCTGGTGATGCCGAAGCTCCTGATCGTGGCCGAGGCGGCGCTGACCGGTCGCGCGGCGGGCTATGGCGGCGCGGCGCGGGCGGCCGTCTCGGCCCTGGCCGACATCGCCCTTTCTTCGCTTGTCGCGCCGGTAATGATGGCGTTCCAGACGCGGTCTGTCGTTCAGGTGCTGCGCGGCGCGGATGGCGGCTGGCCCCCCAACCGCCGCGGCGAGGCGCGGCTGACGGTCGCCGAGGCGTTCGAGGCAAGCCATTTCATCGTCACCCTCGGGCTTGCGGGTCTTTTCGCGGCCTGGCACTGGGGCGCGGGCCTGATGCCGTGGCTGCTGCCGGTGCTTGTGCCAATGATCCTCGCGCCGGTCCTGATCGCGCTGACCTCGCGCACCGCCTCGGGGCGTGCACTTTTCGCGACGCCGGAAGAGACTGAAAAACCGGCGATCCTTGCCCGCCACGACGCGATCCTGGCGTCCTGGACCGGAACCTCTTCCGCGGAGGTGACCGCGCCTCCCCTTGGCTCCGTCCATGCCTGAACGCATGATCCGCCCCGCACCGCGGCCCCTGCCGCAGGCGCCCGACGTTGCCCTGCCCCGCCCCTCGGCCATCGTCACCCCGGCACGGCGGCGCGATGCGCGGATCGACGTGCTGCGCGGCCTTGCGCTGGTGATGATCTTCATCAACCACATTCCCGGCACGATCTTCGAGATGGTGACCAGCCGGAACTTCGGCTTTTCCGATGCCGCGGAAGGGTTTGTCTTCCTTTCGGGGCTCTCGGCCGCGCTCGCCTATGCCGGCGGCATGGCGGTCCGGCCGCTCTGGCCGGGGATCCGCAAGATCTGGCGCCGGGCGTGGACGCTCTACCTCGTCCACCTGATGATCACCTTCTGGACGATCGCGATCGTCGCCGCGACGCTGAAATACGGCGGCAGCGATGCGCTCATCACAACGGACAACTTCCAGCATCTTCTCAGCGATCCACTGGGCGTGCTGGTCGGCCTTCCGCTGCTTGGCCATCAGTTCGGCTATGTCAACATCCTGCCGATGTATGCGGCGCTGCTGCTAGCCACGCCGGCGCTTCTCCTTGTCGCGATGCGCTGGCCGCGCGCCACTCTGGCGGGATCTTTCGCGGTCTGGCTGGCGGTCGGTGTCCTGCATGCCGACCTGCCCAACCTGCCGCTGCCGGGGGGCTGGTTCTTCAACCCCTTCGCCTGGCAGCTTCTCTTCACGCTGGGCCTGCTGACCGGCCTTGCCATGAAGCGCGGCGCGCGCCTCGTGCCGGCGCGGCGCGATCTCATGCTCGCAAGCGGTGGCGTCCTTCTTGTCTCGCTGGTCTGGCTGAAGTGGCCGGCGCTCGGCAATGCCGGCAATGCCACGCTGGGCTGGATTGCCGCGCAGGGCGTGCCGGGCGTGATCCGCGACTTCGACAAGACCTATGTCTCGGTGCCGCGGCTTCTGCATTTCCTGGCGCTCGCCTATTTCCTCAGCGCCCTGCCCGGCTTCCGGCGGTTCTGCGAGGCGAAGGCCCTCGCGCCGCTCGCGCTTCTCGGGCGTCAGGCGCTTCCGGTCTTCGCGCTCGGCACGATCCTGTCCTTCACCGTGAGGGCCTTGCGCGAGGTCAGCGGGATCGAGGCTATGGTCTTTGATGCCGCACTGATCGTGGCGGGAATCGCCGCGATGCTGGGCTTTGCCGCGATTCTCGAGGCCAGCCGCCGCGCCGCGCTGACGCCAGTACGGCCGGCATCCGCTGGATAAACCAGCGCGAGACGATGACGCGGCGGCCTGTCCCGCAAAGGACTTTCGCGATCCTGGCGCGGAACTGTCTGACGTCAGCACTTTCC
>JAGRDU010000128.1 GCA_020446905.1 Paracoccaceae bacterium | reverse complement strand
TAGCCGGTGACGGCCCAGGCGCAGAACAGGTTGAAGCCGATGATCACTACCCAAGGGCTGACGCTGTCCGCCAGCCGCGCGCGCGCGGTGCGCTGAAGGACGTGGAACGAGGTGGCGATCAGCGCATTGCCGCCAAAGCCGAAGATGATGCCGGTCGTGTGCACCGGCCGCAGCCGGCCAAAACTGGTCGCGGGCCAAAGAGGCGTCGCTTCGGGCCAATATAGCAGCGCAGCCACCCAGACGCCGACGCCCATGCCGATCATCGCCCAGACCAGCGTCATCGTGATGCCGAAGCGGGTCGGCGCATCGTAGTAGCAGCTCATCCGGTCGGATCGTGGCGGCCCGTCATAGAGCGCGCCGCCGACCAGAAACACCAGCCAGAGCCCCAGCGCCATTGCCATGGTTCCGTGAACCGCCATGACGCCATGGCGCGCAGAGGCGGCCATGGCGAGACCCAGAAGGGCCAGAAGGACCGAGAGGCCGAAGGCAAGCTGCCGTTCACGAATGCTCAGCGTTCCGGTCATCTTTTGGCACCTTCTCCCATCACGCGGCGTCCCTGAAAGGCAACGCTATGTCCCTTAGGGTCGAGCGGTTGAGGTCTTCGATGAAACGTGTCTCTGCGTGGCGCAGCCGCGCCTTCAGCCGACAACAACCCTCGATGGTGCAATCGCCGCCAGTCGGGTCGAAGCACTCGACGAGAGCCTGACCGTCTTCCAGCAATCGCACGACATCGCCAAGGCGAATCTCAGCGGGATCCTTGCAAAGAACAGCGCCACCGCCAATGCCGCGGCGTGTCTCGACAACGCCGCCGCGAGCAAGTTGCTGCATGATCTTGGTCAGATGGTTGCGCGAGAGGCCGAACTCCTCCGCCAGTTCCGCTGTCGAGAAGGCGCTTTCCGGCGCGCTCGCCATGCGCATCAACATGCGCAATCCGTAGTCGGTGAAGGATGTTAGCCGCATTCTCGGCACGCTCCATTAAATCGGTATTTACAATACCTATTAACAGGCCTACACAGAAATGCAAGCCGAACCTCAGGAGCGCCAAAATGCACGACGCCGCAGGAGATCAAATGCTCGGGCGATCCGTCCGCCCGGCGATGACCGAGGCGCTTATGACGCGGACGAACCTCGACGACGGTATCCTGACTGCGCTTGTCTATCGCTTCTACGCGCGGGCGCGCGCCGACGCAGTGCTCGGCCCGATCTTCGAGGCTCGGATCGCCGATTGGGCGCCGCATCTCGACCGGATGGTGGCATTCTGGTCCTCGGTCGCCCTGATGACCGGCCGCTACCACGGTGCGCCGATGCCCGCACATGTGGGCCTTCCGATCGAGTGGGAGCATTTCGAGCGCTGGCTAGACCTCTTTCGCGAAACTGCAGTCGAGACCTGCCCCGCGGAAGGCGCCGCCCATGTCATCGCCTGCGCCGAACGGATCGCGCGTTCGCTGAATATGGCGGTCGAGAACGCCCGGCCCCGAACCGTTCCGTCCCTGCATGACCCGAGGAGACCGTGATGGCAGCCCCTGAGAGCCCCGCGGACCTCCCCCACTATATCGAGACGCATTATCACGCCAGACACCGTGCCGAGCTACCCGAACTGGCGGCCCTGGCCGAGAAGGTCGAGACGGTCCATTTCGGCGAGGAGGATGTTCCCGAGGGGCTCTCTGCGCTGCTGCGCCGGATGATCGGAGAACTCGAGGTTCACATGAAGAAGGAGGAGCTGATCCTCTTCCCCGCGGTCCGCAAGGCGGCCTCCGGACTCGACGCGCCCATCGCGGCGATGCGGCAAGGCCATGGCGATCATGCCGCCGACATAGCGCAGATCGGGCAGCTGACCAATGGACTGACCCTTCCGCCGGACGCCTGCCCGATCTGGACGCGCCTCTACGCCGAGCTTGGCGAGTTCGTCGCCGAGCTTGAGGAGCATATCCGGCTCGAGAACGAGGTGCTCTTTCCAAGGGTCGAAACGCGGAGTGGCCGCAATGTCTGACCTGCATCACCCGAAGCCGACGAAAGCCCTCCTGGACCATCGCCAAGCTCTGGCGCCCGGCGCCGAGGACGCCTTCCGCGCCTTTTCAAAGGCGGTCTTCGCCGCTGGCGCGCTCGATCCCCGCACCAAGCAGTTGATCGCCGTGGCCGTGGCGCATGTCACACAATGCCCCTGGTGCATCGAAGGCCACGTGAAGGCCGCGCGGCGGGAAGGGGCGTCGAGCGAAGAGATCATGGAAGCGATCTGGGTCGCCGCGGAGATGCGCGCCGGCGCGGCCTGGGCGCATTCGCTCAAGGCGGTCGAACTGCTGGATGCGCCCAAAACGCGAGACTCCTGATGCCCGAACGTCCGCCTATTCCCGACGACCCGGCCGACCGCATCCGCATAAAGCGGATCTACCGGGCAGCGCGGGTGTCGGACGGCAGGCGGATCCTGATCGATCGCCTCTGGCCGCGCGGCATAGCGAAGGACCGGGCCCGTCTCTTTGCCTGGTGCCGGGAGATCGCGCCCAGCGACGAATTGCGGCACTGGTTTCACACCCATCCCGACCGTTGGGCGGACTTCGTGGGCCGCTATCGCAATGAGCTTGCCGTCAGAGACGAACTTGCCTGCGAAATTGCCGGATTTGCGAAGGACGGTATGGTCACCCTGCTGTACGCCTCCAAGGACGACGAACACAACAATGCCGTGGTGCTCAGGGATGTCCTGCGCCAGCGGATAAAGGATGGAGTGACCAAGGATGCCTGACCCCAACCCTGCGGTTCCTCTGCGTACTCCTCTTTGCGACCTTCTCGGCTGCGACGTTCCGATCCTTCTTGCCGGCATGGGCGGCGTGTCGCGCTGGGAACTCGCGGCGGCCGTCGCGAATGCCGGCGGCTACGGGATGCTCGGCATGGTCCGCGAAAGTCCTGCGCTGATCACCGAGGAGGTGACGGCGCTGAAGGCCGCGACCGCCCGGCCTTTCGCCGTCAACGTGATCCCGGCGGCAACCGAGTACCGGCTTCTCGATGCCCAGATCGGCTGCTGTCTCGACCTCGGCGTGCCCGCCTTCACGTTCTTCTGGGACGTCATGCCCGAGGTCGTGGAGCGCGTTAAGCGCGAGGGGTGTCTCGTGCTGCACCAGGTCGGAACGGTCGAAGCCGCGCGGCAGGCCGAGGGAGCCGGTTCCGACGTGATCATCGCCCAGGGCGTCGGCGCGGGCGGGCATGTCCATGGACGACAGCCGGTGTTCGAACTGACCGAACAGATCCTCGGCGCCGTCTCGGCCCCAGTCGTCGCCTCCGGGGGCCTCGCGACGGGCGCGGACCTTGCGAGGGCCTTGTCGATGGGCGCGGCGGGGATCCAGTGCGGCACGGCCTTCCTCGCGACCGAGGAGAGCTTCGCCCATTCCTACCACAAGGCCCGTGTCGTGGAGGCAATCGGAACCGAGACGGTGCTGACCGATGTCTTCGTCATCAACTGGCCGAAGGGGGCGGCCGTCCGGGTGATTGCGAACAGCGTGATCGAGGGGTTGAATGGCAACGTCCTCGGGCACGATCCCGACGCCCTGCCGCGCGAGGCGATCGCCTGGGACGACGATCAGCCGCGCCTGCGCTTCAGCACGGATTCGCCCTTGCGGACCACGACCGGCGATCTCGAGGCGATGGCACTTTACGCCGGGACCGGCGCCGGGGCGATCGACGGCATCGTGCCCGCGGCGCAGCGTATCGCGCAGATCGTCGCAGGGGCCTGCGACGCGCTGGCGAGGATGAAATCCGACGACCGCGAGGGGGTGGCATGACCGATGATCCCGACAATTTCCGCTGCCGCGGCGGCTTTTCCTCGCCGCCCTGCTATGCCGCCGACGTCGCGCCGGACTATTTCGACCCGCTGGCGGTGGACCCTGACCAGGCCCGCGACGTCGCCCGCTGGCGCAAGGCCGAACGGGCGCGGCTACGCATCGAACGGCAGGAGATCGCGGTCGCCGACCGGCAGGCCATCGGCGCGGCGCTGATCGCGCATCTGCGCGAGGTGTTGAAAGAGAGGTTCGGCGGCGCGCGGGGCCGCGTCTTCTCGGCATACTGGCCGATCAAGGGCGAGCCGGACCTGCGCCCGCTGATGGACGAACTTGATGCCTCCGGCGTGACCGTCGCGCTGCCGATCGTCGAAACCAAGGCTGCTCCCCTCACCTTCCGCCGCTGGACACCGGAGACAAAGATGGTGCGCGGCGACTGGAACATCCCCGTGCCGCCGCCCGATGCCCCCGAGGTCACGCCCGACATCGCGCTCGCGCCGCTCGTCGGATGGACGACGGAAAGCTACCGGCTCGGATATGGCGGCGGCTATTTCGACCGGACGCTGGCGGCGCTGAAACCGCGTCCCTTCGTCATCGGGATCGGGTTCGAATCCGCCCGGCTCCAGACGATCTTTCCACAACCGCACGATATCCCGCTCGACCTCATATTGACCGAGAGGGGGGTGCGAGCAGAGCGGACCAGGGAATGACGACGACAGCAGAACAGATGCGTGCCTGGCGCGGCCCCGCGATTCTGAGTTTCGGGTTCCGGCCCTTCTTTCTGGGTGCAGCACTTTGGGCGGCACTTGCAATGGCGCTTTGGATCTTTGCCTTGTCGGGCGCCTATGTCCTGCCGACCGCCTTCGATCCAGTCAGCTGGCATGCGCATGAATTCCTTTTCGGCTATCTCTCGGCCGTCATCGCGGGGTTCCTGCTGACCGCGGTTCCCAACTGGACCGGGCAGCTTCCGATCGTCGGCTGGCCCCTCGGTGGGCTGTTCGCGCTTTGGGTGATCGGTCGTGCGGTGGTCCTCTGTTCGGCCGGCCTGCCGCCCGTCGCGGTAGCGGCCGCCGATCTTGCCATGCCGTTGGCGCTGACCGGGTTTCTCGCGCGCGAGATCATCACCGGCCGCAACTGGCGCAACCTGATCGTACTGGTAATGCTCGCGGCCTTCACCATCGCCAATGCGGTCTTCCACTGGGAAGCGGCGAGTGGCGCCTATGCCGCTGAGGGCTACGGGCTTAGGACTGGTCTCGCCGCGACCCTGATGATGATCGCGATCATCGGCGGGCGCATCGTTCCGTCCTTCACCCGGAACTGGCTAGTGCGCCAGGGGCCGGGGCGGTTGCCGGTGCCGCCGATGCAACGCTTCGACAAGATCGCGCTGCTGGCGCTGCTCGCCGCACTTGGCCTCTGGGTCGCGGCGCCGGATATGCAAGCGACGGCAGCGCTGCTTCTGGTCGCGGGGGCGCTGCATCTCGCCCGGCTTGCAAGATGGGCCGGCGATCGGACAGGAGCCGAACCGCTTCTGTGGATCCTCCATATCGGCTATCTCTTTCTGCCGCTCGGCGCCGTCACGCTCGCCGCGTCGATCCTTGTGCCCGGTCTCTTTGGAGGCGCGGCGGCGCAGCACCTCTGGATGGCGGGCGCTGCCGGAACGATGACGCTCGCGGTCATGACCCGGGCGACGCTTGGCCATACCGGTCAGAAGCTCACGGCCGGCAAGGGCACCCTTGGGCTCTATCTTGCGCTGATGACGGCGGTTCTCGCGCGCCTCGCCGCAGGTCTTTGGCCTGATCAGGCAGCTCAGCTGCACATGCTGTCAGCACTTGCATGGATTGCGGCCTTCAGCGGCTTCGCAATGGTGTTCGGTCCAGCGATCCTGCGACGTCGCGTCCGGGACTGAACAGCATGTAGAATCAGGTTGCGACAACCAGTCTTCTGCCATGCCGACCTGGCTGGACCCCAGCCACGGGCAGGCCGCGGCCTCTCCTAGTCCAGGCCCTTTCTGGCTGCCAAGACGCCGCGCCGACTCAGTCGTCCTCCAGCGGCCGGTTGCGCAGGGCCTCGGTCGGCAGGCCGAGCCGTTCGAGCCGGGCGATCAGTTCTTCCCGCTTCCGACGCTTGTCATCGACCCTGGCTTCGACGGCCGGCTGGACCTCAAGCATGATGGTAACGGCCCTCAGGAGCGCCGGCACGTCGCCCTTCAGCCCTTTGCGGCAGAGCGCCAGATAGGCCGCCTCCAGCCCAGCGAGGGACACGGGGCGCCCATCGGGAGTCCGGGCCGTCACCGGCTCTGAGAGGATCGCTGCGGCATCCCTGAGATGGTCCGCGCGGGTCTTGGGCCGACCCTTCGGATTGCCCGACTGCCCCTTCCGCCACCGACTGGTTTCGG
>JAGRDU010000127.1:8678-13903 GCA_020446905.1 Paracoccaceae bacterium | reverse complement strand
GGAGGTATTTGAAATCCTCAAGGGCCGAGTAGAACCGCTCCTCCCACGCCGCCGGGTCCTTTTCGACAGATGCGAGCGCGCGGGCGATGCGGCGCCAGCTGTCCTCGACCGTGCCGTCGATGGGGGTGCCGTCCGCCGCCTTGAAGCGGTATTTCATGTCCCAGATCTGCTCGGCGATAGGGGCGGCGAAACGGGTCATCGGCGGCGGTCCTCGGGCATCTCGGGAAGGATTGCCAAGATACGCTCCCTTCCCGGCCCGGTCAACTTGATCTCGGGCCTGCCGGCACTAGAATGCCTAATTCTGGGGGTGCCATGACCGGATTCGTGCACATTCTGAAGCTTTGCGTCGGCGCGGACAGCGTCGAGGACCTGGTCGACTGGCACCGTACCCATCCCTCGCCCTTCCCGACCGGCGAGCGGCGGCACGTCACCCGGATGTGGCCGAAGCGCGAGGCGGAGGTGCTCGCGGGCGGCTCGCTCTACTGGGTCATCAAAGGCGTGATCCTCTGCCGCCAGCGGATCGTCCGGCTGGACGAGGTTGTGGGAGCGGATGGCGTCGCCCGCTGCGGCATCGTCATGGACCCCGAGGTCGTCCGCACCGAGGCCGCCGCGCGGCGGCCGTTCCAGGGCTGGCGCTACCTCGCCCCCGGGGACGCGCCGCGCGACCTGCCGAAGGGGCGCGAAAGCGACAGCGCCCTGCCCGAAGACATGGCGCTGGCCCTCGCCGCGATCGGTCTGCGCTGAGCCCTACCCGTCCCGCCGCCGGACGATCTGGCGAAGCATCCCGTGCAACGTCTGCACGTCGGCGCGCGTCAGGGGCATCCGGCTCCAGAGGTTCCTGAGGTTCAGCTTCATGCCCTCGGCCTTGGTCTCGGGGAAGAAGAAACCCGCCGCGTCCAGCCTCTCCTCATAGTGATCGCCGAGCTTCTCGACCTCGAGGGCGCTCGCAAGGTCGGTTCCGGCAAGGGACAGCATCTCGGGCGCGTCGCCGCCCGCCTGGCGCCGCCACTCGTAGGCGCAAAGCAGCACCGCCTGAGCGAGGTTCAGCGAGGGGAAATCGGGGTTCACCGGGACCGAGATGATCGCGTTGGCCCGGGCCACGTCTTCATTCTCAAGGCCCGCGCGTTCCGGCCCGAAGAGGACGGCCACTTTCTGCCCCGCCGCGCAAAGCGCGCGGGCGTGCTCCATCGCGCGTTCGGGCGTCATCACGGGCTTGGTCAGGTCGCGGCCCCGGGCGGTCGTCGCGAAGACATAGGCGCAGTCGGCGATCGCCTCGGGCAGCGCCCCGAACACACCGGCATGGTCCAGCACCCGCCCCGCCGCGCCCGAGGCCATGGCGACCGCGCGCGGATTGGGCCAGCCGTCTCGCGGATCGACCATGCGCATGTGAGAGAGGCCGAAGTTCAGCATCGCCCGCGCCGCCGCGCCGATATTCTCGCCCATCTGGGGGCGGACAAGGATGAAGGCGGGCGACAGCTCGGACATCGGCACGTTTCCTGAAAGGCCCGCGCCTGATACGCTTGCCGGCACGGCATCGCAAGCCGATGGGGGGCTACATGGCCTATGACGAAGCGCTGGCGCAGATCCTGCGCGACGATCTGCGGGGCGAGGATGCCCGCGAGCAGAAGATGTTCGGCGGGCTCTGCTTTCTGATGCGGGGGAACATGGTGGCCGGCGTGTATTCAGGCGGCGGGATGTTCCGCATCGCGAAGGAGGACCGCGCGGCGGCACTGGCGGTTCCCGGTGCGGCGCCGATCCTGATGGGCAAGGCGGGGCGCGAAATGGCCGGCATGGTCGGGCTTGCCGCCGAGGCGATGCCAGACGATGCCGCGCGGGCGCGGCTTCTCGGCATGGCGCTTGGCCTCGTCCGGACGCTGCCGCCGAAGTAGCCAAGCGCGGAAATCTCGGCTAAGGCACGGCCAATCGCCCGAACGGAGCTCATGATGGCCAGCGACGACCGCCCGCAGATCTACCTCATCACGCCGCCGGAGATCGACCTCGAGGTCTTTCCGGACCGGCTGGCGCGGGTGCTGGACGCGGTCGAGATTGCCTGCATCCGCCTTGCGCTGGCCGGGACCGACGCCGACCGCATCGGCCGCGCGGCCGACGCGTTGCGCGCGGTCGCGCACGAACGGGATATCGCGGTCGTGGTCGAGACGCATCTCGGCATCGCCGAGCGCCACGGGCTGGACGGCGTGCACCTGACGGACGGCGCGCGCCATGTCCGCGACGCCCGCAAGGCGCTTGGCCCCGACGCCATCGTCGGCGCCGCGTGCGGCACGTCGCGGCACGAGGGGATGAACGCGGGCGAGGCCGGGGCGGACTATGTCGCCTTCGGACCCGCGGGGGCGACGCCGCTTGGCACGGGCACGCTGGCGGACCGGGACCTTTTCGCCTGGTGGTCCGAGATGATCGAGGTGCCGGTCGTCGCAGAGGGCGGCCTCACGCCCGACCTCGTGGGCGCGCTCGCCCCCGTCACCGATTTCCTCGGGATCGGCGCCGAGATCTGGGGCGCGCCGGATCCCCTTGCGGCCCTTGCCGCGCTTCTCGCCCCTCTCGGCTGAATGTCAGCCGGCGTAGCCCTCACCCAGCGACGCGCGAAGCCGCGCGGCAACGATGCGCTCGCAGGCAAGCGCAAGGCCCTTGCGCGAGGGGAAATCCTCGATGCTCAGCGGCGGGTGGAACACGACCTCGGCGCTTCCCTGACGGGGAAGTGCAAGGATTTTCAATAGATGCTGGCCGAAGTTCATGTCGCCCCACCAGCCGTAGATGCGGGGACTCGCCCCGACCGGTGCACGGAAGACCACTGTCACCGGCTGAATCTGCATGATGTGATCCAGCCCGTGCGTGTAGAATGCGGCGAATAGCGTGGACTTGAACGGCAGGACCCTCAGCCCGTCCGTCGAGGTGCCTTCCGGGAAGAACAGCAGCTTGTGCCCCGCGCGGAGCCGGTCCTCGAACAGCGCCTGCTGGGCCTTCGCGGCGCGGGGATCGCGGGCGATGAATACGGTGCCCGTCGCCCGCGCCAGCCATCCGATGAAGAACCAGCCGGAAACCTCTGATTTCGAAACGAAATAGACGGTCTGGCAGGCATTCAGAACAAAGATGTCGAGCCAGGAGGAGTGGTTCGCCACCACCGCACCGCGATGGGTCATCGGGCGCCCCTCGACACGATAGCCGAGGCCCACGAGGCGCAGCGCCAGGCGCGAGACCGCCTGCGTAACGCGAGGCGAGACCGGACGCTTCAGCCCGCAGAACGGACGCTCGACGAGCCTGATCGCCAGCAGGACGGACAGCCCCGCAAGAAGCACCGCCGCAAGCGGGATGAGGCGCAGCGCGATCCTGAGGTACCCCGCCGCGCCGATGCGTGGATGCTCGTCCGGGGTGACGTCCCGCCAGGTCGTCACGCCCGCGTCTCGTGCTTGCGGGTATAGAACCCCTTGTGCCGATCGCTCATCACCGCGGTGTCCATCAGCAGGCAGACGTCGGTGGTGTTGAACGCGTGATCGAGGAACGCCCCCTCGCCCACGAACCCGCCAAGCCTGAGATAGGCCTTGATGAGCGCGGGCATCGCCACCATCGCGGCACGGCGATCAAGTTCGCGCGCCGGGATCAGGTCCATGCGCTGGTAGCCCGCCGGAAGCGCCCTCACCCGCAGCGCCTCGGGCGCGAGGTGGTGGTGATGGAGCCAGGAGAGCGGCAGTTTCAGCGCCTCGACCTCGGTGCCGTGAAAGCTCGCCACGCCAAAGAGGACCTCGATCCCGTGGTCGAGGACGTAGTCGGCCAGTGCATTCCACAGCAGGAACATCCCCGTGCCGCCCCGATAGGCGGGATCGACGCAGGAGCGGCCGAGTTCCAGAAGGCGCCGCCCGGTGGCACGGAGCGGCGCAAGATCATACTCGCCGTCGCAATAGAATCGCCCGAAGGCCTCGGCCTGGTCGCTGCGCAGAAGGCGGTAGACCCCGACGACATGGTCGAGTGCGCATTCGTCGCGGCGCGTGTCGATGAGGACGAGGTGGTCGTTCACCGGGTCGAACTCGTCCCGTTCGAGCCGCCGTCCGTGGTCGATCAGCGGGCCGTCGCCGCCCAGCTCCTCGACGAAGACGCGGTAACGCAGGCGCTGCGCGGCGAGAAGATCGGCCTCGCGCAGGGCAAGGCGAACATCGAAATGCGCGGTGTCGGGGGTCATTTTCGGCGCTCGGTCCCGCGTCGCGTTTCTCAGTTTTGGTTGTAGGCGGGCAGTGCGGGATTTTCAACAGGATGCGGCGCCCGGGCGCGTTGACACACGCATAGGCTGTGCTAGCGTGAAGCGCACACGCTGCCTTACGCTTCGGGGCCGATGACCAGAACCAGTTCCACCCGCGCCCCGTCGATCACGACCTTGCCTGCGTTCTCGAAATTCACCGTGATCTTGCGACCGATCCGCGATTGCACCTGCCCCAGTCCCCACTCTGCCTCGACCGGATGACGCACGAGCATCCCGGGTTCCAGTATCTCGTTCATTGCCCTGCCCTCCCGCCTCAAGGACCGCCGATGCACGCCTCCTCGACCGACCTCGTCGCCCTTCTCGGATCGCGCATCTGCCACGATCTTATCAGCCCGATCAGCGCGATCGGCAACGGGGTCGAGCTGATGATGATGTCCGGGGCCGTGCCGGGGCCCGAGCTGACGCTCATCTCCGAAAGCGTCAGCAGCGCGAAGGCGCGCATCCGCTTTTTCCGTATCGCCTTCGGCGCGGCCGAAGCGGGCCAGCGCGTCGCGAGCGCCGAGATCCGCTCGATCCTCGACGACATGACCCGCGGCGGGCGGCTCAAGATCGCCTGGGAGGTTCCGGGGGACGTGGACCGGCCGATGGTCAAGCTCGCCTTTCTCGCGCTCCAGTGCCTTGAAACGGCGCTGCCCTATGGCGGCAGGGTTCGCGTGGCGGAAGCTGCCGGGCGCTGGCAGATCGCGGCCGAGGCGACAAGTACCAAGGTGGATCCGGCGCTCTGGCAGGCCCTCGGCTCAGCTTCCCCGGCCACCGGCCTCGCACCCGCACAGGTGCAGTTCGCGCTGCTGCCGGCGGAACTGGCGCGCCACGGCAAACAGCTTGCGGTGACGCATTCCGAGGGCGGGATCGCTCTGGCCTTCTAGCCGCGCACGGTACCGTCGCCGGTCACAAGATACTTGAAGCTTGTCAGCTGCTCGGCGCCCACCGGCCCCCGCGCATGCATCTTGCCGGTGGC
>JAGRDU010000127.1:0-8666 GCA_020446905.1 Paracoccaceae bacterium | reverse complement strand
CGGCGCCCATGCCGAACTCGCCCCCGTCGGCGAATTGGGTCGAGGCGTTGCGCATCAGGATCGCGCTGTCGAGCCGCTGGAAGAACCGCGCGGCGGCGGCGTCATCCTCGGTCAGGATCGCCTCGGTGTGCTGCGAGCCATAGGTGCGGATATGGGCGATGGCGGCATCGACGCCATCGACCACCTTCGCGGCAATCACCATGTCGAGGAATTCTTGCCCGAAATCAGAGGGTTCGGCGGGTTTCGTGCCCCTCAGCCCTTCGGCCCGCACCTCGACGCCCGCCGCGATCAGATCGTCGACGATCTCTTGGCCCAGCGTTGCCGCGATGTCCTTGTGGATCAGGAGGCATTCTGCGGCGCCGCAGATGCCGGTGCGCCGGGTCTTGGCGTTCAGCACCACGCGCCGCGCCTTTTCCGGGTCGGCGGCCTTGTCGACATAGACGTGGCAGATGCCTTCGAGATGGGCGAAGACGGGCACCCGCGCCTCGGCCTGCACAAGGCCGACGAGGCCCTTGCCGCCCCGCGGCACGATCACGTCGATAACGCCGGTCATCCGCAACATCTCGGCCACCGCCGCCCGGTCGCGCGTCGGGACAAGCTGGATCGCTGCTTCGGGCAGGCCAGCTGCCTTCAGCCCCTTGACGAGGCAGGCATGGATCGCGCGGGAGGAATGGAAGCTCTCTGACCCGCCGCGCAGGATCACCGCATTGCCGGACTTGAGGCAGAGCGCGCCCGCGTCCGCCGTCACGTTCGGGCGGCTTTCGTAGATCACACCGATGACGCCAAGGGGGGTGCGGACCCGCTGGATATGAAGGCCCGAGGGCCGGTCCCATTCGGCCATGACCTTGCCGACAGGGTCCTCCTGCGCGGCAACCGCGCGAAGGCCCTCGACGATCCCCGTGATCCGCCCCTCGTCCAGCGTCAGCCGGTCCATCATCGCCGGTGTCAGCCCCTTGTCACGGCCGTAGGCGAGGTCCTTCGCGTTGGCGGCCAGAATATCGTCCCGCGCCGCCCAGACCGCGTCGGCGGCGGCAAACAGCGCAGCCTCCTTCGCCGCCGGGGATGCAAAGGCCAACTCCGCCGCCGCGGCCTTCGCGGCCGCGCCGATCCCCGCCATAAGGCCGGAAATGTCCTCGATATCCTTCATTGCGGTCTCTTTCATCGTGGCTCGAATACTCCCGCCGGAGGCGCCCGCCGGAGCGCCGCTCAGAACGCCATGTCGTCGCGGTGGACCATCGGCCCGCGCCCGGCATAGCCGAGGACGCCTTCGATGTCACCCGATCTGCGCCCGGCGATTGCCGTGGCCTCGACCGAGGTATAGCGGATGAGGCCCTTGGCCAGCGCCTCGCCGGAGGGCCCCAGGATCGCCACCGCCTCGCCCCGGTCGAACCTTCCGGCAACGCGCGTGACCCCCGCCGGCAAGAGCGACTTGCCCGCATGAAGCGCCGTCACCGCGCCGGCGTCGAGATGCAGCTCGCCCTTCGGCTTCATCGCCGCTATCCAGCGCTTGCGGGCAAGTTGCGGCGTCGCCTCGGCGGTGAACCACGTGCAGGGCGCACCCGTCGCGATGGACCTCAGCGGACGGTCGACGAAGCCCTCGGCGATGACCATCGCGCAGCCACCCGCCACGGCGGTCTTGGCCGCCAGCAGCTTGGTCTTCATACCCCCCTTGGAGAGTCCCGAGACCGGATCGCCCGCCATCGCCTCGATCTTCGGGGTGATTTTTTCAACGGTATCAAAGCGCTGTGCGGTCTTGTCTTCTTTGGGATTCGCGGAATAGAACCCGTCCACATCCGACAGAAGCACCAGCTGATCCGCCCCGACCGTCACCGCGATCTGCGCGGCGAGCCGGTCATTGTCGCCAAAACGGATCTCATCCGTCGCCACCGTGTCGTTTTCATTGACAATCGGCACGACGCCGAGACCCAGAAGCGTTTCCATCGTCGCCCGGCTGTTGAGGTACCTCCGGCGGTCCTCCGTGTCCTCCAGCGTCACCAGCACCTGCCCCGCGATCAGCCCGTGCGGGGCCAGCACCTCCTCGTAGGCACGCGCAAGGCGGATCTGACCGACCGCGGCGGCGGCCTGGCTCTGGTCCAGCGTCAGCGCCCCC
The DNA here is from genome assembly GCA_020446905.1 of Paracoccaceae bacterium. Taxonomy (GTDB): domain Bacteria; phylum Pseudomonadota; class Alphaproteobacteria; order Rhodobacterales; family Rhodobacteraceae; genus Albidovulum. Next base: position 6,556 of record JAGRDU010000127.1, on the reverse strand, counting down.
TGCGGCAGGCCCAGTTCGCGCCGGCCAAGGGCGATGGAGCCCGAGGACACGAGGATCACATCCGCCCCGCGTGCCTTGGCCTCGGCAACGTCTGCGGCGAGGCCGGTCAGCCAGTCCCGCTTCAGCCCGGTCGCGCGGTCGACAAGCAGCGCCGAGCCGATCTTGACGACAAGCCTGCGTGCGGCGGCGATGTCCGGCCTTACGGCTGCCATCTCTGGGTCTCCGGTTCGGCCTCCCGCCGGGTTTCGGCGATGATCGCCCAGAGCGCGCGGAGTACCTCTGGCACGCCCTCCTTCGAGACGCCCGACATGGTCAGGACCGGCCCGCCGCTGGCCTTCTCGAGGCTCTTCTTGCGCGACGCGCGGGTCCTGGCGTCAAGCGCATCGATCTTGTTCAGGACGGTGATCCGGGGCCGTTCGGCCAGTTCCGGCGAATAGGCCTCCAGCTCTGTCAGGATCGTCTTGCAGTCCTTTGCAATCGTTGATGAAGTTCCATCGACCAGGTGCAGCAGGACAGAGCAGCGCTCGACGTGGCCGAGGAACATGTCGCCAAGGCCCCGCCCCTCACTGGCCCCCTCGATCAGGCCGGGGATGTCGGCCATGACGAATTCCTTGCCGTCGACGCCGACTACACCAAGATTGGGTACCAAAGTGGTGAAGGGATAGTCCGCGATCTTGGGCCGGGCGTTCGAGACGGCAGCCAGAAACGTCGATTTCCCGGCGTTCGGCAAGCCGAGCAGGCCGGCATCGGCGATCAGCTTCAGGCGCAGCCAGATGGTGCGCTCGACGCCTTCCTGACCGGGGTTGGCACGGGACGGCGCGCGGTTGGTCGAGGACTTGAACCGCAGGTTGCCCCAGCCGCCGTTGCCGCCCTGGGCGAGCAAAACGCGCTGGCCGACCTCGGTCAGATCGGCGATCAGCGTTTCCTCGTCCTCGTCGATGATTTCCGTGCCCACAGGTACCTTTAGGACGATATCCTCACCCGTTTTCCCGGTCCGCTGGCTGCCCATTCCAGGTTGGCCGCTTTTCGCGAAGAAATGCTGCTGATAGCGGAAGTCGATAAGGGTGTTCAGCCCCTCCACCGCCTCGGCCCAGACCGAGCCGCCATTGCCGCCGTCGCCGCCGTCCGGTCCGCCGAATTCGATGAACTTCTCGCGCCGGAACGACACGCAGCCCGCACCGCCGCCGCCGGAGCGGATATAGACTTTGGCGAGGTCGAGAAACTTCATGGGTCCGGGCTTTCCTGAGGTGTCACAGGCGATAGCGGGGGCGGCGCGAAATCGCAAGGGCGGCGCGGAAATGGCGTCTTCTTCGCGTAGGGCTCGCGTAGGTTCGCCGTAGTTTTTCCGTAGCTACAGACCGAGCGGTCGAATTCCAAATTACGCAACAGAGGTTTGCACGGTGAGGCCGTCATCCAACCGTGGGCTGGAGAGGCAAAAAGACTGCCGAGTGGTCGCCGCCCGAGCCGGTCGCCCGGGCGGAAGGCTCCCTCACCCCATCTTGCGCAGATAGGTCCAGGTTGGGGCGGTGGCGCCGCGGGCGACGGAATAGGCCTCGGCGTCACCGAGGTAGTCGAAGCCGGTGTTGGTCAGAACGCGGGCGGAACCGGTGTTGTCCTGGAAGACCTCGGCAAAGAGCGTCCGCGCGCCGTGCGGGTTGGCGGCGACGACGGCGGCGACGGCCTCGGAGGCGAAGCCGGTGTTCCAGAAGGCGGGGGCGACCCAGTATTTCACCTCGGACTGGTCGCGCTCCATCCGCGTCAGGCTGACGACGCCGAGCACTTCGGCGAGGCCGTGGGCAGAGCCGTCGAGGACCCAGACGTCTTCCTTGCGGGTCCCGGACAGGGCGCGGGTGATATAGGCCTCGGTCGCGCCGGGCGGCAGGGGGTGCGGAATCGTCCGCGTGCCCTCGGCGAGCCGGCGGTCGCCGGTATACATTGCCATGAGGCCCGCGTCCGAAGGGCGCACGGGCCGCAGCACGAAGCGTTCGGCGGAAATGACCGGCAATGCGGTCGTCAACTCTTCAATCATGCCTTCCCTCCTCCGAAATGCACAATCGCCGCGCCAAGCCCCCTCCGGCCCGGACGGCGGAACTCTAGCGGCGCGCGGGCGCCGCCCTGTCCTTCTTCTGCCCTGCCATCCAATTTGGGCGCGCCGATGGCCAGATCAAGCCAAGGACGGTCACGCGCACGAGTGCGATGCTTACAATTGCGTGGTTCAGCGTCGTCATGGTGGCCCGTCCTTGCGGAAACCGAAAGGGGACCGGCGCTTCCGCCGATCCCCTTCGCATTCGCGTCTTCAGGTTCGGCTTACTCGGCGGCCTCCGCCGCCGGGAGGACCGAAATGAAGGTGCGGCCCTTGAGGCCCTTCTTGAACGTCACGCGGCCCTCGGCGGTCGCGAAGATCGTGTGGTCGCGGCCCATGCCGACGCCCTCGCCCGGCCACCAGGTGGTGCCGCGCTGGCGCACGATGATCGCGCCCGGCTGGGCGGCCTGGCCACCGAAGAGCTTGACGCCGAGGCGACGGCCGGCGCTGTCGCGGCCGTTGCGGGAGGAACCGCCTGCTTTTTTATGTGCCATGGGGTGTTACTCCTTCGCTGCGGCTTCGGCCTTCTTGGCCGGAGCTTTCTTGGGGGCCGCCTTCTTCTCGGCCTTCGCCTCGGCCGGCGCGTTGTTGTGCGCCGCGACGCGGGCGGCAGCGGTGCCGATGGCGTCCTTCACGCCCGACTTTTCGGCGCCCGAAGCGAGGATGTCGGTGATGCGGACCAGCGTCAGCTTCTGCCGGTGGCCGCGGGTGCGCTGCGAGGAGTGCTTGCGGCGACGCTTCCAGAAGGTGATGACCTTGTCGGCCTTGATGTCGTCGATGACCTCGGCCTGCACGGCCGCGCCCTTGACGAAGGGGGCGCCGAGGACGGGCGTGTCGCCGCCAACCATCAGAACGTCGTTGAACTGGACTTTGTCGCCCGCGGCGGCCGCGATCAGTTCCACGCGGAGCACGTCGCCCGCCTGAACCTTGTATTGCTTGCCACCGGTCTTGAGGACCGCGAACATGGGTCTTTCCTTTTCTCTGCCGCGCCCTGTGGCCCCGGATCTTCCGGCGTTTCGGGGATGCCCCGCCTCGGACAGCGCGCCCCTCTCGGGGCGATCGTTCAAAATATCAATCCCGGCCAGGTCAGGTGACCCGCCGGGATGCGGGCTTATCGGGCAGCGGGGCGGCAAAGTCAAGCGGGGGAACGATGCGGCGGCGCGGGGGACCCGCGCCATTGCTCTTCTCTCGCCTCCGGGGCCTTCGCCCCTCCGGCCCGGGCGAGGTCGGCGGAGGCGAGGGTGAAAGGAAGCCCCGTCCCTTCTTCTTGGCGAAAATACTCCGGAGGGGTCCGGGGAGGCAGCGCCTCCCCGGCGGATCGCCGCCGTCAGGCGGCGAAGCGGCGTCAGCCGGGCGGGGGCGCGCCGCCCTCCGCCGTCCTTCGGGAGATGAACGCATCGAGGCGGCCGGCGCGGTCTTCGGCGCCGGCCGGAGCGCGAAAGTCGGCCAGGAGCCGTTGCCAGATCGCGGTGGCGCGTTCGGTCGATGTCCGGGCGCCGCCTGCCAGCCAGTTGCCGTGATTGGACAGATCGGCGACGAGCGGCGGATAGAAAGCCCGGTCGTAGCGTTCCATCGTGTGCCCGGTCGCGAAGAAGTGGCCGCCGGGAGGGACGTCGGAGAGCGCGTCCCAGGCGAAATCCCCGGGCGCCGAGCGCAGCGGCTGGCAAAGCTCGGCGATCGTCTGCAGCGCCTCGATGTCGTTGATGAATTTCTCGTAGCCGAAGGAGAGGCCGCCCTCGAGCCAGCCTGCCGCGTGGACGACAAGCGTGGCGCCCGCCATGAGGCTCCCCCAGAGGCCCATGTGGGTCTCGCCCGCCGCCTGCATGTCGGCGGTGTTCGCCGCCGATCCGGCGGCCGAGCGCCAGGGGAGCCCGACGTGGCGGGCCATCTGGCCGGTCGCGATGGCCAAGCGGATATGGGTGGGTGTGCCGAAGGCCGGGGCACCGGACTTCATGTCGACGTTCGAGGAAAAGCCGCCGTAGCTGACCGGGGCCCCTGCCCGTGCCAGTTGCGCGAGCGTGATCCCGGCGAGGCATTCGGCATGTTGCAGCACAAGCGCGCCCTCGACCGTCACCGGGGCCATGGCACCCGCGAGGCAGAAAGGCGTGATGATCGACATCTGCCCGGCGCGGGCGAAGTCGATGATGCCCTCGGCCATGGGGGCGTCGAGCTGGCGGGGGGAGTTGGTGTTGATGACGGTCGTCGCCCAGACGCCCGCGCCGAACTCGACGCCCGAAAGGCCGAGGCCGAGGCGGATCATCTCGAACCCGTCCTCGACCTGGGCGCGGCCCCTTGCATAGATGAAGAGCGGCTTGTCCGAGAGCGCGATCTGGGCGCGCATCATCGCGTAGTGCCTGAGGTGGGCGGGGATGTCCTGCGGTTCGGACGAGGGGCCGAGCTTGTGGATGACGTCGAAACTCTGGTGCAGCTTCAGTGTTTCCTCGTAGGTCTGAAGGCAGCCGGGGCGCCTGCCCCGCACGGCGTCCGTGGTGTTGGGGCAGCCGGAGCCGGGCGAGAAGATCAGCGCGCCGTCTTCGTAAAGGAGGTCGCGAGCCGGGTTGGCCGCCCGGATCGGGATGACGCGCGGGGCGGTGGCGAGGGCGGCGGTCACGATCTCGCGCCCGATGCGGACGAGGCCGCTTTCTTCATCGGTGCGCGCGCCGGCGGCGGCGAAAATCGCCCGCGCCTCGGGCAGAAGGACGACCATGCCGAGGTCTTCGAGGAGCTTCAGCGCCAGATCGTGCACGGCCGCCACCGCGTCGTCCGACAGGACGCGCTGCGGCGCGAAAGGGTGGCGCAAGGCACGGTAATCGGCCTTGCGGGCGGGCGGTTCGCTGTGCCGCGCGTCCCTGCCCCGCCGGCGATGTCCGGTCATGATGCTCTCTCCTTCCGCCGCAAGGGTCGCGGCAGCGGAGCGCGCTGTCTAGTCCCGGGACGACATCGCGCGCAGCGCGGTTCCGGTCGAGGGCCCTTTCGGCCGGCGCGCGGATGGACTAGAGGGGGCAGGCGCGAACAAAGGCCGATCCATGTCCCCCGCCCGCTTTTCCCGACCCCGATCCCGGGCCCGCCGCCCGGACGCGGCCTGAGCCATGGGAAACCTGCGCGGCATCGGGCTTGTGGTCTTTTCCATGGCGGCCTTCGCGGTCGAGGATGCGATCATCAAGGCGCTGACGGCCGATCTTCCGGTCGGCGAGGTGTTGGCGGCGCTCGGGCTCGGCGGGTCGCTCCTGTTCTTCCTGATCGCAGGCGATCACGGTCGGTCTTGGCTGATCCGCGCGTTGCGCCACCCGACGGTGGTGATCCGCACGTTGTGCGAGGGCGTGTCCGGCGCGACCTTCGTCACGGCGCTGTCCACCGTCCCGATCTCGACCGTCGCAGCGGTCTTTCAGGCCACCCCGCTGGCGGTGACGGCGGGCGCGGCGCTGTTCATGGGCGAGCCGGTGGGCTGGCGCCGCTGGGCGGCGGTCGTCGCGGGGTTTGCCGGCGTCCTTCTCATCATCCGGCCGGGCCTCGCGGGGTTCCAGCCGATGGCCTTGCTTGTGCTTGTGACCGTGGCGGCCATCGCGGTCAGGGATCTCATTACACGGCGGGTGCCCGAGGCGGTGCCCTCGATGGTCATCTCGTTCTACGGATTCTTCGCGGTCCTCGTCACGGGGCTCGCGATGCTGGCCTTCGCAGATGCGCCGCGGATGCCGACCGCGGCGCAGGGCGCGCTGATGGCGGCGGCGGTGCTGACGGGGGGCGCGGGCTATTATGCCATCGTCGCCTCGATGCGGCTTGCCGATGCATCGGCGCTGATGCCGTTCCGCTATGCGCGGCTTGTCTTCTCGCTGATGATCGGGGTCGCGGTCTTTGGCGAACGGCCCGACGCCGCGACGCTTGCGGGGGCGACAATCGTCATACTTGCCGCGTTCTACGCCTATTTGCGCGAACGCCGGGCCGGCAAGTCCGCCGGCACCGCGCAATAGTTCTTCCCTCGCCTTTGGCGAGGGCGTAAAGACCGCCCTCGAAACCTGAGCGCCTGCAAAAGGACCCCTGCCATGAGCACGATCATCGACATCCATGCCCGCGAAATCCTCGACAGCCGGGGCAATCCCACCGTCGAGGTGGACGTGACGCTGGAAGACGGCACGATGGGCCGCGCCGCCGTGCCTTCCGGCGCCTCGACCGGCGCCCATGAGGCGGTGGAAAAGCGTGACGGCGACAAGGCGCGCTATCTCGGCAAGGGCGTTCTGGAGGCCGTGGCGGCGGTGAACGGCGAGATTGCCGAGGCCGTCGTCGGCATGGACGCGACCGAGCAGGTCGAGCTGGACCGCGCGATGATCGAGCTTGACGGCACGGCGAACAAGGGCCGCCTTGGCGCCAACGCGATCCTCGGCGTTTCGCTTGCCGCCGCGAAGGCCGCCGCCGATTTCTCGGCGCTGCCGCTTTACCGCTATGTCGGCGGCACCTCGGCCCGCGTGCTGCCGGTGC
>JAGRDU010000126.1:3988-9992 GCA_020446905.1 Paracoccaceae bacterium | reverse complement strand
TTGCCGTGGTCAACGTGACCAATCGTCCCGATGTTCACGTGCGGTTTCGTACGTTCAAACTTTGCCTTTGCCATCTTGCGGGCGCCTCATGCTCTGGGGGGGCCCAAAGGACCCCCGGTTCGACATCGCGCGCTACCTATTGGCTGGGCGGAGAAAAATCAAGCGTCAGTTGGCCGGCTTGGCCTTGGCCTTCGGACCGGCGATGTCTGCGGTCTTCTCGGCCGGCAGAAGGGCGCGCGCCGCAACTGCCTCGGGGGTGAACCAGGCCTTGTTCTCGACCAGCCAGTCGTTGATGAGCCGCGCGGCATTCGCCGAGAGCGTCGCCATCTGCTCCTCGCGCGTCTTGGTCAGGCCCGAGCCGACGACGGTATCGCCGTTCAGCCCCTCGAAGACGGTGAACTGCTTGGGCTTGGCATTGACCCGGCGCTGCGCGGTGTCGTCCCAGACGTCGACCGTGATCGCGAGAACGGACTTCGGGCTCAGAAGGACGGGCACGCCCGGCACCGCCAGCGCATAGGCATCGACCCCGATGCCGATGTGATAAAGTTTGTCGCCCTCGTAGCGCGTGAAGCGTGCCTCGACAGCCTTCTTGATCGCGCCTTCCCATTCCTCGGCCGTCGCCTTGCGCGAGGGGCCGACGGGCTGGGCGTTCTTGGCCACGACGATATCGTAGCCAAGCGCGAAGTCGCCGAAGTCCTTCGGCGGCTGCGCAAGATCGTCGGCCGCGCAGGCGGCCAGAAGCGGCAGGAACAGGGCGGCGGCAAGACGGGCAAGGCGCATGGTGGTCCCTTCAGCGGTGCGGCGCCGGAATAGAGGATTGCCGGCGCTTCGTCCATCGTGAAGCTTGGCCTGGCGGATCGGGTGACTATATTCCCCCAAGGAGGTGCCGAGCATGACGCGCGCCGAGACGTTCGACTGTCCGGTCCAGGTGCCGCTTGCGGTCCGGCCGATGGGTGTCTGGGACAGCTTCCAGACCAGCAGGCGCAATGTTCTGGAACTCATCCCCGAGATCGCCGTCAGGCAACCGATGGTTTCGGGACGTACCGTGAAGCGTTGGCACATGGTGATGGAACCCGGCGCCATCCGCCGCGTGCTGAAGGACCGGCTCGAGGATTATCCCAAGTCCGACGTCACCAAGATGATCCTGCGCCCGGCGATCGGCGAAAGCCTCTTTGTGGCGGAGGGCGCCCATTGGCACTGGCAGCGCCGCGCCGCCGCGCCGGCCTTTTCCGTCCGAAACGTGCAGGCGCTGGCGCCGGTGATGACCGCGGCGGCGGAACGTGCGGCCGAACGGGTCGCGGCGCAGGCTGGACGCGCGGCGAACCTCTATGAGGAGATGGTGACGACCACATTCGAGGTGATCTCGGACGTCACCTTCTCGGGAGGCGAGGCCTTCGACCGCGCCGCGGTACACCGCGCCATCGACGCCTACATCGCCTCGACCGCGCGCGTCTCGATCCTCGACATCGTCGGGGCGCCGCCCTGGGTGCCGCGCCTTTCCCGGCTGACCACAGGCCCCGCGATGAAGGCGATGAAGTCGATGGCTGACGAGGCGATCACCGAACGGCGCGGCAGCGGGCGCGCCGGCGTCCCCGACCTGCTCGACCATCTTCTCGACGGCGAGGACCCCGAGACGCACCGCCGCATGACGACGGCGGAACTGCGCGACAACCTCCTGACCTTCATCGTCGCGGGTCACGAGACGACAGCCCTGACGCTCGCCTGGGCGCTCTACCTTTGCGCCTTCGATCCCGTGGTGCAGGACCGGGCCCGGGCTGAGGCACGGGCCGCTCTCGGCAGCCGCGCCGCGACGGTCGCGGATCTGCCCGCGCTCGGGCTCTGCCGGCGCATCGTCGACGAGGCGCTGCGGCTTTATCCGCCCGCCGCCTTCCTGTCGCGTACCGCCCTTGCCGAAGACAGGCTGTGCGGCCGCGAGATCCGGCCCGGCGACACCGTGATGCTGCCGATCTACGCGCTTCAGCGCCACCATCTCCTCTGGCCCGATCCGCACCGGTTCGACCCCGACCGCTTTGCCGATCCCAAGGGCATCGACCGCTTCGCCTACTTGCCATTCGGCGGCGGCCCCCGCATCTGCATCGGCGCGAGCTTCGCCCTGCAGGAGGCGGTCATCATCCTCGCGACGCTTCTCGCGCGCTTCCGTTTCACCCCGGTTCCGGGCCGCGCGCCGAGGCCGGTCCTGATCCTGACCCTGCGTCCCGAGGGCGGCGTCTGGCTGAATGTCGCCGAGGCGGGGGATTAGGGCTGGATTTTTCCCCCCTTACCTGGGGCATCATGCAAACTAACTAAGTACCTGTAGAGCCTAGGGGGGCATCATGAGTCTAATGGGAACACTGGCCAAAGTGGCCATCGGGGTTGCGGTCGCGAAAGGCGTCGGCAGCATGATCCAGAAGTCTGGCGGCGGCAGCGCCGGCAGCGGCGGGACCTTTGGCGGCAAGTATTCGCCCGGCGGTAGCGGCGGCGGTCTCGAGGACATGATGGGCGAGATCCTCGGCGGCAAGTCCACCAAGACCTCGGGCCGGACCGCCGACACCGGCGGCGGCAGCATCTTCGGCGGCTCGGGCGGCGGCATCGGCGACTTCCTCGAGGAACTCGGCGGCAAGGGCCAGTCCGGGGGCACCGTGACTCGGGGAACGCAAGGCGGCGGGCTTGACGATCTGCTCGGCGGCATTCTCGGCGGCGGGCAGGGCAGCGCTCCGTCCGGCGGCGGCCTCGGTGACCTTCTTGGCGGCCTCCTCGGCGGTGCGCTCGGCGGGGCGGCGGGCGGTGCCTCTGGCCGCGGCGGCAGCTTCGGCGACATCCTCAACCAGTCCTTCGGAAACCGCGGCGAGCCGAGCGTTCAGCCGACGCGCGAGCAGGACGCGATGGCGGGCCTCATGCTCCGCGCGATGATCCAGGCCGCGAAGGCCGACGGCAAGGTCGATGCCGATGAGCAGAAGAAGCTCCTCGGCAACCTCGGTGACATTTCCGCCGCCGAGAAGCGCTTTGTCGAAGGCGAGCTTCAGGCGCCGGTTGATGTGCAGGGGCTGGCCCGGCAGGTGCCGAAGGGGCTCGAGGCGCAGGTCTATACCATGTCGGTCATGGCCATCGACCTCGACAACCGGAACGAGGCACAATACCTCCACCAGCTCGCCACCGCGATGGGCATCGACCAGCGGTCTGTGAACCAGATCCACGCGCGGCTCGGGGTTCCGGCACTTTACGCCTGAACGCGCAGCGCAAGGCGCGACAAGGGGGCGGGGCTTCGGTCTCGCCCCTTTCTTATTGCCAAAAATTCCTGACAAAAACAATAAGATTACCTTGACCGCCCGTCGCGGCTTCGCTATCGCTCGGGTCAGCAGACAGGAGACAGCCGCCATGACCCAGGACAAAGCCCCCCGCCGCGTGACGCCGATCGGCTGGACCGCGCTCGGCCTCGCCGGTGCCGCGATGAGCGCGGCCGTCGCGGCCGAGGCCGGCAGTCCCGCGCCGTTTCCCGCCGCGCCCGCCGAGAAGATCTGGCTTGCCCAGTCCACCGAAGGCGGCGAGGGCGGCGAAAGCGGCCACGTGGCCGACGGCGACGAGACGGTCGAGCTTCTTGCCGACCTCGGTCTCATCGAGGGCCATCTGCGTGCCGGTACCGCGCTTTACCGCGCAGGCCTCGCCGATCAGGCGGCGACCCATATGAAACACCCGCAGGATGAGATCTATGAAGAGCTCGGCGGGCATCTTGAAGAAGTCGGTGCGAAGGGCTTCGCCGAGGAACTGACCTCGCTCGCCGGCGCCGTCGCCGAAAAGGCGCCTGTCGAAACGGTGGAGGCGGCCCTGGCAAATGTCCTGACTGCCATCGCGGCCGCGCGCGAGGCTGCCGGTGCGACCGAATCCGCCGAGGCGCGCGCCATGGTCGCGATCCTGCGCACCGCCGCAGACGAATACGGGATCGGCGTCAAGGACGGCGCGATTGCGGAACTGCACGAATACCAGGATGCCTGGGGCTTCGTGGAGACGGTCCGAACCCAGGCCGAGCACATGGCCGGTGAAGAGGACGCCGCCGAAAAGGCCTTCGGGAGCGCGGCCCTTGCCGCCCTCGACGAGGCAGCCGAGGCGCTGCCCGGCGTCGATCCCGCGGGCAAGACCCTTGGCGATCCGGCCGCACTTCTCGCCGCCGTCGCCAAGGTGGAACTGGCCGCCTACAAGCTGAGATAGGCGATGTTCCTGGTCCTCGACGGCGTCCTCACGCCTGCCGAAGCGGCGGCCCTGCACGGGGCCGCCGAGACGCTGCCGTTCGACGACGGCCGCAAGACCGCCGGGGCGATCGCCCGCGCGATCAAGGCGAACGACCAGGCCGCGCCCTCCGAAGGCCTCGAGGCCATCCGCGCCAAGGTGGCGGCTGCACTCATGGCCCATCCGGTCTTCCGCTCGGCGGCCCGCCCCAAGGCCATGACTCCGCTCATCCTCTCGCGCTACCGCGCGGGTCAGACCTACGGCATGCATGTCGACGACGCCCTCATGCAGGGGCTGCGCACCGATCTGTCCTTCACGCTCTTTCTCGGCGAGCCGGAAACCTACGACGGCGGTGCGCTGGTCGTCGCCGACACCGCCGAGGAGCGGGCCTTCAAGCTCTCCGCCGGCAGCCTCATCCTCTACCCCTCGACGACGCTCCATCGGGTTGAGCCGGTGACACGCGGCACAAGGCTCTGCCTCGTCGGCTGGGTGCAAAGCTGGATCCGCGACGCCGGCCAGCGCGAGATTCTCTTCGACCTCGACCGCGCCATTGCCGAGATCCTCGGGCGGGAGGGCAAGACATCTCTCCTCGACACGCTGAGCAAGACCCGGTCCAACCTCCTGAGGATGTGGGCCGCCTGACGCGTCCGCCGGGCCCGAGTATTTGGCCACAGTGAAAGGGCAGGCCGCCCGTCATTCATTGTGGGTAAAATACTCCCGCCGGAGGCGCGCCGCCCACTGGGGGCGGCGTCCTCCGAGGGGGCTCGACGCCCCCGAGGCGGACCACTCCTCTCAGAAGCGGTTGTCGCGCGGGAAACCGTGCGGCGGCGCCTTGCCGACCCCGGCGCGTTTCGCGATCCAGTCGCCCATGTCTTCGGTCCGTGTATGGCCGTTCGGCATCGCCCAGGAGAGACCCCTGGCCTTCTCGAAGGTCGTCAGGTCCGAAAGCCCGCCGTCAAGCTCCAGCACCCCCTGCCGACCGCGTGCGAGGTTGTATTTCTGCAGGCGCACGCCCTTGCCACGCGTCATCTCCGGCAGCTCCTCCAGAGGGAAGGCAAGAAGCTTGCGGTTCTTCGATACGATCGCGACATGGTCCCCGGAAACCGGCTTGCAGATCGCCATCCGCACCTTGTCGGCGAGATTCATCACCTGCTTTCCGGCGCGGGTCTGCGCCACCACTTCGTCGGCCGGGACAAGGAAGCCCTCGCCGGCCGTCGAGGCGACGATGAACTTCTCGCCGGGCCGGTAAACGATGAGATCGACGATCTCGGCCTCGTTCGGCAGGTCGACCATCAGCCGCACAGGCTCTCCCATGCCGCGCCCGCCGGGAAGGTTCGCGCCGAGCAGCGTGAAGAACCGCCCGTTCGATCCGGCGAGCAGGATCCTGTCCGTGGTCTCGGCGTGGAAGGCGAACCGGCCCTCGTCGCCATCGCGGAACTTCACCTCGGCATCCGTCGCCAGATGCCCCTTCATCGCGCGGATCCAGCCCATCTTCGAGCAGATGACGGTGATCGGCTCGCGCTCGATCATCGCCTCCATCGGCACCTCCTCGACCTCGCCGGCCTCGGCGAAGCCGGTCCGCCGCGCGCCGCCGGGGGCGTCCTTGCCGAAGGCCTTCTGCACCGCGCGAAGCTCTCCCGCGATGGTCTTCCACTGAAGCGCGTCCGAGCCGAGCAGATCCTCAAGCGCCGCCCGCTCGCGCATCAGCTCGTCCTGCTCCTTCAGAAGCTCCATCTCCTCAAGTTTGCGGAGCGACCTGAGGCGCATGTTCAGGATCGCCTCG